>NZ_JAMPMI010000002.1:0-10012 GCF_028478065.1 Providencia sp. PROV255 | reverse complement strand
GAAGAACAAGCCGCCGAAGATGCGAGAATTGCAGAGGAAGAAGCTGAAGCTGAGCGCTTACGTTTAGAAGAAGAAAAAAATAATTTACCAACAGAGCAAGAAAAACCTAAAAAAGAAGGTTTCTTTGCTAGGCTAAAGAAAGGGTTATTAAAAACTCGCCAGAATTTAGGTTCAGGTTTTTTTGGGCTGTTTTCAGGTAAAAAAATTGATGATGACTTATTTGAAGAGCTTGAAGAGCAGCTATTGATTGCTGATGTCGGGGTTGATACCACTCGCAAAATCATTGATAACTTAACGGCACATGCGAGCCGTAAAGAACTCAAGGATGCAGAAGTGTTATATGGCAAATTGCGTGAGGAAATGTCTGATATTTTAGCGAAAGTGGATAAACCACTCGTGATTGAAGACAAAAAACCCTATGTTATTCTTATGGTTGGTGTTAACGGGGTCGGGAAAACGACAACAATTGGTAAATTAGCACGTCAATATCAGTCGGAAGGGAAAAGCGTCATGTTAGCCGCGGGGGATACTTTCCGTGCAGCAGCCGTTGAGCAACTTCAAGTATGGGGAGAGCGCAATAAGATCCCTGTGGTCGCTCAACATACTGGCGCAGATCCTGCATCGGTTATTTTTGATGCGATTCAATCAGCGCAGGCGAAAGGGGTTGATGTTTTAATTGCAGATACCGCTGGGCGCTTACAAAATAAATCGCACTTGATGGAAGAGTTGAAAAAAATTGTCCGGGTGATGAAAAAACTCGATGAAAATGCTCCCCATGAAATTATGTTAACGCTAGATGCAAGTACTGGACAAAATGCGGTAAGTCAGGCAAAACTTTTTGATGATGCGGTCGGTTTAACAGGTATAACATTGACTAAGCTCGATGGCACAGCAAAAGGTGGCGTAATTTTCTCTATTGCCGACCAATTTGGTATTCCAATTCGTTATATTGGTATTGGTGAGGGTATTGAAGATTTACGTCCATTTAAAGCAGATGACTTTATCGAGGCTCTATTTGCCCGAGAGGAATAATTTTCGATGATTCGCTTTGAACACGTTAGTAAAGCTTATCGCGGTGGCCGCCAAGCACTCCAAGGGGTTGATTTTCATCTTCAACCTGGAGAAATGGCATTTCTAACAGGCCACTCAGGCGCAGGTAAAAGTACATTACTTAAACTGATTTGTGGAATTGAACGCCCAAGTGCGGGTCATATTTTATTCAATGGTCATGATATCAGCCGCTTGAAAAATCGAGAGATCCCGTTTCTGCGCCGGCAGATCGGGATGATTTTTCAAGATCACCACCTGTTATTTGATCGAACGGTATATGACAATGTCTCAATGCCGCTAATCATTTCTGGTGCTAGTACCGAGGATATTCGTCGGCGAGTTTCCGCTGCATTGGATAAAGTTGGGTTATTGGACAAAGCGAAAAACTTCCCAATTCAGTTATCTGGTGGGGAGCAACAACGTGTCGGTATTGCCCGAGCGGTGGTGAATAAACCAACGATGTTATTAGCGGATGAACCAACAGGTAACCTTGATGGTGAATTGTCTGAAGGAATCATGCGTTTATTCGAAGAATTCAATCGTGTAGGGGTGACCGTTTTAATGGCGACCCATGATATTGCATTGATTGAGCGTCGTAACTGCCGTGTTCTTACATTGAGTGAAGGTCGTATGCTTGGAGGTCAACATGGCTAAGAATGTCCGTAAAAGCAAGCCGGAACGAGCCAAGCAATCGAAAAGTAAAGCATTAAAAGGCGGTTGGAAAGAGCAGTGGCGTTACTCGTGGTTGAATGCGCTCGCTGACATGCTAAGACAGCCTTTGGCCACCTTTTTGACTATCATGGTTATTGCGATTTCACTCACATTACCGAGCCTTTGTTATATTGTGTGGAAAAACGTTTCGCAAGCCGCGGAGCAATGGTATCCAACACCACAACTCACTGTTTATCTTGATAAATCTCTTGATGAACAAGGTGGGCAAAATGTAGTAACACAACTGCAGGCTCTTGATGGGGTTGACCATGTGAATTACCTTTCACGTGACCAAGCCATGAGTGAGTTTCGCAGTTGGTCCGGTTTTAGTACTGCACTCGATATGCTAGAGGAAAACCCACTGCCTGCAGTCGCAATAATTACGCCTAAAATTGATTTTGAAGGTTCTAATGTATTAACAACACTGCGTGATAGAGTCAGCCAAGTCGATGGCATTGAAGAAGTTCGCATGGATGATAGCTGGTTTGCGCGGTTAGCTGCACTAACGGGTTTGGTTGGGAAAGTCGCTTCTGTCATTGGGGTTTTAATGATTGTGTCACTATTCCTTGTGATAGGTAATAGCGTACGGCTCAATATTTTTGCTCGCCGCGATACGATTAATGTGATGAAGTTAATTGGTGCTACTGATGGGTTTATCATGAGGCCATTTTTAAATGGTGGCCTTGTATTGGGTGCATTAGGTGCCATTATTTCCCTAATTATGACCTTTCTACTTGTTTGGCAGTTAGCGGACGGTGTGGCAAAAGTAGCCAGTGTATTTGGTACGCAATTTCAGATTGAAGGACTGTTATGGGAAGAGTCTTTATTGATTCTACTGTTATCCGCTATGGTTGGTTGGATAGCGGCATGGTTGGCAACACTTCAACATTTACGACACTTTACACCTGAGTAATATGTTGTTTTTTCATCATTTTTATTCAAGAGTCATGATTTGATTATATCATGACTCTTTGATTCTATTGCAAATTTTCGTTAAAAATGAACTTAGTCTGAATTGTTTTGTCCTACATTGACCTACTGTTAACAAATTTTGTATATAATTTATTTAACGCGGTTAAACTGGTAGACTAAAAATGTTTACCTCATGGCTAACCAATGCGGTTATCAATACAAACTAATCTGTTTCCTATTATTTTATTGAGGATCTGAATGACCAAAGACATGCAATCATTAGCTCTTGTTCCACAAGGAAGTATTGAAGCCTATGTTCGGGCTGCTAATGCTTACCCGATGCTCACCGCTGAGGAAGAAAAGGAACTTGCTGAACGGCTGCATTACCATGGTGATCTGGATGCTGCAAAGCAACTGATCTTATCGCACTTGCGCTTTGTTATTCATGTTGCTCGTAGTTATGCAGGGTATGGTTTACCACAAGCTGACTTAATTCAGGAAGGTAATATCGGCCTGATGAAAGCGGTGCGTCGTTTCAATCCTGAGGTTGGCGTTCGTCTTGTTTCCTTTGCGGTTCACTGGATCAAAGCTGAAATTCATGAATATGTTTTACGTAACTGGCGTATTGTCAAAGTCGCGACAACAAAATCGCAACGTAAGCTATTCTTTAACTTAAGAAAGAATAAAAAGCGTCTTGGTTGGTTTAACCAGGACGAAGTTGATATGGTTGCCCAAGAGTTAGGGGTAAGTACTAAAGATGTGCGTGAAATGGAATCACGTATGGCTGCACAAGACATGGCATTTGATATGTCAGATGACGATGACAGCAGTGATTTTGGTGGCCCTGTAGCCCCAGTCTTATACTTACAAGACAAAGCATCAGACTTTGCCGGTTCAATTGAAGATGATAACTGGGAAAGCCATGCAACTGACCGCTTAGCAGATGCGTTGGATTCTTTGGACGAGCGCAGTCAGGATATCATCCGAGCTCGTTGGTTAGACGATGACAACAAAACGACGTTGCAAGAACTCGCTGATAAATACGGTGTTTCTGCAGAGCGTGTTCGTCAGCTTGAAAAGAACGCAATGAAGAAGTTACGTTTGGCGATGGAAGAAGACGAAGATAGCGAAATGTAATTTATGACTGGCCAATTCGTTGTTCACTAAAATTATCTGCATTTATTACCCGTTAAGAGGTGGATAAATGCAGATAATCATTTCTACTTTTACATTTTTTATTGTTCAATTAATCACCGTATAACTCTAGCGGTAAGCCATCGGGATCTGTGAAAAATGTAAAACGCTTTTGGGTATAGGGGTCGATGCGTATGGCCTCACAAGCCACACCTTGCTCAGTTAAATAAGCTACCCATTTATCTAAATCATCAACACTGAAGGCTAAATGGCGCAGCCCTGTGGCTTCAGGATAACTCAACCTTGCTGGCGGATTAACAAAACTGAATAATTCAATTTGGTAATGTTCACCAAAGGCTAAATCCGCTTTCCATGAATTATTTTCTGGGCGGAAATGTTCTTCAAGTAGATTTAACCCCAAAATACGGCAATAAAAATCCTTACTGACCTCAAAATTGGATGCAATAATAGCAACATGATGAATTTTATTTAACTTCATGCTGTTTTTCCCCATATATCAGGTTGTGCGGTGGTATTGAAGCCATTAGCAGCCAAGAATAGCCGCACCGCTTCTTTTTCTTGTAGGGCTACCCCGCTAATATCAAATTTCCATAGTGTAATGTCAGGAATAGCTTGGCAAATTTCTTCTAATAAATATGAGCCAACACCGCGTCGGCGAGTGACCTCTCGTACGCAAAAATCCTGCAAAGTGGCAGTGTTATGATCCACCGTAATTTTTGCAGCTCCAAGAAGGCGTTCATTAAAACGGGCGGCATAGAATAAGTCACCTGCTTTGCACATTTTGGCTAGTTCAAAAGGACTCTGGTCAGGCCAGATTTTATGTAAGTCCAGATATTGTTGCTCAGTAGGATTGACCAGCGGGATAATAGTAAGTCTCATGATATTTTGTTTGTTTCCCTGTAAGAGTTGCAGTCACTCATCCTGCCAGAGTGATCTACAACCGATTTTTTGATTTTAGAGAGAAAAATTTGGTGATACTGAATTTTCCGAATTTCACTCGGATTAATTTAAATTTAACCCGAATATAACACTAGTATTTACAAAAAACCTACTTTAACACATCAGTTTTTTATTCTGCTTCTAATGTAAAAACCTGCCATATACATTTGCTATTTAGCATAATTATCTTGTTTAATGTTATGAAATATATAGCCTTATTCGCTGTATTTTGAAATCTCAGGCATTTTACCTGTCAACTATAATAATCTACTACAAATCAAACACAAACACTCAGAACCACGAAGACGGGGACGATAAAATGAAGAATATGAATAAAGCATTATTAGCGGGCTGTATTGCGATGGCATTCAGTTCAGCAGGATGGGCAAAGGAAATTAAAATAGCGGTTGTTGGCGCGATGTCAGGGCCTGTAGCTCAATATGGTGATATGGAATTTACAGGGGCACGCCAAGCGATCGCAGATATTAATGCTAAAGGTGGCATTAATGGAAACACATTAGTGGCAGTAGAATATGACGATGCCTGTGACCCGAAACAAGCGGTTGCGGTGGCAAATAAAGTGATTAACGATGGTATCCGCCATGTTATTGGGCATTTATGTTCCTCTTCAACACAGCCGGCATCCGATATTTATGAGGATGAAGGTGTCATTATGATCACCCCAGCTGCAACTAATGCGGATTTAACCACACGTGGTTATCAAATGGTTCTGCGTACAACCGGTTTGGATTCGGACCAAGGACCCACTGCAGCTAAGTTTATTATGGAAGATATCAAACCAACTCGTATTGCTGTTGTGCATGACAAACAACAATATGGGGAAGGTTTAGCCCGTTCTGTACGTGAAAGCCTCAATAAAGCTGGCGTTAAAGAAGTGATGTTTGAAGGGGTAACGGCGGGTGACAAAGACTTTTCCGCTTTAGTGGCAAAATTGAAGAAAGAGAATGTTGATTTTGTTTACTTTGGGGGATATTACCCAGAGATGGGGCAAATTTTACGCCAAGCGAAGCAAGCTGGCTTGAATATTCGCTTTATGGGGCCTGAAGGCGTCGGTAACTCTTCATTATCAAATATTGCAGGTGATGCCTCTGAGGGCATGTTGGTAACTTTACCAAAACGTTACGACCAAGTTGCGACTAACCAACCAATTGTTGATGCCATCAAAGCGAAGAAAGAAGACCCAACAGGGCCATTTGTTTGGACAACTTATGCTGCTATCCAAGGTTTAACGACGGCAATGGAGCGTACTGGCAGTATTGAGCCTGAAGATTTAGTGAAAGACCTGAAAGCAAATCCGGTCGAAACTGTCATGGGAACATTAAGCTGGCAGCCAAACGGTGACCTGAAAGGGTTTGAGTTTGGTGTATTTGAGTGGCACAAAGATGGGACTTCCACCTCTGTAAAATAGTACTCAGCAGTGTTCCAGCATAGTGAATAAGAACCGGAAGTAAGTCACTTGCTTCCGGCTTCTGTTCTCTATAGAGGACAAGTAGTTCGAAAGGATAGTCTTATGTCAGATCAAATTCTGTATTTTATTCAGCAACTTCTGAATGGTTTAACCCTCGGTAGCACTTATGCACTGATAGCTATCGGCTATACGATGGTGTATGGCATCATTGGGATGATTAACTTCGCCCACGGCGAAGTGTACATGATTGGTAGCTATGTCTCTTTTATTGTGATCGCAGGCTTAATGATGCTTGGGATTGATATCGGTTGGCTCCTTGTTGCTGCGGCCTTCATTGCGGCAATTGTGGTCTCTAGTGCCTATGGTTGGAGTATTGAACGGGTTGCTTATCGGCCGGTCCGTCATTCTAAGCGATTGATTGCATTGATCTCTGCGATCGGAATGTCTATTTTCCTGCAAAACTATGTCAGTTTGTCACAAGGTTCGCGTGATTTAGCCCTACCCAGTTTGATTACAGGGCAATGGGTTCTCGGTGAAAGCGATGGTTTTGAAGCCACGGTGACTAAGATGCAATTGACCATCTGGGTGGTTACCGTGCTTGCGATGTTAGCTTTGACGCTATTTATTCGCTATTCAAAAATGGGAAGAGCCTGCCGAGCTTGTGCAGAAGATCTTAAAATGGCTAGCTTATTAGGCATTAATACCGATCGCGTCATTTCATTGACCTTTGTTATCGGTGCTGCAATGGCTGCTGTGGCTGGTGTGCTATTGGGGCAATTTTATGGTGTGATTAACCCCTATATTGGTTTTATGGCAGGAATGAAAGCATTTACTGCGGCGGTATTAGGGGGAATTGGGAGTATTCCCGGCGCCATGTTAGGTGGTTTAATCTTAGGTGTTGCAGAAGCGATGACCTCTGCATATTTAAGTACAGAATATAAAGATGTTGTGTCATTTGGTTTATTGATTGGTGTGTTGTTAATCATGCCAACCGGCATTCTGGGACGCCCGGAGGTCGAAAAAGTATGAGAAAAGAAAATTGGATTAATGCCATTGTGGCTTCAGTGACTTTTTTCGTATTGGCTCTGTTCATGATGGGGTTGCAGCTCGCTCTTGATGGCACAAAACTGGTTGTTACGGTTGGGGATTCTGTACGTTGGAACTGGATCATTGCGGGTATTATTGTCATCTTTGTTTACCAGTTGGTTCGTCCGACATTAAATAAAGTATGGCAAGGAGTTCCTAAAAAGGCGTGGGCGATCCCTGATTTTGATGGTTCGACAGCCAAGCAAAAGATTCTTGCAGCTGTAATTATTATTGCCGCAATTATTTGGCCGTTTATTGTTTCTCGCGGAAGCGTGGATATTGCCACCCTGACATTAATTTATGTGATGTTAGGCTTAGGGTTAAATGTGGTTGTTGGGTTATCTGGGTTACTGGTTCTTGGGTATGCCGGCTTTTATGCCATTGGTGCTTATACTTTTGGTTTATTAAATCATTACTATGGTTTTGGTTTCTGGGAAAGTTTACCGATTGCAGGGTTAACCGCTGCGTTAGCCGGTTTTTTATTGGGATTCCCTGTTCTAAGGTTGCGGGGGGACTATCTTGCAATAGTGACGCTCGGCTTTGGGGAAATTGTTCGTATTTTATTACTGAATAATACCGAAATCACTGGCGGGCCAAATGGGATCAGTCAATTACCGAAACCGACTTTCTTTGGTTTGGAATTTAGCCGTACCGCTAAAGATGGCTGGGATACCTTCCATAACTTTTTTGGCTTAGATTACAGCCCTGGTGACCGTATTATTTTCCTGTATTTTGTCGCCTTGTTATTAGTAGTCTTAACTTTATTTGTTATCAATCGCTTACTGCGTATGCCATTAGGTCGTGCATGGGAAGCATTACGCGAAGATGAAATTGCCTGTCGCTCATTAGGGCTAAGCCCAACTCGAATAAAATTAACCGCATTTACTATTAGTGCGGCCTTTGCGGGATTTGCAGGGACGTTATTTGCCGCACGACAAGGCTTTATCAGCCCAGAATCTTTTACCTTTGTGGAGTCGGCATTTGTGTTAGCCATCGTCGTTTTAGGGGGAATGGGCTCACAAACTTCCGTGATTTTAGCCGCAATTATCTTAGTCGTATCACGGGAAATGATGCGTGACCTTAACCAATACAGCATGCTGTTATTAGGGGCATTGATGGTGCTGATGATGATCTGGCGACCACAAGGCCTATTACCGATGAAACGTCGTCAAATGCAGGTGAAAAAAGTCCCTGAAGGGGAGGGCGTATGAGCCATATAACAACGCCTTTGCTACAAGTTAATGGCTTAACAATGCGTTTTGGTGGGTTACTTGCCGTCAACAATGTTGAGTTAACCATTAATCAAGGGGAAATAGTTTCACTGATTGGCCCGAATGGGGCGGGTAAAACCACCATTTTTAACTGTTTAACGGGGTTTTATAAGCCGACCAGCGGCACGATTTTATATCGTGAAAAACACCTTGAAGGGCTGACAGGGCAGTCTATTGCTCGCCTTGGCGTCATCCGAACATTTCAGCATGTGCGGTTATTTAAAGAAATGACGGTGATTGAAAATTTACTTGTGGCGCAACATCAACATTTAAAAAGTGGCATTTTTTCTGGGCTATTGAAAACCCCTGCGTTTCGTCGGGCAGAAGCTGAAGCGCTTGATAATGCGGTAAAATGGCTTGAGCGTGTTGATTTACTCCCCTTTGCCAATCGACAAGCGGGTAATTTAGCCTATGGGCAGCAGCGTCGGTTAGAAATTGCTCGCTGTATGGTCACTCGCCCTGAAATATTAATGTTAGATGAACCAGCAGCAGGTCTTAACCCTAAAGAAACCAATGACTTGGATGACTTGATTGCTGAGTTACGAGCTCATCATAATGTTTCAATTCTCTTAATTGAACATGATATGAAATTAGTCATGGGAATTTCAGATCGCATTTATGTCGTGAATCAAGGAACGCCATTAGCGAATGGGACACCGAGTGAGATCCGTCAACATCCTGATGTGATAAAAGCCTATTTGGGGGAAGCTTACTGATGCTAGAGTTTAAAAAAGTTTCTACCCATTATGGAAAAATTCAAGCACTACATGAAATTAGTTTGAATATCCAAAAAGGTGAAATTGTGACCTTAATTGGAGCAAATGGTGCAGGGAAAACCACCTTGCTCAGTACGCTTTGTGGCGATCCACGTGCATCGGAAGGCCAGGTCATCTACCGAGGTGTGGATATCACCCAATTGCCCACCTCGAAAATTATGCGTGAAGATATTGCATTAGTACCTGAAGGGCGACGTGTATTTTCTCGTATGACAGTGGAAGAAAACCTCGCAATGGGGGGCTTTTTTGCCGATCGCCAACAGTACCAAGAACGTATTGAGCGAGTTTATAAGCTATTTCCAAGGTTGTATGAGCGTCGAAGCCAGCGTTCAGGAACGATGTCTGGCGGTGAGCAACAAATGCTAGCGATAGGCCGTGCTTTAATGAGCCAGCCAGAGTTACTCTTACTTGATGAGCCATCCTTAGGCCTTGCTCCCATTATCATTATGCAAATTTTTGATACGATTCAGCAGCTACGCGAAGAAGGAATGACAATTTTCCTTGTCGAACAAAACGCCAACCAAGCGTTGAAACTCGCAGACCGTGGTTATGTGTTGGAAAATGGGCATATTGTGTTGGAAGATAGTGGCAAAGCGTTGCTAGCGAATGAGGCAGTACGAAGCGCCTATCTAGGCGGCTAAAATTTTAGTCATCCTTCACGCTGTGGCGTTGTTGGCTTCATT
>NZ_JAMPMI010000001.1:0-293409 GCF_028478065.1 Providencia sp. PROV255 | reverse complement strand
CGGCTACTTGGGTCACATACTTATGTATGCTCCCCAAGCTATCCTCATTTTGCCGCCTAGCCACAACGCGAATGATTTAGAAAATTAAATCATCATTCACTTTTTCTGATTGCTCGGGTTATCTGTTGATGCAGGTAACCCGTTATTGTTTCTGGTGTACACCATTTTGAGCGGTACGCATGGGTTTTCTTGCTATACATCGTTGCAACGTTCTGTGAAGTGACTCGCAATTTCGCTATTTACTTGTTTCTATGCATAAAAACAAATGTATATACAACTTTTTCTCTAGAAACATACAGCTACTTGTTGTTGTATAACTTCTCTTGTGTTCCAACCTTCACACTTCCTACAAAATTTCAAATTTAAATGTATATACTTTGTGACGTAAATGTATATATATTTGAGCCATAGATAAATACCCTCAATGAATAGATAGTCTCGAGTAAGTTGATATTAAATTAATCTATTGATTTTTAATCAAATAATTAATTTTAAAACACAGGTGCATCGTCACTAACTGGGTATCTCGCAGATTATTATAAATAAAATTGTTAATTTAAAGTTAATTAAAAATGGATGATAGGGGATACAACCATGTTAAATCGTACTGACTCAACTCGAGTGATCCGCGCACCACGTGGCAGTGAGAAAACCTGTAAGAGCTGGCTGACAGAAGCGGTATATCGCATGATCCAAAATAATTTAGACCCTGATGTTGCTGAGCACCCTCAAAGCTTAGTGGTCTATGGCGGTATCGGTCGAGCGGCACGTGATTGGGAATGCTATGACAAAATTTTAGATGTGCTGACCACACTGGAAGATGACCAAACATTACTCGTGCAGTCAGGTAAACCCGTCGGAGTGTTCCCTACCCATCCAGATGCGCCCCGCGTATTGATCGCAAACTCAAATATTGTTCCTCACTGGGCGAATTGGGATCACTTTAATGAGTTAGATCGTAAAGGCCTAATGATGTATGGCCAAATGACGGCTGGTTCTTGGATCTACATTGGTTCTCAAGGGATCGTCCAAGGCACCTATGAAACGTTCGTTTCACTGGCCAAACAACACTTTAATGGTAACGCAGCAGGGCGTTGGATCTTAACGGGCGGTTTAGGTGGAATGGGCGGAGCACAGCCATTAGCAGCAACCATGGCGGGCTTTAGCATGATAGCGGTGGAATGTGATGAAAGCCGTATCGATTTTCGTTTAAGAACTCGTTATGTGGACAAAAAAGCGACGACATTAGATGAAGCACTGCAATATATCGAGGAAGCCAAAGCAAATGGCCAGCCAGTTTCTGTTGGGCTATTAGGTAATGCGGCTGATGTTTACAGTGAATTGGTGAAACGCAATATCACTCCTGATTCCGTCACTGACCAAACTAGCGCCCATGACCCTGTACACGGCTACTTACCACAGGGTTGGACACTCGACCAATGGCGTGAAAAACAACAAACCGCACCTGCTGAAGTGACCAAAGCAGCGAAAAAAAGCATGGCAGTCCAAGTGGATGCGATGTTAACGATGCAAAAGCGTGGCTCAGCGGCTTTTGACTACGGCAATAATATTCGCCAAATGGCAAAAGATGAAGGCATTAGTAATGCCTTTGATTTTCCAGGCTTTGTTCCTGCTTATATTCGCCCTCTGTTTTGTGAAGGTATTGGCCCATTCCGTTGGGTTGCGTTGTCAGGTGACCCAGAAGATATCTATAAAACAGACCAAAAAGTAAAAGAATTATTACCAGATGACAAGCACTTACATAATTGGCTCGATATGGCACGTGAGCGTATCGCATTCCAAGGGCTTCCTGCACGTATTTGTTGGGTTGGTTTAAAAGACAGAGAAAGATTAGGCCGTGCTTTCAACGAAATGGTGAAAAGTGGTGAGTTAAAGGGCCCAATCGTGATCGGCCGTGATCACTTAGATTCAGGCTCTGTGGCTAGCCCTCACCGTGAAACGGAATCTATGAAAGATGGCTCTGATGCGGTATCAGACTGGCCTTTATTGAACGCACTATTAAATACCGCAGGTGGAGCAACATGGGTCAGTTTACATCACGGTGGTGGTGTTGGTATGGGTTTCTCACAACATTCAGGCGTCGTCATTGTGTGTGATGGAACGGACGCCGCTGATAAGCGTTTAGCTCGTGTTTTACATAATGACCCTGCAACGGGCGTAATGCGTCATGCAGATGCAGGTTATGACATCGCCATTAACTGTGCGAAAGAGCAAGGCTTGAACTTGCCGATGGTGAAGTAATGTCCTTTGCCAGCTGAAGTTGAGCTGGCATCTTTCTGGAATAAAAGGAATTCAGTATGAATGCTGCGTTGACTCAGAAAAGACAAGGGCCACTGGCGGGGATCAAAGTGATCGATTTAAGCCGAGTGTTAGCTGGCCCTTATTGCACAGGTATGATGGCCGATCTTGGTGCTGAAGTGATCAAAATTGAAGTGCCTAACCACGGTGATGACAGCCGCCATTTAGGGCCATTCATTGATGGGGAAAGTGTTTATTACGGTTTAATTAACCGAGGTAAACGCAGTATTGAATTGGATCTTAAAGCGGATGAAGACCGAGCGATTTTATTCCAGCTAGTCAAAGAAAGTGATGTGGTGGTTGAAAACTTTCGCCCTGGTGTGACTCAACGACTCGGTATCGATTTTGAGAGCCTAAAGCAGCACAACCCTAAATTAATCTACGCCAGTATCTCTGGATTTGGGCAAAACAGCCCACTCGCCAGTTATCCCGCTTATGACATCGTGGCACAAGCGATGTCAGGCCTAATGAGTGTCACTGGTTTCCCAGAAACAGGGCCTACACGCAGTGGTGAGTCAATTGGCGATGTGTGTGCAGGGATGTTTGCCTCATGGGCGATAAGTAGTGCGTTATTTGCGAGAGAGCGTCATGACGAAGCAGCACAGTATATTGATGTAGCGATGGTGGATGTCTTACTGAGCATGCAGTTAACTGGGCTTTCAAACCTATTTGCTCATGATAAGGCTCCGAGCCTAGTGGGTAACCGCCATCCAGTATCTACGCCATTCGATACTTATCAGGCAAAAGATGGCTTAGTGGTTATCGCGATTGCGAGTGAAAAGCTATTCCAACGCTTTTGCGAATGCATGGAAAAACCAGAGTTATGCCATGACTCACGCTACCTTAATGACCCGAGTCGAACACAGCACCAAGCTGAACTTAGAAAAGAGATTGAAAGTTGGACACGCCAAAAAACCGTTGAAGAGGTATGTGACATTTTATTAAACGCGGGCGTTCCTGCTTCACCAATTCATAATTTACACCAAGCAACACAAAGTGAGCATGCCCAAGTGAGGCAAGTTCTGACGCACCTGAATGATGGGGGAACGCCTTTGGTTTCTCAACCGGTTTTTTTCAATGGAAATAAACCTCATTCAACCCGCCGTGCACCAAAATTAGGTGAGGCAAACTTAGTGTATAAGCCAGCGAGAACAACCATTAAAAATGCGGAGACGATGCAATGAGTTTTGATATTAATGAAACAGAACAAGCGGTTGTGGATGCGATAGAAAAAGTTTGTCATGACATTTTACAGCCGAATGCACAAAGATACGATGAGACAGAAACCTTTTGCGCAGAAAGTTTACAAGCGTTAGGAGAAATGGGCTGTTGGGGAATTAATTTACCTGAGCAGTATGGCGGTTTTGGTATTGGCAGTGTGGCGATGAGTCAGGTAGTCGAAGCTGTTGCTGCCGCTTGTGCTTCGACTTCATCGGCTCTAACGGCACATTTTTTGGCGACAGATTCGATTTTAATTGGTGGTACTGAAGAGCAAAAAAATTATTGGTTACCAAAAGCCGCTGCAGGGGAATTATTAGGTGCATTTGGCTTAACTGAACCGGCTGCAGGTTCTAATCCTGCAGATATGCGAACCGTGGCAACTCGTGAAAATAGTGGCTGGCGTATTCGGGGTAATAAACACTATATTACTAACGCCAAAGAGGCTGACTTTATCGTGTTGTATGCGAAAACGGATGTAGAAGCGGGAGCCCGCGGGATCAGCGCATTTATGATCCCTAAAGGCACGGAAGGCGTGGCATTTTCTCAACCTGAAAAAACCATGGGATTACGGGGTAGCACGATTTATGAATTAGCGCTGAATTGTTGGCTACCGGAATCGGCATTATTGGGAGAGGAAAATAAAGGGTTCCATACCGCGATGGAAGTTTTAGATAAAGGGCGTGTTGAAGTGGCCGCAACGTCACTCGGTATAGCTCGGGCTGCGATGGAAAGTGCTTTAGGTTGGGTAAAAGAACGCCAAATTGGTAAAAAGCCCTTAGCCGCATACCAAGGAACTCAATGGCGTATTGCGGATATGCATACCCAGTTGGAGGCCGCTCGTATGTTGACTTGGCAAGCTGCGGAATTACGTGATTCAGGGGAGCGTTTTAGTTTGCAATCTGCGACGGCGAAATTGTTTGCCGCTGAGTGCGCGGGTTTTGTTACGGATGCAGCATTACAGCTTCATGGCGGCTACGGCTATATTCGTGACCTTCCCCTTGAACGTTATGTGCGTGATGCACGGATTTTACGGATTTTTGAGGGCACATCAGAAATACAAAAAATTATTATTTCATGTGCCGTTTTAGATGCCCACTAAGTTATTTTAAGTATTGAGCCGAGTAAGCGGGACAGGCGTTTACTGGTTTATGGAGCACTATAGGAAGCACTACCTGACAACAGGATCATGGAATTAAAAACACAACAACAATCAGGTTTAAGAATGTATTTCAATTAGTTATTTAGGGTGAATAACAGATAAAACATCACCCAGCGTAATGCTTAATAACTGTACCTTACAACTGTAGTTATTGCGGTTCCATTACGATTAATTGGTTCATTCTTTAAGCCAGCCTTGCTTAAAGAGGAGTTACCATGACAGTTTCAAACGACATCGCTACAGGGCAAAAAAACCGGCAGGAGAATGTACCTTTAATCGAAGCGCGTTCCATCGATTACATTCCAGAGTCCGAGCGCCACGGCACTTTATCAAGCCAATTCACACTTTGGTTTGGCTCTAATTTACAAATAACTGCAATTGTAACCGGAGCCTTGGCAGTCGTACTGGGTGGGGATGTATTCTGGTCATTAATTGGCTTATTTATTGGCCAACTGTTAGGTGGTGCCGTGATGGCCTTGCATGCGGTGCAAGGGCCAAAATTGGGGTTACCACAAATGATTTCGAGTCGTGTACAGTTTGGCGTATACGGTGCGGTCATCCCTATTTTATTAGTTTGCATGAT
This sequence comes from Providencia sp. PROV255, assembly GCF_028478065.1. NCBI lineage: Bacteria > Pseudomonadati > Pseudomonadota > Gammaproteobacteria > Enterobacterales > Morganellaceae > Providencia > Providencia sp. PROV255. The sequence continues at coordinate 288,127 of NZ_JAMPMI010000001.1, read as the reverse complement.
GTATGTCGGGTTTTCTGCCAGTGGTACCGTGCTGGCAGGGCAAGCGGTCGGTCAGTTATTACATGTGACGGATTGGGTTGGAATTATTATTTTTGGTGTGGTGATTATCGGCATCACAATTTGTGGTTATCGCATCATCCATATTTTAGGGAAAGTAGCGAGTGTTATCGGCATAATTACGTTCTTCTATCTATTTTTCCGTCTATTTTATATGAATGATGTTTCGGTTTTACTGGAAAACCGTCATTTTAGCTGGACTAACTTTTTATTAGCGATGTCATTGTCTGCTTCTTGGCAAATTGCATTTGGGCCTTATGTTGCGGACTATTCACGTTATTTACCGACTAAAACTCCGACAATCAAAGCCTTTTTGGCCGTAGGTTCAGGTACAGTCATTGGTACGCAAGCATCAATGATTTTAGGGGTTTTTGCCGCAGCGCTTGCCGGCAATAAGTTTGCGGGTAACGAAGTCTCGTATATTGTGGGCTTAGGTAGTACTGGTTTGATAGCGGCTCTGTTATATATCAGTATTTTCTACGGAAAAGTGACGATAACTGCACTGAATGCTTATGGCAGTTTTATGTCTATGGCGGCAATTTGGTGTGGCTTCCGTGGGAAAAGCCAAATTTCTCGTGGGCAAAGGTTGTTCTTTATTATTTTAATGGTCAGTTTCTCAACCTTACTTGGATTAGCAGGCCAGCACTCATTTTTAAAACTCTTTTCTGCTTTCTTATTGTTTTTGCTTGCATTCTTTACCCCTTGGAGCGCAATTAACTTGGTTGACTACTATTGGGTCACTAAAGGTCGCTACGACGTTCCTGAACTCGCAAACCCAAATGGCCGCTATGGGCGCTGGAATAAAGTTGGGATATTTACTTACATTGCGGGTGTGTTAATACAGTTACCCTTTATTTCAACAGGGTTTTATACCGGGCCTTTAGTCGAAAAACTCGGTGGTGTTGATATCTCATGGATTGTGGGCTTGGTGGCAACCAGTGTTATTTACTATGTTGCGATTAAAAAATGGCCTATGTCAGTGGCAGACCGATTGATATTACCCACAAGTAAATAACCATTTCATCAAAAACTAGCATTAAAAATAGTAAAAATTGAGATAGCCAGTAGCAGTGTGAATATCACTGTTACGGTTTCTCTCAACCTAAAAAACGATTTTAGAACATCATCATACCCAATAATCGTTGAAGAATTGGGATAGGAGTTGCTATGAAAATTTTAGTCGCAGTGAAGCGAGTAATAGACCATAACGTCAAAATAAGAGTAAAAGCCGATGGCTCAGGCGTTGAATTGGCGAATGTCAAAATGGCCATCAACCCCTTCGATGAAATCGCTGTCGAAGAGGCTGTACGTTTAAAAGAGGCGGGAAAAGCGACAGAAGTTATTGCTGTTTCCGTTGGTGATATTGGCTATCAAGAAACATTACGCAGTGCGATGGCGATTGGGGCTGACCGTGGCATTTTAGTCCAGAGGCCTGGAGAATTAATTTTAGAACCACTGGATATTGCGCGCTTACTTCAACGAATCGTGGAAAAGGAACAGCCGGATCTTATTTTATTAGGCAAACAAGCTATTGATGATGATTGTAATCAAATAGGCCAAATGCTTAGCGCATTATTGGATTATCCGCAGGCGACATTTGCCTCACAAATTAAGCTTGAGGGCCAACTACTGCAGGTTACAAGGGAAATTGATGGCGGGTTAGAAACGTTAGAGATGCCATTACCCGCGGTTATCACAACGGACTTAAGGCTCAATGAACCTCGTTATGCAACTTTGCCTAATATCATGAAAGCTAAGAAAAAAACGTTAGATATTATCGATATTGCTGATATGAATTTTGCTCTATTAGGGCAAATTAAAACGCTTAGTGTCTCAGAGCCTAAAAAACGGGCAGGGCAATGTACATTGTTAGGCAGTGCGACAGAGCTAGTCAGTGCATTGCAAGCGAAAGAAGTGATTTAATCGAGGAAAATATCCATGAGCCAAATATCTGTATTAGTGGTTGTCGAGCATGATAATCAAACAATAAAAAATTCTACTTATCATAGTATTAACGCTGCAAAACAGCTTCTTACCGCGGGTGATCATTTGCACTTATTAATTGCAGGAGATGAGACGGAATTGGTCGCTCAGCTAGCTGCGAGTATACAAGGTGTGAGTAAAGTTCTAGAAATACAATCAGATAACTTGAAAAACCAACTCGCAGAACCGATGGCTCACGCCGTGGTTAATATTGCAAAGGAATATACCCATTTACTGTTTCCTGCGACGACATTTGGGAAAAATATAGCCCCACGGGTTGCTGCAACGTTAGGGGTAGCACAAATTTCAGACATTACTCAAGTTATTGATTCTCAAACCTTCATTAGACCTATTTATGCAGGAAATGCGTTAGCAACAGTACAAAATAATGGCCAACAAGTCGTGATTACGGTGCGTAGTTCGGCATTTTCAGGGGGATATGAAACACAAAATAATGCTGAAATTGAAACCATTTCCCTTGCCGATATTCCCTTGCGCAGTCAGTTAAAAAGCCAATCTCTAACCCAAGTTAGCCGTGCGGAATTGAGCTCTGCAAAAGTGGTTATTTCAGGAGGGAGAGGTTTGAGCTCTGGTGAAAATTTTGCACTATTGGAAACAATAGCTGACAAATTGGGCGCTGCGGTTGGTGCCTCACGTGCTGCGGTCGATGCAGGTTTTGTTCCGAATGACTATCAAGTCGGACAAACAGGAAAAATTGTCGCGCCAGAATTATATATTGCAGTAGGAATTTCGGGTGCTATTCAGCATGTTGCAGGCATGAAAGAAAGTAAAGTAATCGTTGCGATTAATAGTGATCCTGAGGCGCCGATTTTCCAAGTTGCGGATTACGGCATTGTTGGCGATCTGTTTGAGATCTTACCGGAATTTGACAAAGCATTAGCGTAAGAGGTGGACGAATGGCTATCGACAAGATTGATAAGATAAACGAGGCTCCCGAGCGGGAATCGATGGAGTTCGATGTCCTGATTGTCGGTGGTGGACCCGCAGGGTTATCTGCAGCAATACGATTAAAACAGCTAGCCGCAGAGAAAGGAACAGATATCTCGGTTTGTTTAATTGATAAAGGCGCACAGATAGGTGCTCATGTTTTATCTGGTGCAGTGATTGATCCACGGGCTCTCGATGAATTGCTGCCAGGCTGGCAGCAAAAAGTTTCAGGCCCCTTAACACCTGTAAACCATGACCGTTTTTTATGGTTGAAAGAAAAAAAAGCAAGTCATTTACCCCTATCTTTATTACCAAACTGTTTGAAAAATGATGGTAATTTCATTGGCAGCTTAGGGCAGGTAAGTGCGGCTCTTGCTGTTGAAGCAGAAAGATTAGGGGTTGATGTTTTTGCTGGTTTTGCTGCAACTGAAGTGCTATTTGATGAGACAAACCAAGTAATTGGCATCACCACCGGAGATATGGGGCTTGATAAATCAGGTAACCCAACGGCGATGTATCAACCGGGTATGAATTTACTTGCGAAAATGACCTTTTTTGCGGAAGGGTGCCGAGGTCAACTCGGTAAACAATTAATCAACCATTTTAATTTAGCCGCAGAGAGTGGCAAACAAACCTATGGTTTGGGAATTAAGGAAATCTGGCAAATTCCAAAAGAGCAACACCAAGCAGGGTTAGTTGTCCATTCTGTTGGTTGGCCACTAGATAACCACACCTATGGCGGTGGTTTTGCTTATCACTATGGAGATAACTTAGTCGCAGTGGGTTTGGTCGTCGGGCTAAATTATGAAAACCCTTATTTATCGCCATTTGATGAGTTTCAACGCTTAAAAACTCATCCCGCTTTTAGTGATTTTTTATCGGGTGGAGAACGGATCAGTTATGGTGCTAGAACGATGGTGGCGGGGGGATTAGCCGCGTTACCTGAATTAAGCTTTCCTGGTGGGGTGCTAATTGGCGATGATGCAGGTTTTTTAAATGCGGCCCGTATTAAAGGTACCCATTGTGCCGTTAAAAGTGGCGCACTAGCGGCAGAAGCGTGCTTTAGTGCTACCCAGAATGGAATGGTTGATTATTTACAGTTTAAAAAGCAGTTCCGCCAACTATTTGAAGAGAGCTGGTTATATCAAGAGCTTTACCAAACACGGAATTTTAAGCCTTATATGAAAAAAGGGTTAGTAGTTGGTTCAATGCTATTTGGTGCAGAACAACTGTTATTAAAAGGGCGTAGCCCGTGGACGTTGAAATTAAAACAATCGGACCACGAAGGAATAAAAGAAGCGAAAGGTTTTACACCGATAAACTACCCAAAACCCGATGGTAAATTAATTTTTGATAAGCCTTCTTCCGTGTTTTTATCGAATACCAACCATGAAGAGGAACAACCCTGTCATTTAAAACTGGCTGATACTAATGTCCCTATCCAAATTAATTTAATGAAATATGCCGCACCTGAGACGCGTTATTGCCCCGCTGGAGTCTATGAAATTATAGGGAATAAAAGTGAAGAAAAACTGCAAATTAATGCACAGAACTGCCTGCATTGTAAGGCTTGTGACATAAAAGATCCGTTACAAAATATCACCTGGACCGCTCCCCAAGGAGGGGAAGGGCCTATTTATCAAGGAATGTAAAACGAATTTATTGTGATGTAGATGTGCTTGATATTTTTTGTTTTATCAGTCGCTTTGGGGCAATTTTGCCCCATTTTTTTATTTCTGCATTAATTCTCAATTCGCGAATGTAATTTTAATTTGTAGCGCGAACCAGCGGTGATCATTTTAACATAGCTAATTAGGGTACTACCCGTCCAAGTGCGTCGACTAAGTTGTAAGCAAGGTGAGCTTTCTTTAATTGATAATGATTGAGCGATGGACTTTGTGGCTAATGCGGCTTCAATGGTATGTTCCATTTCACTGACAGGAAAATGGCGTTGCAAATAACCGCTAGGTGTTTCTGTATCGCCATATTTTTGCTTCACAAAGTCAGGCACAATGGCGTGGTTAACATAACGTTCTTCTAACATTAAAGGAATATCGTTTTCAAAATGAAGAACTTTACAGTAGCCCACATCACTTCCTTCGCTAATTCCGAGCTGTAGCGCGATTTCTGCTGATGCGGAAATAGTTTTAAGTTGTAATTGGTGACCGCTATATTTGTTACCGCTCGTTGAGATCTCATCAAAAATATCAAATGCTTTTGTAACCGGAAGCTCATGTTTTTGGGTGGCAACAAATGTGCCTTTCCCTGCAATACGATTTAGGATCCCTTTTTGGCTTAACTCTGAAATGGCTTTATTCACCGTCATACGGCTTACATTAAATTGAGCGCATAGCTCTAATTCTGTCGGTATTTGAGTTTCAGGCTTAAAAATACCTAAATCAATACTGCGTAAAATGTAAGACTGAATTTGCTTATATGCAGGTTGTGATGTCATCGCTATTATTCAAAATTATTGTTAAAGGAAGGAGTGGTAAAATTGCTTTATTGCCACATTTCACTCACAAACTTTGTATTGAATGCAAGTTTATCAGTAATTGCCGGCTTTGCTAGTAGGAGACACCTATTTCTAATGATTAACCTGAGTTAAATAACAGTTTAGGGTGCTCGTCATTGTCTGAATTATTTTATTATAAGGTAAGTTTTACTAGGGCTATATACCTTTATTTATTATCATAATGTTAAATTTACTTAGCGAAATAGGCATTTACTCATGCGAGTTCAATATTTCCATGTCAGTCTTACTCAATGTGATTATCAAAATGTCAGTCCAATGGGGATGGTAAGATTGATTGCCTCTGAAAAAGTATTTTTCTTTAATCAGGATGATTTTTCAAATAGCCAAATTTTTTTAGAGCGCATACAGCAAGGTGACTCTTTGGTTATTTGTGCAGAAGAGATGAATGATGGAAGCTATTGGGTTGAATGGGTTTACCATGCAGAGCATGGCCGGCTTGAACCTGATAGAACCGTTAGCTTCAATCGTTCATTAGGAAAACAATACTTAATTTCGTTAGCCTTAATGGCCCTGATACCTGCGGTGTATTACTGTTTTACTGAGGCAGACGACAGTTTCTTGATGATCATATTAGTGGCCATTTTGGGTTGTGCTGCTTTCTCTGGGATCGTTCTTTTTGGCTTAGCACTCGCACAAACAAAGCATATTTTAAGTCCAAAACGAAAGTTAATTTTGAAAGCGCTAGATTCACTTATTGCTGGGAAATATAAACTGTTTGAAGAAACTTCATATATTGAAATCGACGGTATCAAAAATCCTAAATCTAAGCCTGTAAAGTTACATAAAGCCGCTGAAATTAATGTTGATAAAACATCACTATCAGTTACAAAAGGCAAGGTAAATATCACTGCAAATTACAACCTTACGATCGCTGCAGGAGATACTCTCCAAACACTCAATAAAGTTAATTTACAGATTAATAAAAAACACATGGGAGTTTTAGTCTCAGCAAATGAGCCTCTTTTTAATAATCATAAACTATTTATTGCGCAGGGGGATGAACTTGAGGTTTTACATAAAAACATTCAGGAAAATTCAAAGGAACAAGTGGTTTTTGGCATTCTCAATCATCAAGACGGACTAGCATATAGTCTGATTGGTAAAGGTGCTCCACAAGAAAGAGGGTTCTATATTGGTTTATGGGGTTTTATTTTTTGTATTCTAGCGCTTTTCATTCTAGTTGCTGGTTGGGCATCTATTAGTGAAACCTTTGAAAAAGGCGGCTATTGGGATTATTGGGACTGGATGAATATTATTGATACTGGTGTCATGTTTATCAGTTTCTCAGGAACTATTTTACTCGGAATAAGCTTCCTTATTGCTTTATGTGTGGCGATTTATTTTAAAGTGTCAAAACGCGGTAATGCCTATTATCAATCTCAATATTTTTTAAAACAACTTCGTCGGCAGCACGGTAAAACAGATTATGTGACGGAGGTGCGTTCATGAACCCATTTCTCAGTAAACGATTCCTTATTTTAACGTTTATTTTCTCATTCAGTTTATTGTTAACTCTTTTTATTTTTATTCGTGGTGGCACGGAAGATTGGCAATGGCAAAACCATAATGAAAATAGTGTAGCAATAGGTAGCTATGATTTCGCAACGACATTTCCATCTGAAAAGGGGATGCTAATAATAGCTCAAAAAAGCAGCCGTTCTAGCTATTATTATTCTTATAGTCCTTATGAAACGTTGAGTGAATATGATTACCAGATATTGTTTGCAGATAATCAAGGTGTCCATTTTATTACGTATGGTGACCAAAGCTTCTATAATGCTGTTTGTGAAAGAAATGAGTGCTTAATCATGCTAAGGGATGGCTACCGTACTATTAATTTAACCAACTTTTCGGTAAGTGAATTAATTCCTTGGGGAGATAAGCCCAGTACTCTATTTTCGACATTAATTATGGGTAAAATTTATCAATCTAAAGGTTCTCCTTTTTATGTGGTTGCGGATAATGAAAATATCTTTATTAGCACAGATAAAGGAATGACATGGGAACATTTTATGAATGTTCGTGATTTAGCTAAATCATTATTCCCTGAGGAAATTGCGGGTAATTCAAATTTCTCCTACGCGACTTATCGAGATAAAATCGTAATGTGGTACAGCTATGGTAATCAAATGGGATCGCTAGAAGTTATTATGGATATCCCCACTAAACAGGTTATTAGTAGTAAATGGCTACCTGTCAGAATTAATGAATCAGCACAAAATCGTCATGGCGATATTTTTGTGGTTGCTCAGGAGCCTTCACGCCGTTTATTTTCTTTGATGCAATTCCAGACTAATGGTGATTTTGACGTTATTGCAGAAAGCGGTTATAACCATTTGAACAGCTTAAAAGTTGGTAATCAGGGGGTAATTGTTTCGAATTCAGTTAGAGGTTCACAACAATACTTAATGATGGATATTGCAACGAAAGAGATCCGTTATCGCCCTGAATATCCTTTGTATAACAAAATATATAATATGACGGACCAATCCTTGATTGAAATAGAAAGTAGTTATTCTAATGAAAGTAACCTGACTAAGGGAACGCCTATTACTTACCAATCTTTGCATTGATATGCGATTGTGATTTAGCGTGTTCTCATTCAAGAAGGATAGGGGAAACTCTATCCTTTTTTATATTGGTTACTTAAAAGGTTGATTTAATGCGGAGATGGGGATAGCTTGCGGTAAAAATTTTCGAGTTAAGATGAGTAAGAGGGCCTTTCAATGGTAGATTGAAAAATAGATAAAAATTAATCAATTCTAATTAATTATATGGAAATATTACCTTTAATCAGAAAAAAACAAATAAAATAAAAGAAATATAGATAATAATATATATTATTATCTATAGAGGGTGATATTCGATATCATCACTAAAGATTACTAATTAAATTATTTTTTTAAATTTATCCATGTTTAATCAAACGGTTGATTTTATTTTAGTAAACCTTAGTGACTTTATGAATATTATCGTAATTGAAAATTAAGCTAAACATAAGGTAAAAAATAGGTAGTATTGACTAGATCCTATTCTTCATTTAATGCAAAATAACAGTGCAAAAATTAATTCTAATTCTAATTTTATTTTAATTGAGATAGCTAAATGAATATATCCAAAATCAGTATTGCATCTATTTTTATTGCAAGTGCATTATTAAGTGGTTGCGCTAAAGAATCTTCTCGCTCTTTAGCTGTAGAAAAAGTTGCGACATATAATACTCAATATTCAGGTCCAAAAAGCCCAATATCAATAGGGAAATTCGATAATCGTTCTAGTTATATGAATGGTATTTTCTCTGATGGTGTAGATCGTTTAGGTAATCAATCTAAAACCATTTTGATGACACATTTACAGCAAACAGGTCGTTTTAATGTATTAGACCGTGCAAATATGCAAGAGCTTAAAGAAGAAGCTGGCATTAATGGTCAGTCTCAACAGTTAAAAGGTGCAACTTATGTGATTACTGGTGATGTTACTGAATTTGGGCGAAAAGAAGTTGGGGATCGCCAGTTATTCGGTATTTTAGGTCGTGGTAAATCACAAGTAGCATATGCCAAAGTCAATTTAAACGTTGTTAATGTTCAAACATCTGAAGTGGTATTTTCTTCACAAGGTGCTGGTGAATATGAATTATCAAATAGGGAAGTGATTGGTTTTGGTGGTACCGCTAGTTATGACTCAACATTGAATGGAAAAGTATTAGATTTAGCCATTAGGGAAGCTGTAAATAACTTAGTTTCGGGTATTGAAAGCGGTGCATGGCAGCCAGCTAAATAAGGAAATACGATGAAAATTAAATTATTGGCTGTTATGGCCGGTGCGATTTTATTAAATGGCTGTGCCAATGAACCAAAACCATTATATAACTGGGATGGTTATCAAACAACGGTTTACCAATATTATCAACAAACAGAAACTAGCCCCCAAGAACAAATTCAAGCTTTGAAAAAGAATTTGGAAATGAGCAAAGCAAAAGGTTTGGCAACTCCGCCAGGGTTACATGCACATTTAGGGTTATTGTATTCAACAACCGGAGCGGTTGATCTTGCAATGCAAGAATTCACTGCAGAAAAAGCATTGTATCCAGAATCTGCGGCTTACATGGATTTTCTCATGAAAAATAAAGGAAAAGTAAAATGAAACATTTACTTATAGTCTGCGGATTGGTGATGACATGGTTATTAACGGGATGTGCTCAGCCAACTAAAGTTGATTACACGGCATTTAATCAAAGTAAACCAAAAAGTATTCTGGTGCTATTACCACAAAATAGTTCACCAGAGATACAGGCAAGTCATGGTTTATTATCACAAGCGACCTTTCCTTTAGCTGAGGCGGGTTATTATGTGTTCCCTGTTGCTGTTGTTGAGGAAACTTTTAAGCAAAACGGGATGACAAATGCGGGTGATATTCAGGCTGTTCCTCCAGCAAAATTACGTGAAATTTTTGGTAATGATGCGGTACTTTATTTGAATATCACTGAATACGGAACAAGTTATCAGGTTATTTCCAGTGATACTCGCGTTACAGCGGATGCAAAATTGGTTGATGCTAAAACAGGGGCGTTACTATGGAGTGGCTCCGCAACTGCATCGAGTGCTGAAAATAATTCCTCGTCAAATGGTATTATTGGGGCGTTAGTGTCTGCTGTTGTTAACCAAATCGTAGATACAATGACAGATAAAAGCTATGCAATTGCAGGTATAACAAGTGTTAGGTTATTATCTGCTGGTAAGCCTAATGGTATCTTATATGGGCCTAGATCACCTAAATACGGTAAAGATGCTCAGTAATTATTAATTATTTGAATAATGGGTAAAATAGGATAAAACTATTTTACCCATTTTATTTAAGTTATCTTTTATTTAAGTTAAATTAATGTATTTAATTATGTTGTTATATTAAGTATATGTATTTTTTACTAATGTAGTTAAACTAAACTTAATAAAATTAAACTCTTATTTAATAAATAAATTAAGACTGTGACTTGAGTCAAGTTGTTCCAGCCTCTCTTACTAATAATGTGATAGAGGTACAATATTATGACAATAGCGATTACTTTAGTAATACAACTGTTATATATATAATAGTTGTCGGTTGTACTAATTCCTCGTTGATAGGAGTCATAGTATGTTCTTGTTAAACGAATCTCTTATTTCAAGGTATTTCTTCTATATGAAGAAATGGTTCAATATTGATATCTCTTTAGCCTTCTTTTTCCCAAATAAATAACCTTTCTATTTTCCTTTCTTAAAGTTTTTTTAACTTATTTCACTATGGGTTAAATCTCTATTATTTAATGAAAAATTAAAGGTATTATCATGGCTAAAAGAATCGTAGAACCATTCCGTATTAAAATGGTAGAAAATATCCGTATTCCATCAAGAGAAGAACGCGAAGCGGCGTTAAAAGAAGCAGGATATAACCCATTTTTACTACCAAGCAGTGCGGTTTATATTGATTTATTAACTGACTCAGGTACTAATGCGATGAGTGACCACCAGTGGGCAGCAATGATTACTGGTGATGAAGCGTACGCAGGATCTCGTAACTATTATGATTTAAAAGATAAAGTGAAAGAGATGTTTGACTATGATTATGTCATTCCTGCTCACCAAGGTCGCGGTGCTGAAAATATGTTATTCCCTGTTTTATTGAAAGTAAAACAGGAACAAGGCGGTGCTAAAAAACCGGTATTTATTTCTAATTTCCACTTTGATACAACAGCAGCACACGTTGAATTAAACGGTTGTAAGGCAATTAATATTGTTACCGAAAAAGCCTATGACTCGGATACTTATGATGATTGGAAAGGCAATTTTGATATCCAAAAATTAAAAGATAATATTGCTGAGCATGGTGCAGAAAACGTTGTTGCAATTGTATCTACTGTAACTTGTAATAGTGCGGGCGGTCAGCCAGTATCAATGGCGAATTTGAAAGAAGTTTATGAGATTGCTAAACAACATAATATCTTTGTTGTCATGGACTCGGCTCGTTTTTGTGAAAATGCGTATTTTATTAAAGAGCGTGATCCTAAATATAAAAATTCGACAATTAAAGAAATTATTCTTGATATGTACAAGTATGCTGATGCATTAACGATGTCAGCGAAAAAAGACCCACTATTAAATATCGGCGGGTTGGTTTGTATTAAAAATGACGAAAAAATCTTCACACTGGCAAGACAACGCTGTGTTCCAATGGAGGGGTTCGTGACCTATGGTGGCTTAGCGGGTCGTGATATGGCCGCAATGGTACAGGGTCTTGAAGAAGGGGCTGGTGAAGAATATCTGCATTATCGTATAGGGCAAGTTAAATACTTAGGCGACCGCTTACGCGAAGGTGGTATTTCAATTCAATATCCTACAGGCGGGCACGCAGTATTCGTCGACTGTAAAAAACTGGTTCCACATATTCCAGGTGACCAATTCCCTGCGCAAGCTGTTATAAACGCACTTTATTTGGAGTCTGGTGTTCGTGCGGTTGAAATTGGTTCATTCTTATTAGGCCGTGATCCTGAAACGGGCAAACAAAAACATGCAGACATGGAATTTATGCGATTAACTATTGCGAGACGCGTATATACCAATGACCATATGGATTACATTGCAGATGCTCTCATTGGGTTAAAAGATAAATTCGCAACTCTGAAAGGTCTTGATTTCGAATATGAACCACCAGTATTAAGGCACTTTACTGCAAGATTAAAACCAATTAAATAATAGGTCGTTCTTATGGTTCCCGTGCAATGCGGGAGCCTCATCCTTATTCTTAAGGTAAACACCATGAATAATTCGGCAGCCAAAAAAGAACCCTCCATAATGGTAGGGGGTTTTGTGCTAGGCGGTGCCATGATAGGGGCGGGTATGTTTAGTTTGCCCACTATTATGGCTGGAGCTTGGTTTATTAACTCTGTAGTTATCTTGTTAGTTGTTTGCTTTTTTATGTTTCATTCAGGGATTTATATTTTAGAATGTATATCGAAATATGGATCAGGAACGAATTACTTTTTCATATCTAAAGAATTATTACCAAAATGGGCATGCTATATAGCTAATATGGCATTAATATTTGTACTCTACATATTAATATATGCCTATATATCAGCCGCAGGTTCAGTGATTAAAGAAGCCGCCGCCATTTATGGATACAACATCAACTTAAGGTTAATATTTATTATCTTTACATTAATATTAGGTGCGAGTATTTGGTGGAGTGGTGTTGGAGCAAGCCGTTTAACATCATTATTTTTATTTATTAAAATAGTTTTATTTATTTTGGCTTTCTCTGGGTTATTTTTTATTGTAAAAACAGATTTGTTATTAACTTCACCGGTTGAGGGCGGACAAACAGCATTGCTACCTTTTGTCTTTATTATTATCCCCTATGCAATTACTTCTTTTGGTTATCATGGGAATGTTTGTAGTCTATATAAGCTTTATCATGAGAATGAAAGAAAGGTTGTTAAGAGTTGTGTTATCGGTTGTGTATTAGCACTGGTTCTCTATTTTCTTTGGATCATGGGGACAATGGGAAATCTACCACGGGCAGAGTTTTTAACAATTATTAATAAAGGCGGTAATTTAGACGCATTTATTGAATCATTATATGCAGTGCTGAATAGCAAAAATATTGCGACATTCTTACTGTGGTTTTCTATTAGTGCTGTATTCTGTTCATTCTTAGGTGTCGCAATTGGGTTATTTGATTACATTCTTGCTTCGCTAAATTTTAAAGATAACCCATCAGGTAGAATGAAATCTGCATTATTATGTTTCTTGCCTCCTCTTATTCTTTGCATGTTATTCCCAAATGGTTTTTTGATCGCAATAGCTTATGCAGGTATGGCGGCATGTATATGGGCGATTATTTGCCCTGCAGTTATGGCATTAAAGGTAAGAGAGCGTTTTCCTGAATCTAAATTTAAAGTGTGGGGCGGAAAGGGGTTAATCTATGCCGTAATCGCTTTTGGTGTCTTTGGTATTATTTGCCAATTGTTAGCGCAGTTTAATTTGTTACCGATATACCGTTAATTTTTCAAAATACAAGCTGTAAAATAACTGCAAAGGTACAGTGAGGGTTCGCTGTACCTTTTTTCTGTCCAACAATATGGCTGACTGTAAGCTAGTATTGAAATATGACCGTTTTTTTAAAGTACATTTTAATATTTTGTCCTTGATAAATAATGGGTTTAAAGGTCATTTTTTTAATCGCTTTCACCGCTTCTTCTTTAAAACCTAAATCAGGGATCTTGTTGTTTAATATTTCAACGGATTCAACTTGGCCATCTAATCCAACTAATAACCGAATTTGTATTTTAACCACTTTTGTATAGCCTAAGGAGCGAGCCTCTTTTGGATACTTAGGGGTCGCATCCTGTAAAATTGTATAGGAAATACCACTCGAACCGAGTGCGGTATAACTCCCATCACCATTAGCAGCGAATTGGTTATTACCCGATAATATATTATTCCCTTTACCACCTTGACTACTTTCTGAAGTTGATGAGGTGGTGGAAGAATGATTTTTAGCCGCTGAATTGGATGGTGTTTCTTTAGCTGTTTCTAGTGAGTCTTGCTGTGTTTCATGGCTTATTTTATTGGCAATAAGCTGATTTTCTGTGTTATTTCGAGTGTCATTGTTCAGTAATTTACTTTGTTTTTCTTGTTTTTTTCCTTGTACGGGCTGACTGATCTCCGGTTTTATATTTACTTTGGTTTTCTGTGTGAGCAAAGGTGATTCAATTGTATTATCAACGGGGACATTAACAGGAGTTAATGAATTTTTAAGTTGGGTTTTTGAGGGTATTTTACTTTCATTAGGTTGAGACTTGCTAAGCTGCTTCAATTGCGAAGCAGCTTCAGCCTTCGAGGAGGATTCTGATATAACTTCTTGTAATTGCGCTTGTCTCTTACTACTCTGCTCTCCTGAGCCCCCAGCGGAGCCCATTGGTCCCCCTAGAGATAGCGTTATCGTTTCCTCACCTTCGACCATAGGTACCGCCCTACCTGCTTGTAGGGCGATAAACATAATGGCAATGATATGGATAACGAGTGACAGTGCTAAAGCAAGTTTATAACGAAAAAACGGGTTTATAGTCACTGAAACATTTCCTGTTTAAATCAATAGGTGGCTTTGATACCTGCAAAGAATGAGCGCTCATTTCCAGGAATCAATGAGCCGTAGCCTGCAGTAACATAGTCGTAGTAAGTTTTATTCATTAAGTTAGTGACCCCACCATATAATTCAATGTGTTCAATCGGTGTGTAACGAACACTCAGGTCAATGAGCTCACGTGATTTAACAACGCCATCTTCTTCTTTATTGGCATCAGAAAGGAAGTTATTGTACGAACCATAATAGGTGTACTGAATATCTCCTGATAAATCCTCAGTAAAGTCGTATTTTACTTTTAGTTTAACGGAGTGCTCTGGCACTTTAGTTAAACCACTTTTCGTGTAATCAATGGTGTTTTTGCCGTTTTCTTCCAAGAATTGGCGGCCATGGTTGTTATAATCAGAACGTCCTCTGAGCCATGAATATGATTCTTGGAAGGTGAAATCACCGAGCGTTTGCTGGAAGTCAACATCGGCTCCCCAGCGGCGAGTTTTTAACAAATTCATTGTCTTCGCATCATTGACGCTAGTGAGATAAATGCGATTTAACTGATTATTTGTATTGGATGTCCAGAACGTGACATTGACAGTACTAAACGCTAATTTGTCTCTTAAGCCGACCTCAAATAAGTCATATTTCTCATCTTCTGCCTTAGTCGGCGTGTAAATTTTTTCACCATTAACGACCGATTGGTCACTGATTTGCAAGCCATCGGGAAGGGTGTAGCCTCGTTCATATCGCCCATAAACTCGACCTGTATCGCGATAAAGGTAAGCAAGAGAAAGTTCTGCAGCGGTATTCCAACGGTCTGAAGTACCAGATCCATTTACCGTACCGCTTTTATCAAATGACCATTCAGCCAATTCACGTCTTAGCCCTTGAGTAAAAACAAATTGATCTGATTTCAGGCTGTTAAGGACATAAATTGCCTTTGTGGTTTTATCATAATCGAAATTATGAGGAACCCCATAATATCGGCCTTTACTGTCCTTTTTATAGCTTCCAATATAATGAATAGAAGCCTTTTGTTTGGAATAATCTATGCCCAAAAGTAGGTTACTATCATCAAGATAGCCGATATCTAATTTGATTTTTGTTCCGTGGCTTTTTTGATTAACTTTTTGTTCCCAGTTGGCATTATTAGTATAAAAACCATCAGTGTAGAAAACATCAGTAGCAAAATTGAGTTTATCCGTAAATGCATTTTGGTAACTTAAATTATAGCTATCGACCTCGCGGTCACCAGTCAAATAACCGCTGATTGTTTTTTTAATTAACTTACCATTTTCATCAATACCGACAGTGACGGTTTTGTCTGGTGGAACGTAGTCTTTACCATACTTTTTGATATTACGTGATGTGAGCGTTTTTACGTATTGGGAACTTTCAGTGAGATGGCTTCCTCGCAACATCAGGCTTTGATCTGAAGTGAGATCCCATCTTCCACCTAATGAATAATATTCTGAATTACGGTAGGTATCTTTATAGTAAAGGTCACGATTTAGTTTACTGGCTGTGCCTAAAATTGAAAATTTATCATTAACCCGCGCTCCCAAATTAGCATTTAAACGGTATCCTTCTGAGTTCCATTCAGATAAAACACTTGTTTTGGGATTAGCCATACTTCTCAGGTTAGACGTGATATTAATGACTCCACCTGCAGTCCCTGAGCCGTAAATAACGCTTCCACCACCGGGAATGATTTCAATACGCTCAAGTTGTTCAACGGGAATAATATCGTAGTTAGTGGTGTAAGGGTGATTTGCTAATGTGGTAATTGGAGCCCCATCAAGTAATACTTGTAGGTTACGTTGTGAGGTTTCAGCCCCTTGTCCTCGCAAGTCTATATTACCTTGCCCAGAGGTATCGACACTAATACCAGGAACGGATTTAAGCACATCAGAGATTGTGCGATTTCCTTTACCTTGAATATCTTCTTTTGAAATAACAATAATTTGCTTGGTATCTCGTAAACGTTCTATTTCAACGTAGTCAGGCCTTGCATAACTATCTTGTAGCTCAATTGCATCGGTAGCATCTTGAAGCTGCGATGATTTAAGCTCTTTATTGGCTGCATGAGTTGTAAAAGAAAGTGTTGATAAAATAATGAAACAAATAAAATCTGGCTTAAATTTAACC
Source organism: Providencia sp. PROV255 (assembly GCF_028478065.1). Taxonomy (NCBI): domain Bacteria; kingdom Pseudomonadati; phylum Pseudomonadota; class Gammaproteobacteria; order Enterobacterales; family Morganellaceae; genus Providencia; species Providencia sp. PROV255. The sequence goes on along the minus strand of NZ_JAMPMI010000001.1, from coordinate 271,341 downwards.
ATATTGTTTCCAACGGAGGAAATGTTTTTCATTGGAGTCGGTTTGCCTTTTTGTAATGATAATGCAAATGATAATCAATCTTATTATATTATTATTAATTTCAAGATCAATTAATTTAAACCAATTTATTCTATGTCTAATTATTTGATTTAAGTGGAAATAAATTGTTGACTTAGGGGGTATATGTTACTGAGGGGATGGTAGCTTTTACGTCAGGATAGACATGAAAATAGTATTCGAGATGGTTCATTTACTCAGGTTGGATTCTTGTATTTAGCGATCTACTTCAAATTACTCACATTAATCTCAAATTTTTAATTTTCTCTGATTCCCAAAATCAAATAGTAACCCCCTTGAAATATAAGTATTTTTACCTATTTAGGATAAAGAACAACCAAATCTAGCGGTTAAAATATTTTCCTATAACGCCGATAAAGTTAAATATTGTCAGATTATCCCACCAAAAGAGAAATTCTATGCAGAAACTTCGAAATTACTCAATTCGCACTGTGGTCTTCGTATTGTTAAGTATTTTGTGTCTGATCTTGGGGGGAACGAATGTATATAGTGGTTGGTCACTATCACGCATTGCTGATGGAAACGATATTGATAGGCAATTAGTACAACAAATGACGGTAATCAGTCAGGGAAATGACCAATATTTCCGTTTTGTTACACGGTTAACCCGGGTAATGGAAAGTAAAAGTGAAGGAAAAACAGTGGACTATGGCCCCGTCAGAGAGGCAATGTCCAATATGGAAAAATATTTAGAGCAGATGAAATTGATTTCCCCAGGGCCAATGACTCCTGAAATTGCAGAGCAGGTAATTAGCAGTTGGCAAGCACTACTTGATGATGGGGTAAAGCCTCAATTAGCCCTTAGTATGGAAAGTGATACCAATAAATATTTGTCCCACGCCCATAATATCACTCCCGCATTGAGCCGAGCGTTTGGTTCTTCAATTCAAAAATTCAACCAGACAGCAGAAGAGTTGATTAGCCAAGCTCGAAATCATGTTGATAACGTGATGGATATTACGCGAATGGTTATGATCATCACTGCAATATTAGGGATCTTTATGCTCATTTTTACGGATCGCTATATGGCAGAAATGATGCAAAAACCACTAGGTTTACTGAGACAGCATTTTATTGATATCGCAAAAGGTGATTTAAGCCATCCTGTACAGTCATTCGGAAATAGCTGTGTAGGAAAATTATTTCCAATACTTGAAGGGATGAGAAAAGATTTAAGTGAATCGGTCAATACAATCCGACAAGGAAGTGACAATATTTATTTGGGGGCAAGTGAAATTTCAAACGGTAATAGCGACCTTTCATCTCGAACCGAAGAGCAGGCCGCTGCGTTAGAAGAGACGGCAGCGAGTATGGAGGAAATTACAGCAGCAGTTCAACTGAATATGGAAAACACACTTCAAGCTAATCAGCTAGTCGGTGAAGCGTTCGTGGTCGCGAATAAAGGGAATAGCATTGTTGATTCAGTTGTCGTTACTATGAGTGAAATATCCCAAAGTTCACAAAAAATCGCAGATATCATCAACATGATTAACGATATCAGTTTCCAAACTAATATCTTAGCGCTCAATGCTTCTATCGAAGCGGCTCGTGCAGGTGTGCATGGGCGCGGTTTCATGGTGGTCGCTGCAGAGGTGCGTAAGTTAGCGAGCCACAGTGCAGAAGCAGCGATGGAAATTGAACGGTTAATTGCAGACTCAGGAACTTGTGTACAAAAAGGAACTGGTTTAGTGAACGAGATGGGCAAAACGATGGAGCATATTTTACAAGGAATTAATGAGGTGACAGCAATTATGGAGCAAATCACCGTAGCTTCAGAAGAGCAGAGCAAAGGGATCGCCCAAGTTGGGGTCGCTATTACACAGATGGACGGTGTTACACAGCAAAATGCCTCTTTAGTTGAGCAAGTGGCTACAGCAGCCAACTCATTAGCACAGCAAACTCAAGACCTACAACAAGCGGTTCAGAAGTTTAATCTATCTGCGGCTTGATAATAAAAAGCCCTCACTGGATTACAGTGAGGGCTCACAAAAATACTGCATTAACCGACTAGGATTAGTTCATGCCGTATTTTTTCAGTTTCTTACGCAGAGTGCCGCGGTTGATACCCATCATCAGGGCTGCACGGGTCTGGTTTCCACGGGTATATTGCATAACCATGTCCAACAAAGGCTGTTCTACTTCAGCCAATACCAGCTCATATAAATCATTAACATCTTGATTATTTAATTGAGCAAAATAGTTCTTCAGTGCTTGCTTGACTGAGTCACGTAACGGTTTTTGAGTTACTTGATCTTGTGAATTTACAGTAGCAACGGTTAGTACGTCAGAATTTACGCGTTGTTCGAACATAGTTCTGTCAGCTCTTATCTTTATTTACGCAAAAATTTTCAAAAAATGCCTCCAACACCTCCAGCTGTTCGCTGGCATCCTCAATGGTGTTGAATGAGCGCCGAAACTGGTCATCAGGTGCATGTTCTTTCAAGTACCAAGAAACATGTTTGCGCGCAATACGGGCTCCTTTGCCTTGACCATAGAAGTCGTGCAATTCCTGTACATGCGCTAGCATAATACGTTGTACCTCTGCCATAGGCATCGGTGGCAATATTTCACCTGTGTCCAGATAATGCTGGATTTCCCGGAAGATCCAGGGTCTTCCCTGAGCCGCTCTGCCTACCATCAAGGCATCCGCCCCTGTGTAGTCTAAAACAGCTCTGGCTTTTAGCGGGTCAGTAATGTCGCCATTGGCAATAACCGGAATGGTAACAGTCTGCTTAACTGCCCGAATATTGTCATATTCAGCTTCCCCATTAAACAGACAGGCTCTAGTTCTGCCATGAATAGTGAGAGCTTGAATGCCGCAATCTTCGGCCAATTTGGCAATCTCTATGCAGTTTCGCTCTTCAGGTGACCAGCCTGTGCGGATCTTAAGGGTAACTGGCACATCCACTGCTTTGACGACACCTTCAAGAATCGATTTCACGATTTCTGGGTAGCGTAGCAGTGCCGAGCCTGCAAGCTTACGATTCACTTTTTTAGCTGGACAGCCCATGTTGATATCGATGATTTGAGCGCCACTCTCAACGTTGATTTGAGCCGCGGCAGCCATTTCATCGGGATCATTGCCAGCTATTTGCACTGAACGAACCCCAAGTTCATCGCGATGAACCATTCTGAGTCTAGATTTGTCGGTCTTCCAAACTTGAGGATTAGAAGAAAGCATCTCTGATACTGTCATCCCAGCACCCATGTCATAACAGAGTGACCTAAACGGTTTATCTGTAATGCCTGCCATGGGGGCAGCAATAAGACAGTTTCTCAACTGATATTGTCCGATTCGCATAACTAAATGGGGGCCATACTGTGACTGCAAGGGCGCGTATATTACGCATTTTTTACGAGATATGAAAGGACAAACTTTGAGCAAACGGTTATTTATCACTAATTTTTTTATCTTGCAGGTTTGCAATTATAAAATTAGTTATATTTAACAAATAGTTAAGTTGGTTCCATAACGATTTATTAAAATAACTGTTGTGCTGTTCAAATCTCGTGCAGAACAGATTATCGCCAGCTATTGAGCAATATTTGAGCTATAAGATAATCTATTCTGGCGTTGTTTTCAAAGAAATTATTCTCTGATTTTAATAAAAAAAATCACTAAAAATGCTTGACACCCGTAATCCGGCACCATTCTTCTTTTTCAGCGACAGGGTCAATGTCAAAAGTTGAACGGTATGCATCCGCAACACTTTCAGCTTGACTGGCGAGTACACCAGAAAGACCTAATAACCCACCCGGACGTGGTAGTACACTAATCATAGGGGCAAGTTCGCGTAATGGGCCAGCAAGGATGTTAGCAACCACGACATCGGCTTGTAAGTCATTAGGTTGGTCTTTCGGTAAGTATAGAGATAAACGCTCTGAAACACCGTTACGTTGCGCATTATCGCGGCTTGCGGTGATAGCTTGGGGGTCGATGTCGATCCCAATCGCATGAGCGGCACCTAATTTTAATGCAGCGATCGCTAAAATTCCGGATCCACAACCAAAGTCGATCACGGTTTTACCTTCGAGATCAAGGCCGTCTAACCATTGAAGACATAATGAGGTGGTTGGATGTGTTCCAGTACCAAAGGCGAGACCAGGATCTAACATCACATTAACCGCTGTTGGATCGGGTACATCACGCCAGCTTGGGCAGATCCATAAACGTTCTCCAAAGCGCATTGGATGAAAATTATCCATCCACTCTCTTTCCCAATCTTTGTCTTCTAATTGTTCGATTTTATGGATAAAACCCGTGCCCAGTAGAGGACTATTTTCTAGTTGAGCGACGACAAGTTTCATGTCGGTTTCTGCATCGTAGAGCCCGATAACATCGGTATCACCCCAAAGACGTGTTTCCCCTGGAAGTGGCTCAAACACGGGTGTGTCATGGCTATCTTGAAAAGTGACGGATACCGCCCCTGTTTCGATTAACTCATCGCCAAGGTTTTCAGCATCTTTTGCAGTTGAGTTTAGTCTTATTTGTATCCAAGGCATTGTTTTTTCTCTTCTAAAATGCTCGTCATTCTTCACGCCATAGCGTTGTTGGCTGCGCTCACTAACCCTAGTCACATACTGGTGTATGCTCCTAGGGATTAGCTCGTTTGCCGCCTATCTATGACGCGAATTATCTAGAGCATTGCATTTGTTCATTTACATTAGGTAACGCCAAATTCACCTATCAGTAGATAGGAATCAGTGAGTGCTAGTTACCTGTTCGTTTGCTGGTGATTGTACTGGATTTTTGCCAAAAAGATTACCGACAAAAAAGGCAATAAGACTAAAAATCAGTGATGGGACGATAGCGTGAAAGCCCATGATTTCAATTTTAAAACTTGCCAATATGGTATAGCTGACGCCACCGACGACCATACCACTGATTGCACCTGTTCCATTGGCTTTTTCCCAATAGAGCCCGAGGACTAATGGCCACAAGAAAACGGCTTCTAAACCACCAAAAGCCAGTAAGTTCAGCCAGATAATCATTTGAGGCGGGTTCCATGCTGCAACTAAAAGCAACGCACCTAAGACCAAAGTGGAAAGGCTAGAGATCCGCGCAAGACGCTTTTCATTTTTGATTTGCTTTGGCACAGTGTTCAGATAGATATCTTTTACGATGGTCGCTGAGGATTGCAGCAGTTGTGCGTTGATCGTCGACATAATCGCAGCCATTGGTGCCGCTAGGAAGATCCCCGCAGCGAAAGGTGGCAGAACTTGTACCATCAAGGTCGGGATCACTTGGTCTGGGATCGTGAGGTCAGGTAAAATTGCGCGACCGAGAGCGCCTGCAAAGTGCATACCAAACATCAGCACTGCCATGACGATAGTTCCCAAAATAATGCCGCGGTGAACCGCTTTACTGTCTTTATATGAAATACAACGTACTGCGGTGTGAGGTAAGCCTATCACCCCAAAACAGACCAAAACCCAAAATGACGCTAAAAATGGCCCGCTTAAAATGTCATCTGCACCTTCAGGCGATACCAATTTCGGGTCTATGCTATGCATTTTTTCTATTGCAGAGGGTAGACCACCGGCATGGTAAATAATCGCCACTAGTAGGATCACCGTGCCTAATAGCATCACTAGCCCTTGCAGTGCGTCATTTAATACGCTAGCTCTAAACCCACCAATTGCGGTGTAGAGTGCGATGGAAACCCCAAAAATTATTAACCCGTAAGTATATGGAATACCTGCTGCTGTTTCTAATAAGCGCGCACCACCAATAAATTGCACTGTCATGGCACCAAAAAAGGCAATGAGCAGGCTAACACTGGCAAACCACACTAAAAATCGGCTTTGGTAGCGTGCATACAGCATATCGTTGAGCGTAACGGCATTATAGCGACGCGCCAAAATAGCAAATTTTTTACCAAGTACGCCGAGGGAAAGCCAAATAGCAGGCAGTTGGATCATCGCCAATAGCACCCAACCTAGGCCATATTTATAGGCAGCTCCCGGCCCACCAATAAAAGAACTCGCACTAATATAGGTAGCGGTAATGGTCATCGCAAGGACAAAGCCGCCCATTGAACGATTACCTAAAAAGTATTCATTTAAAAACTCGCCTTTTGTTCGTTTTTTATATGCATAAATGGATAGCAAAAAGACGAGAGCTAGGTAGCCGACGAGAGGCAGGAGAACTTCAATCTGCATCATTCTCCTCCAGAGAGATGTCTTTAAAAATCAGTTTAACCATCATAATGCAGAGCAAAATAAAAATGATGGGTAAGATGAGACAAGACCATTCAAACCACAGTGGTAGCCCTGTAACTCCAAGTGTATTGTCCGGCAGGTAGGCACTAATAACCCAGCCGACTAGATAGGCGATAGTCAAATAAAATGACCAGCGTGCTTCTTTATTTGATTGAAGAAAACGTTTATCCACCCGTTATTCCCCTTCATTCCCATAAAAAAATAATCAGCAATTGTACGATAATCCGTGGGCTGAGTGTGAAAAATAGCAGAAGAAAAGTGCAATAAAGCGTATTTAGCATAAAAAAATACCGTAACGCAGCGCGTTACGGTATCGATTAACGATGAGTTAAACAGGTTATCGCTGACTTATTCAGCAATACCCAGTTTTTTCTCTAAATAGTGGATGTTAGTTCCGCCTTTTTGGAAATTTTCATCGCTCATAATCATTTGGTGCAGTTCAATATTGGTTTTAATACCATCGACGATAAGTTCGTTTAACGCATTTTTCATACGAGAAATAGCGATTTCACGAGTTTCACCATAAGTAATTAATTTACCAATCATTGAGTCATAATACGGAGGTACAGTGTAGCCTGCGTAAATATGAGATTCCCAACGTACGCCAAAACCACCAGGAGAGTGGAAACGGGTGATTTTTCCCGGACTTGGGATGAAGGTATTCGGGTCTTCTGCGTTGATACGGCATTCCACAGCATGGCCGTGAACCACAATATCTTCCTGCTTAACTGATAATGGTAACCCAGATGCAACACGCAGCTGCTCTTTAATCAAGTCTACACCAGTGATCATTTCAGTGACTGGGTGCTCAACTTGAATACGGGTATTCATTTCGATGAAGTAGAACTCACCGTTTTCAAATAAGAATTCGAAAGTACCTGCACCGCGATAACCGATTTCAATACACGCATTGGCACAGCGCTCACCGATATTGCGGCGAATTTCAGGTGTAATACCTGGAGCTGGTGCTTCTTCAACCACTTTTTGGTGGCGACGCTGCATTGAACAGTCACGCTCAGCCAAGTAAACCGCATGGCCTTGGCCATCAGCCATGACTTGAATTTCAATATGACGTGGGTTTTCAAGGAATTTTTCCATGTAAACCATATCATTATTAAAAGCGGATTTCGCTTCAGCACGTGTTAGGTTGATAGAAGATTCTAAATCTTTCTCATTACGTACCACACGCATACCACGACCACCACCACCACCAGATGCTTTGATGATGACAGGGTAGCCGATACGTTTCGCGATGGCTTTATTTTTTTCAGTGTCGTTCCCTAATGGGCCATCAGAACCCGGAACGCAAGGTACACCGGCTTTTTTCATCGCGTTAATGGCAGAAACTTTATCACCCATTAGGTGGATGGTTTCAGCTTTTGGACCGATAAAAACAAAACCTGAGTTTTCAACTTGTTCTGCGAAATCTGCATTTTCAGCCAAGAAACCATATCCTGGGTGAATTGCTTGCGCACCTGAAATTTCCGCTGCTGAGATAATCGCAGGGATATTTAAGTAACTTTTCGCTGATGCTGCTGGGCCGATACAAATTGTTTCATCAGCCAGTAACACGTGTTTTAGATCGCTATCTGCCGTAGAGTGAACCGCTACTGTTTTGATGCCAAGTTCTTTACAGGCACGCAAAATACGTAATGCGATTTCTCCACGGTTAGCAATAACAATTTTTTCCAGCATGGAAACGCCTCGTTATTCGATGACAACTAATGGCTCGTCAAATTCTACTGCATCACCGTTTTGCAACAGAATGGCTTTAACAACGCCTGCTTTATCTGCTTCGATTTGGTTCATCATTTTCATCGCTTCAACGATGCAAAGTGGATCACCAACGCTGACCGTTTGACCAACTTCGACAAATGGCTTCGCTTCTGGGCTTGGTGCGCGGTAGAAAGTACCGACCATTGGTGAGCGAACTTGGTGACCTGCAACTGCGGCTGGTGCAGCTGGCGCTACCATTGCTTCAGATGGTGCAACTGCATTAGCCAGAGCAGGTTGTTGTGCAACCGGTGCTGAGTAATACTGTTGAGGTGCAGCCATAACCTGAGCAGCAGGTGAAACGCGGCTGATACGTACTGACTCTTCCCCTTCAGAAATTTCCAGTTCAGAAATGCCAGACTCTTCGACCAGCTCGATCAGCTTTTTAATTTTACGAATATCCATGGATATGATTCCGTACTCTTATATTTGGATTGAATTAATTAGGCGCAGACGGTTAACCGCTGCCTGTAAAGCAAAACTATAACCATCAGCACCTAGACCACAAATTACACCGATAGCTTTATCGGAGAAATAAGAATGTTGGCGAAATGATTCCCTAGCATGCACATTAGACAGGTGGATCTCGATAAACGGGATACTCACCGCGAGTAATGCATCACGTAGTGCAACACTGGTATGTGTGAATGCAGCCGGATTGATGAGGATAAAATCAACATCATGACGTGCAGCATGAATTTTATCGATGAGTTCAAATTCTGCGTTTGACTGAAAATGACTCAGTTTTACTCCTAGCGGGTTTGCCTCTGCCTCGAGCTTGGATACGATATCAGCAAGAGTTTGGTTGCCGTATTTATCAGGTTCCCGTGTACCTAGCAGGTTCAGGTTTGGCCCATTCAAGAGTAAAATGTGAATATCTTCTGCCATTATGCTGCTAACTCCGACGATATTATCAATAGCCCGACAACATAACGCGATGCTAAGCGTTTGTCATCTTTTATCATAAAAATAAATGGATTTTCTACTGACAAAGTCCGTCATTATAATTATTTCGTGACATATAGCAGCAAAATACTGGTCTTATCAGAGAAATTACCCGAATTTATTTTTGAAAATGTGCGGTAATCCCTATTTAGGCGGGAGTACCGCAATAAATGCGTTACTCCGCTAGTAGGTTAACTAGCGTACGCCCAGTGACTTCATTTTTTAAGAGTTTTTTTGCATATTCGACAGAATCTTCTAATTTAATCTCATTGCTGACTTGCTCATAGAAAGCCGCGGGGAGAGTATCTGCAAGGCGCTGCCATACTTTAGTGCGATTTGCAGCAGGGTAGTAAACAGAATCCACACCTTGTAGGCGGACATTACGTAAAATGAATGGCATGACGCTAGTTGGTAAGTCGAAGCCACCGGCTAAACCGCAGGCAGCAACAGTACCATTATAGTGCGTTTGTGCAAGAAGATTGGCGAGTAATTCACCGCCTACAGTATCAATCGCCCCTGCCCATAGCTGTTTGTCTAATGGCTTAGCAGGGTGAGTGAAATCACTGCGAGGTAATACTCTCTTGGCACCTAAACTTTGCAGGTAACTGCTGTTTTCTTCTCGACCTGAAATCGCGACAACCTCATAACCCAGTAGAGACAGTAATTGCACGGCAGTACTACCAACACCACCGCTAGCGCCACTCACGATGACTTCGCCTTTATCTGGCGTCACACCCGCTTCTTCTAAAGCGTTTACGCAAAGCATAGCGGTAAAGCCAGCAGTGCCAATAACCATCGCTTGCTTTAAAGATAAATTCTCTGGAAGAGGCGTTAAATATTTAGCCGGAACCCTTGCTTGAGACGCTAAACCCCCCCAATGCGTTTCACCAACCCCCCATCCAGTCAGTAGCACATGTTGGCCAACTTGGAAGCGTGGGTCTTCACTGTGGTGGATCACGCCTGAAAAATCGATACCAGGTACCATCGGATATTGGCGAACAACTCCCGCCTTTCCACAAATGGCTAACCCATCTTTATAATTGAGTGTGGACCAATGAATATCGACTATAATATCACCGGCCGGGAGCATTTCTGTCGTTAGAGGTTGAATGCCAGAGATAATTTTATCTTCCGATTGTTGCAGGATGAGAGCTTTCATCTTTCACTCCTAATAAAATGATTAAATATGTACTTTAAAAGTGCCTAAAATTTGCGGGTAATTCATTGACGTAGTGACAGTGTTTAAGCTATTAATATTGTAATTAATTTGTAAAAAATAATTTTTTTCTGGCATAAATAGGCTTTTATCATGCAAAATATCGCATCTCGACGGATTCATTTTGCGTATTGACATAAATTTGCCGCTTTTTTGGTAGATAATAGAGCGAACACCCAGCGAATTCACCCAATTTGTATTGGAAATAGCCAGTGTGTAGCAATAATAAAAAGAACTAAATAATATTTGAACTTGTTGCCCCAATAACTTGTCACACTGGGAAGAAAAAGATGGAGTATATAACAACCAAAGAGTAGATGTTTTTCTGTATAATTTTATCCTGTAGGTAAAGAATACAATTAATATCTATTTTTGGGGTTTTTATCTGCTTCGTTTACATAAGAAGCATGTACAGTACGGTACGTGAAAAATAGATGAATTAACCATATTTATAGAAGCAGCTCATTAACGCCTTGAGGCAGCTTCAAGTGGTTGGTAGAGTAGACGGGTTTAAATTCGTCCCCAGCTTGCAGGATAACTCTTTCGTTATGTTTAAAAAATTTCGTGGCATGTTTTCTAATGACCTGTCTATTGACTTGGGTACGGCCAATACCCTTATTTATGTCAAAGGACAAGGCGTAAAATTAAATGAACCCTCTGTAGTTGCTATTCGTCAAGACCGCTCTGGATCGCCAAAAAGCGTTGCTGCAGTCGGTGGTGAAGCGAAGCAGATGCTGGGACGTACACCAGGCAATATTTCGGCAATCAGGCCAATGAAAGACGGTGTTATCGCTGACTTTTTCTTGACTGAAAAAATGTTACAGCACTTCATCAAACAAGTTCATAGTAACAGTTTTTTACGCCCTAGTCCGCGAGTCCTTGTTTGTGTGCCTGTTGGTGCAACACAAGTTGAGCGTAAAGCCATTCGTGAGTCCGCGCTAAGTGCGGGTGCGCGTGAAGTCTTCTTAATTGAAGAGCCGATGGCTGCAGCTATTGGTGCTGGGTTACCTGTATCAGAAGCTACAGGCTCAATGGTTGTTGATATTGGTGGTGGTACGACAGAAGTCGCTGTTATTTCTTTAAATGGCGTTGTTTACTCTTCTTCGGTACGTATTGGTGGTGACCGTTTCGATGAGTCTATCATTAACTATGTACGTCGTAATTACGGCTCGCTGATAGGTGAAGCGACAGCAGAACGCATCAAACATGGAATTGGTTCTGCTTTCCCAACCGATGAAGTTTACGAGATTGAAGTTCGCGGTCGTAACCTTGCTGAAGGTGTGCCTCGCGGATTTAAAATGAATTCCAATGAAATTTTAGAAGCATTGCAAGAACCCCTGACAGGAATTGTCAGTGCGGTAATGCTAGCACTTGAACAGTGTCCTCCTGAACTGGCCTCAGATATCTCAGAACGCGGTATGGTCTTAACGGGTGGTGGCGCGCTTCTTCGTAATTTAGATCGCTTATTGATGGAAGAAACGGGTATCCCGGTTATTGTTGCAGAAGATCCACTAACTTGTGTCGCGCGTGGCGGCGGTAAAGCGTTAGAAATGATTGATATGCACGGTGGCGACCTGTTTAGCGAAGACTAAATGGCCTTTTAGAAACGGTTGGGGAGGTTCTCCAACTGTTTTGACTATTTTTTGTTCCTCTGACATTAGCGAAACTTAGCCACACATGAAGCCAATTTTTAGGCGAGGTCCATCCCTACAGTTACGCATATTTTTTGCGGTAATCATTGCACTTGTACTGGTGGTGATTGACCATCGTTTTGAGCCTTTCAATAAAGTCCGTAACTACTTAGACACGGCGGTTAGCCCATTCTATTTTTTAGCGAATGGCCCACGCCAATTTCTAGATAATATTTCGGAAAGTTTCTCTTCAAGAGAACAACTGCAATTCGAAAACAAAGCCTTACGACAAGAGCTATTACTGAAAAAAGCGGACAACTTGCTTTTAGAGCAACTTAAGCAGGAAAATGCACGCTTAAGGGAGTTACTTGGCTCACCACTTCGCCAAGATGAACACATGATGGTAACGCAAGTTATTTCAGGCGCGAATACGCCATATCGTGACCAAGTGGTTATAGATAAAGGCAGTAATGAAGGCGTTTATGAAGGGCAGCCTGTTATTAGTGATAAAGGTGTTGTTGGCCAAGTGGTTGGGGTAAGTAATTTTAATAGCCGTGTCCTGCTAATTTGTGACACTACCCATGCATTGCCTGTGCAAGTATTACGTAATGATGTTCGTGTGATTGCAGCCGGTTCTGGATGTGCTGATGATATCCAATTAGAACCGTTACCTGAAAATACCGATATTCGTGTTGGTGACGTCCTTGTCACGTCAGGGCTAGGGGGGCGTTTCCCTGAAGGTTATCCAGTAGGGGTGGTCTCTGCCGTAAAACACGACACACAACGAGCGTATACCATCATTAGCGCGAAGCCGAGCGCCGAATTGCAGCGTTTACGTTACCTTCTGTTATTATGGGGAAATGATAACGACCCTAAAACGCCACTACAGCCTTCGGAAGTCTATCGGGCAGCAAATGAACGCTTAATGAAAGTATTGCCGCAAGTATTACCTAACCCGAATGAAATTCAGGGGCCTCCATTGCCACCCTCAATGGCTCCGACGTCACAACCATAAGTAGAGGAAACACAGTATGGTTATGGGCAAGAGAGTAAATTAGCATGGATGAGTATCGTGGAAATGGCCGCGCCATCATTTGGTTATCGTTTTTTATTGCCTTGATTTTGCAAGTCATGCCTTGGCCGGAGCAACTCAGCTTTTACCGGCCATCATGGCTTCTGTTGATTCTCACTTATTGGGTGATGGCGCTACCACACCGTGTGAGTGTTGGCACGAGCTTTATCTTAGGGATTATCGTTGATTCCATTCAGGGTTCAGCACTGGGGGTACATGCCCTCTCTTTTAGCATTATTTGCTATCTCGTCTCTTATAAGCACCAGTTGTTGCGTAATATGGCGCTGTGGCAGCAAGCGTTGGTGATTATGTTGCTGACTATCATTCAGGATCTTGCTGTTTTTTGGGCTGAATTTTTATCATCACAAGTATTATTCCATCCGCAAGTATTTTGGAATAGCTTAGTGAATGGTATTCTATGGCCATGGCTATTTTTGCTTTTACGTAAAACTCGTCGGCAATTTTCAGTATGTTAGCATGTTAGTTGTCACTCTGACTGGGAATACAGTTTATGTGTTTAATTTATCTTGCGTCTGGCTCACCCCGTAGACGTGAACTTGTTCAGCAACTTAATTATACTTTTGAAATCTTACGTCCAGAGGTAGAAGAGCTGTGGCAGGAAGGGGAGACGCCTCAAGACTATGTTCAACGTCTTGCACGAGATAAATCTTTAGCTGGTGTTGCGATAGCACCCGATAATCAACCTGTTTTGGGCGCTGATACTATTGTTGTTCTTGCAGGCAAAATTTTGGAAAAACCGCGCGATTGCCAGCATGCAGAAGAGATGCTAAGTGCGTTATCGGGAAAAACTCATCAAGTGATGACGGCGATTGCCTTATCCAACCGTCAACAGACGATACAGTCACTAATTGTGACAGATGTGACATTCCGCGAGTTATCTTTACTCGAAATACGGGATTATATACAGTCAGGAGAGCCAATGGATAAGGCTGGCGCTTATGGAATTCAAGGCATTGGTGGGCGTTTTATACGTAAAATCAATGGCAGCTACCATGGGGTTGTTGGTTTACCACTGGTTGAAACAGACGAGCTAATTCAGCGATTTTTAGCGTTAAGTGATGGTAAGGGGAAGTCATGACTGCGGAACTATTAGTGAACATTACACCATCTGAAACGCGCGTTGCTTATATTGATGGTGGGATATTACAAGAAATTCATGTTGAGCGAGAAGCAAAAAGAGGATTAGTAGGGAATATTTACAAAGGCCGCGTGAGCCGTGTCTTACCGGGGATGCAGGCGGCCTTTGTTGATATTGGTCTAGATAAAGCGGCCTTTTTGCATGCTTCGGATATTATGCCCCATACGGAATGCATTGCGGGTGACGAACAAAAAAACTTTCATGTCAGGGATATTGCTGAGCTCGTTAAGCAAGGACAAGATTTAATCGTTCAAGTCGTCAAGGACCCCCTTGGCACCAAAGGCGCTCGCCTTACTACAGATATAACTCTCCCTTCTCGCTATTTGGTCTTTATGCCAGGAGCTTCCCATGTAGGCGTTTCTCAACGCATTGAAAGTGAAGTTGAAAGAGAACGCCTAAAAGAGTGTGTTTCACAGTATTGTGATGAAAATGGTGGTTTTATCATCCGTACGGCAGCAGAAGGGGTCGGGGAAGAGGAAGTTAAACAGGATGCGGCCTTCTTAAAGCGCCTGTGGGCGAAAGTGATTGAACGAAAAAAACGTAATGTGACTCGCACAAAAATCTATGGTGAATTAGCGCTTGCTTACCGCATTATCCGTGATTTTGCAGGTGCTCATCTTGATCGTATTCGTGTTGACTCCCGTTTGACCTATACTCAATTGCAAGAGTTTATCGAAGAGTATGTACCAGAAATGACGGCTAAGCTCGAACTTTATCAAGGTAATCAGCCAATATTTGACTTGTTTGACGTTGAAAACGAAATTCAGCGAGCCATGGATCGAAAAGTGGAGCTAAAATCAGGTGGTTATTTGATTATCGACCAAACTGAAGCCATGACGACGATTGATATCAATACTGGGGCATTTGTTGGCCATCGTAATCTTGAAGAAACCATCTTCAATACTAATATCGAGGCGACTCAAGCGATAGCAAGGCAACTGCGTTTACGTAACTTAGGCGGTATTATTATTATTGACTTCATCGACATGGTTGACCCTGAACATCGTCGCCGTGTGCTAGCATCATTAGAACAGGCATTGAGCAAAGATAAAGTCAAAACCACCATTAATGGTTTTTCGCAACTGGGTTTAGTTGAAATGACGCGTAAGCGCACAAGAGAAAGCCTAGAACATGTGTTATGCGACGACTGCCCAACTTGCCAAGGGCGTGGAACCGTTAAGTCAGTAGAAACAGTTTGTTATGAAATTTTACGTGAAATAGTTCGCGTTCACCGGACTATCGATGCAGATAGGTTCTTAGTTTATGCATCCCAAGCGGTGGTTGATGTCCTTAAAGGGGATGAATCACATGCCCTTGCAGAAGTTGAAATCTTTGTTGGGAAGCAAGTTAAAGTTCAGACTGAACCTCTTTACAGTCAGGAACGTTTTGACGTCGTAATGATGTAATAAGGAGATTTGAGTGAGACGACTGCCACGTGTAGCACTGGTGACGACCGCGGTTATATTATTGCTGTGTGCATTAGTGCTGTCAGGGCTGCGTTTTCTTCTGCCAAATATTGACAACTATCGACAAGATCTGGTCGATTATGTTGAAAAAAAGACCGATGTATCTGTACAAATTGGTAAAATCGAAGGGGCTTGGCAATCTTTTGGCCCTGTACTGACGTTATCCGATGTCGCTTTACAGAGTAAAACTACGGATGTTACCGCGAATACCATTACTGTTGAATTAGATATCTGGAGCTCATTATTTTCTCTACGCTGGCGCTTTCGTGATTTAACCTTCTATCAGTTAAATGTTGATTATAAAGTTCCTTTAAGCCTTGGAGACTCCGCGAAAGGCGAGTCTTTAGATAGCATTGAAGAGCTATTTTTACGGCAATTCGACCACTTTATATTAAAAGAAAGCCAATTAACCTTCCTCACACCTTCTGAACAAAAAACAACGCTGATTTTACCCGAGCTTTCATGGCTGAATGACAATGAACGGCATCGTGCTCAAGGTTTTGTGAGTCTTGAAACCATTAATAAGCAGCATGGCTATCTACAAGTAAAGCTTGATGTGTCAGATAAAAACGGCGTGTTAAGTGACGGTATTTTTTATCTACAAGCGGATAATATTGATATGCAGCCATGGCTTAGCCGCTGGCTGCGTGACAATACTTCATTGCGGGATGCCAATTTTAGCCTGTCTTCTTGGGTAACCCTGAGAAATCATCGAATTGACAGCGGCCTTATTCAACTACGACAAGGCGAAGCTAACTGGGGAACGGGCGAATTAGCCCAAAACCTACAAGTTAATGATTTGCTTTTGCGAATGAAAAGGCAGGGGAATGGGTGGTTATTTAACATTCCTGAGCTTGATACCTTGAAAACCAATGAGTTTATCTGGCCGCAAGGGAGCGTCTCTGTATTGTATTTGCCTGCCAGCAAAAAATATCAAGATAATGACCATTGGCGCATCCGTGCTAAAGATATTGAACTCGAACGTTTAAGCGAAGTTTTGCCCACATTTTCTTTTTTGACTCCTGAAATGGTACAAGATTGGCAACATCGCCAACCAACTGGTGTAGTGAGTGAATTTGCGCTTGATATCACACAAAACATGCCTGAAAACGTACAAATCAACATGGATTGGCAAAATGTCAGCTGGAAAAAATGGAAAGAGTTGCCTTCAGTTAATCATTTTTCGGGTGTTTTAATTGGTGGCATGCAAAGTGGTAGTGCCACAGTTAGCTTGCAAGATAGTGAAGTGGACTATCGCGATGAATTTAAAGCTCCTTTTTTAATAGAGACGGCAACAGGTCAGTTCCATTGGGTAAATAATGACAGTGAATTTAAACTGTGGAGCCCATCATTAGAGGTACAAGCTCAGTCTCTTTGGGCAAATGGTGAGTTTCGTTACGCAAAAGCGAAAAAAGGAAATTATGCCGATCTCGCCATTCTTGCCGGAATTCGTTTAGATGATGCAGGGGATGCGTGGCGTTATTTCCCACAAAAATTAATGGGGCAAGATGTGGCGGATTACCTGACGAAAGCCATTATCGCAGGTAGTGTAGATAATGCGACGTTGGTCTATAAAGGTGACCCAGCTCATTTCCCATACGATAACAATGATGGGCAATTCCAAGTTTATGTCCCTCTGCGTAATGCGACATTCGAATATGACAGTGAATGGCCTGCATTATTGAACTTAGATATGGATTTAGACTTTAGGCGTGCAGGGCTATTTATGCATGCACCAACGGTAAAACTGGCGGATGCCACAGCAACCAATCTTGATGCCAATATCCCTGATTACACTAAAGAAATGCTGTATATCAATGCAGATATCAATGGAACTGGAAAACAAATCCAGCAATATTTTGTGCATACCCCGATGAACCACTCAATTGGCGATACGCTTGAAGAGTTACAAATTGGGGGAACTGTTAATGGCCAGTTAGGGTTATCTATTCCACTGGTGGCGGGTAAGGATGTTGTCGCCAAAGGAAAGGTCAATCTCAATAAAAACGATTTATATATTCAGCCAATTGATAGCACTATTTCTGCTTTGACGGGCAGCTTTGAGTTTAACAATGGAGATTTACGCGGTGAAAACCTGCGTGGACACTGGTTTGAACAGCCAATTACTGTCGATTTCACTACCACTGACCAAGCAAAAAATTATTTAGTGGATGTGAATATTAGCGGAAACTGGGCGGTGAATAAGTTGGCAATGTTACCTGCTGAGATTAAACAAAAATTATCAGGAACCACTGACTGGAAAAGCCAAGTCGCTATCACCATTCCGAATACGGCAAAAGAACCCGTTGGCTTACAAATAGACGTCACCGCAGGGCTAAAACAACTGAAAAGCCAACTACCTGCTATTGATAACGCTTTGTTAGCAGAGCTTGGGCAAATTAATGTTCAAGCAAAAGGAACCACAGAACAGTTGGTGGTTGGTGGTGATATCGGTAAGCGCATTGGTTTTAATACTCAATGGGGATTGAGTGACAAACCTCTGAGTTTATTAAAAGCCCATATTGCCCAATGGCGTGACGGTATTCCTGAACTCCCTAAAAACTCAGCTTTTATTGTCGATTTGCCAGCGATTACTGATATGAACTGGGAGAAATTAGCTGGGTTACTAGTGTCATCCCATAGCCGCGAAGGTGGTATGAATATTGGCTTGCCGGATATGCTCCAGGTCAATATTCCGTCAATCTACCTCGCTGGGCAGCAATGGAACGCAGTAAACTTTTCTTATGATTTACAACGGACTGAGCAGTTGGTCAGTATCAACAGTGAAAACCTAAAAGGCTCGTTACAAATCTTTGCTTCACAGCCTTGGCAGGTCGCTATTGATTATTTGTATTACAACCCTAGCACTTCCTCTAGTGCTCAAATCAATGACCTTGCCACAACACAATTTGATTTTAGCCAATGGCCACAATTGCAGTTTCATTGTAAAGAATGTTGGGTTGCTGGGCAGAAATTGGGTGAAATTAGTGCGAATATCCAACCTAAAGGGACGTTATTGCAACTGACCGATGGCACGCTAGATAACAGTGTTACGAAATTAACGCTAGATGCTATTTGGAATAGCGAAAACGGCAATAAAACGCAAATTGCAGGTTCATTGACCGGCGAAGCTTTTGACGAAACAGCAGCGTATTTTGGTATATTGGTTCCCATTATCCAATCACCTTATACTATTGAATTTGATTTAGATTGGGCTAATTTGCCTTGGTCACCAGATATTGCCTCTTTAAATGGTAAAATGTCTGCAAAATTGGGTAAAGGAGCGATTGCACAAATGGGGGGCGGTCGTGCAGGGCAAATATTGCGTCTAGTCAGCTTTGATGCGCTGTTGCGTAAACTACGATTTGATTTTAGCGATACATTTAGTGATGACTTTGATTTTGATTCCATTAAAGGTGATGCGACCATTAAAAATGGTGTACTGGTTTCGAAAAATACCTATGTTGATGGTTTAGTTGCCGATATTGCTTTTAATGGTCAAATTGACCTCGTTAAACGCCAAATTAATGTTGAAGCCGTCATTACACCGGAAATATCTGCTACAGTAGGAGTAGCAACCGCGTTTGTGGTAAACCCATTTGCAGGCGCTGCCGTATTTGCGGCAACGAAAGTGCTCGGTCCACTATGGAGTAAAGTTTCCGTTATTCGTTACCGAGTAACAGGTAGCTTGGACGAGCCGAAAATTGATGAAGTATTACGTCAACTGAAGGAGACTCAAGAGTAATGAAAAATGGCAACGTTGCACTTTTGCAGTTATGTAGTGGAAATAATACTAAACACAATTTGGCGCAAATCGAACAACAGATCAAACAGTTACCAGAAACTGTTGAGTTAGTACTGACACCTGAAAACGCATTGTTATTTGCAGATGCAGCGACCTATCGTAAACAAGCGGAAGAGCAAGGAAAAGGCCCTTTGCAAAAAGCGATCAGCGCAATGGCCAAACGTTATCATGTTTGGATTTTAATTGGCTCAATGCCAATGATTAGCCGTGAAGATCCCGAACGTATTACAAGTAGTAGCTTATTATTTGATGCTGAAGGAAACATTAAAGCGCGCTACGATAAAATTCATATGTTTGATGTCAATATCGAAGATGAACAAGGCACTTATAACGAATCCGTGATTTATCAGCGTGGTGAACATATTACCGTTGTTGATACGCCGGTGGGTCGCCTTGGTATGACGATTTGTTATGATTTACGCTTTCCTGGTTTATTCCAAGCATTACGTGAGCAAGGTGCAGAAATTATCTCTGTACCAGCGGCATTTACCCGTTACACCGGTCAAGCACATTGGGAGCCGTTATTACGAGCTCGTGCGATAGAAAACCAATGCTATATTTTAGCACCTGCTCAAGTCGGTGTGCACGGCACACGTCGCACGTGGGGGCATAGCCTTGCGGTTGATGGGTGGGGTAAAGTGATGAAAAAGAACGTGGATGCAGTCGCTTCTACGGTACTGAATATTAAAACAGACAGCTTGAGTGTCATGCGCGAGCAAATAAAAGTGGTGAAACACAACCGTTTTAGACCGCAATTGACATCATTGATTAAAAAAGAAACCAAAGAGTAACGAATATGAGTTTAGTTTCTGTCAGCGAACATTTGCTGGCCGCCAACCGCCTTGGGCAAGAAAATCTGTATGACATTTTAGGTTTGTTATCTGAGCGCCATCTAGATTATGCGGATCTGTTCTTTCAATCGAGCTTCCATGAGTCATGGGTGCTTGAAGATAGGATCATCAAAGATGGCTCTTACAATATCGACCAAGGTGTTGGTGTGAGAGCTGTTAGTGGTGAAAAAACGGGTTTTGCTTATGCAGACCAAATTTCGCTACACGCGCTGACACAAAGTGCTACCGCTGCACGCAGCATTGTGAATGAGCAAGGCTCTGGTAAATCACAAATTTTAACTAACGTTGAATATAAAAAATTGTATTCAGTGGCAGATCCACTGCAAAGCTTATCGCGGGAACAAAAAATTGATTTGCTGCATCGTGTTGACCAAGTTGCACGCGCAGAAGACCCGCGTGTCATTGAGGTCAATGCTAGTTTAACCGGTGTTTATGAGCAAGTGTTAGTCGCCGCAACAGATGGTACTTTGGCGGCAGATATTCGCCCGTTAGTGCGTTTGTCAGTCAGCGTGCTGGTGGAACATGACGGCAAGCGCGAACGCGGTGCAAGTGGCGGTGGTGGTCGTTATGGTTATGAATATTTCTTGGAAATTCACCAAGGGCAAGTAGTTGCTGAACAATATGCACGCGAAGCGGTGCGTATGGCACTGGTGAACTTGTCTGCAGTTGCGGCTCCTGCGGGAATGATGCCTGTTGTGCTAGGTGCCGGTTGGCCTGGGGTTCTATTGCATGAAGCGGTGGGGCATGGTTTAGAGGGTGACTTTAACCGTCGCGGCACATCTGTATTTTCAGGCCAAATTGGTGAACAAGTCGCATCACCACTGTGTACCGTCGTGGATGATGGCACGATAGCGGGCCGTCGTGGCTCTCTCGCTATTGATGACGAAGGGGTGCCTGGGCAGTATAACGTCCTAATAGAAAATGGTATTTTACGTAATTATATTCAAGATAAACTGAATGCACGCCTGATGGGAGTTACTCCAACAGGTAATGCACGTCGTGAATCTTATGCGCACTTACCGATGCCGCGTATGACCAATACCTACATGTTAGCAGGGACATCAACGCCAGAAGAAATTATTGCTAGTGTGGATAAAGGCATTTATGCACCAAACTTTGGTGGTGGTCAGGTAGATATCACCTCAGGTAAATTTGTATTTTCAACATCAGAAGCTTACCTGATTGAAAAAGGTAAGATTACTTCTCCTGTGAAGGGGGCTACGTTAATAGGCTCAGGTGTTGAAGCTATGCAGCAGATTTCAATGGTTGGTAATGACTTAGCGCTAGATAAAGGTGTTGGTGTTTGTGGCAAAGAAGGCCAAAGTGTTCCTGTTGGTGTAGGCCAACCTACATTAAAACTGGACAAACTGACCGTTGGCGGTACCGCATAATCGTTTATGGCGATATAAACTAGGCTCTGCTCGCCCTGGTGACAACTTCTTGTCGGTGTTGTGACTAGGGCGATTGTGTGCCTGCAAAGCACAAAACAACTGAGGTGTTATGAATAAACGTTTTTTACCTGTCGTATTGATGGCTATTTTGATTGTGATTAGCCTTTATTTCAATGGTGGAGATAAAACACCATCTGAACCATCCATTAATCAAAGCAATCCACCTTCTCGTGAAGCGATAACACCAAAAGAAACACCACAACCGATTGATAAGCTAACTGCACAAGACAACGTGGTTAGTTTTATGGAAAAATATCAAAAACTTCCAGCTTTCTATATGACGAAGAAACAAGCCCGTGAAGCCGGATGGGATGCGAAAAAAGGTAACCTTTGCGATGTGTTACCTGGAAGAGCAATTGGCGGAGACCGTTTTTCTAACCGTGAAAAAAGTTTGCCAACTGCACAAGGGCGTCAGTGGTTTGAAGCAGATATCAATTATCGCTGTGGTCATCGCGGGGCAGACCGTTTGCTGTACTCATCGGATGGGATGATTTTTGTGACTCATGACCACTATAAGAGCTTTACTCAAGTCCACTAAAGGAAAATCATAATGAGCAAACAGGTGAGCTTTGATTTCAGGCAAATAAATTCATTGAATGATTTTTATGATCAATTTGCTCAACAATTTTCCCTTCCTGATTGGTTTGGCTATAATCTTGATGCCCTGTGGGACATGGTTTCCGCTGGCATTGAGTTGCCTGTAACCATCACGTTTTCACATATGACAGCCGAACAACGTATAAAATTCGCAGATGTTATTGATGTGATGAATGACGCACAAGATATGTGGGAAGAAGAGTTCGTTTTTGCTTTAGATATAACAAAAAGCTCTAACTAATATTCCTATCACTCATGGTAAAGTCTAAATAAGATAACTGAGCTGATAGGGGTCTTTAGGATGAATAACGTTACCTGCACTGCATTTCCGCTAAAAGAAAAAAAATTCCTTATTGTTCACGGCTATACGGCATCCCCTGATAAAAATTGGTTTCCATGGTTGAAATCAGAGCTTGAAGCCTTAGGCGCTTTTGTTAACGTCCCCACCATGCCTGATTCTTTAACTCCCGACCCTAAAAGGTGGCAGCAGCGCTTACAACACTTACCTTTTGATATTGATGAAAATACGGTTTTGATTGGTCATAGCTTAGGTTGCATTACCGCATTACGATTTTTGCAAAATACGAGGCAATCGGTAGCGGGTTATGTATTGGTATCAGGGTTTGATGAAACGCAAGAAACATTGCCAGAATTACAGCATCACACCCTTGAGCCATTGAATTATGATGAACTCATACAGATAGCAAATAATCGAATATCGATTATATCAACCAATGATGAAATTGTGTCACCAAGGTCTTCGAAAGCATTGGCAGAGGCTTTAAAAACACAGGTTATTATTGAAGAATCTGCCGGGCATTTCCTTGATAGAGAAGGCTATACTGAGTTCAAAACACTACTTGATACAATCAAAGCGCATTTTAGCTAGTTATGGCTGGTAAGAATACTAGGTACATTTACCAAGAAAAATCCCCTAGCCGTAGCATAGGGGATAATTTATTAAGCCATTTCAGACAGATCTTTCAAATATTGAAAGATTTGGCGATAGGCTTTTGGCGGTTTATTGCCTTCACGCTCTTTTTTCGCATTACGGACTAATGCACGCAATTGTTGCCTGTCTGTTTGTGGGAACAGGGCAACTACGTCTTCAATGACTTCATCACCGCCATCTAATAAACGGGTTCGTAAGTCTTCCAGTTTATGTAAAATGACTACTTGTTGGTTGTGACGGTTTTTAAGCTTATCCAGAGCCTCTGTAATCGGCTCAACCTCACGTGAACGTAATAACTTACCAATCAATTGTAATTGGCGACGACGGCCTTCACGTTTGATTTTTTGAGCAAGTTCAATAGCTTCAAGTAATTGAGTATCTAACGGAATACGTTCTAATTCACTTTTACTTAAATCAACGAGCTCAGCCCCTAATTTTTTGAGGATCTCAGCATCGCGCTTAATTTCGCTTTTACTGACCCAAATGATTTCCTCGTCTTCTTCGTCTTGCGGCGCTGGGATATCATCCAGCCAGTCATCAGGCTGTTTGGCCATATCGATTTTCCTTTTTACCGAACACAGTGGTTTAATTACGCGTAATTAATATGATTTACTGTGTTGTGAGTGTTAACATTCATCTATTATATATTGTAACTGGGAAAACCCCTCTATGACTACCTAGCATTTACGTGTTAGGGCAGAAAATCACGTTTCCCCCATATTATTGATTGGACTAAAGCATGAGTGTAACTGAACAAGTCACTGAACAACGTAAAAAACTCGAAGAAGCCGTCGCACACGCATTAGAATTTGCAAAAACACGTTGTGATGCTGCGGAAGTCGCAGTAAACAAAAGCACAGGAATTAGTGTGAGTACCCGCCAAGGGGAAGTCGAAAATGTTGAGTTTAACAGTGATGGGGCATTAGGGATCACCGTTTATCATCAACAACGTAAAGGTAGTGCCTCTTCTACAGATTTAAGCCCTGAAGCGATTGAACGTACCGTTCAGGCGGCAATTGATATCGCTAATTACACCTCAGAAGACCCGTGTGCAGGGCCGGCAGACAAATCTTTGTTGGCTTTTGAAGCTCCTGACCTCAATTTGTTTCAAGCGAGCGAACTTTCTCCCGAAGAAGCTATCCGCTTAGCATCAGTTGCAGAAATGTCAGCATTAAATGCAGACCCCCGCATTGTGAATACCGAAGGCGGCAGTTTTAATGGGCACTATGGTGTACGTGTGTTTGGCAACTCCCATGGTATGCTGCAAAGCTACTGCTCAAGCCGCTATTCGATGTCGAGTTGTGTGATTGCAGAGCAAAATGGTGAGATGGAACGTGATTACGCTTATACGATCGGTCGTAGCTTAGACGCATTACAGTCCCCTGAGTGGGTAGGGCAGGAGTGCGCTCGTCGCACCTTATCTCGTTTGTCACCTCGTAAATTACCTACGATGAAAGCGCCTGTTATTTTTGCGGCCGAAGTGGCAACAGGTCTATTTGGCCACTTAGTTGGTGCTATTAGTGGCAGCAGTATTTACCGTAAATCTTCTTTCTTATTAGATAGCCTAGGAAAACAAATTCTACCAAGCTGGCTAACTATCAATGAGCAACCGCATTTAATGGGTGGATTAGCATCATCACCTTTTGATAGCGAAGGTGTTCGCACTTGTGAACGCAATATCGTCGAAAATGGTGTTCTACAAACGTGGTTGATGACCAGCTATTCAGCAAGAAAGCTAGGTTTACAAAGCACTGGCCACGCGGGCGGCATCCATAATTGGCGTATTGCAGGCCAAGGGCTTTCATTTGATGCATTACTGAAACAAATGGGAACAGGGCTAATCGTTACTGAGTTAATGGGTCAAGGGGTGAGTGGGATTACAGGAGATTATTCTCGTGGCGCTTCAGGTTTTTGGGTCGAAAATGGTGAGATTCAGTACCCAGTGAGTGAAATTACTATTGCTGGAAACCTAAAAGATATGTGGGCGAATATGGTGACTATCGCTGATGATATTGAAACTCGCAGTAATATTCAGTGTGGTTCGGTATTGATCCCAGAAATGAGCATTGCAGGAGAGTAACTCCTTTTGTTCTTCCTCTGTTTTGTGTGAAACAAGGCGCCTAATACATTTGTTATTGGGCGTTTTTTATTCTATAAAATAGTATTTACCACTGTCACTGCGGTGTCGTCGCTCTGTCGTCATGCTGTCGTGGTCATGATTGCATTATGCTGACAGTATAGCCATCTCCTAAGATCATTCGATTTTTAAGGTAGGTTATGATGGAAAATAAAATTAAACAATTGAGATTAGCGCGAGCTTGGTCTCAAGAACAGCTCGCTCTACTATCATCACTGAGCACAAGAACTATCCAACGAATTGAAAACGGTGAAGTACCTAGCTTAGAAACACTCAGTGCATTAGCATCAGTATTTAATGTGAGTGTGTCTGAACTGACATCTACACCTTTACCCGAAAGTATTGAGCTAGATCATCGGATAGAAGAGGCTAAAAAGCGGGTAAGAAATGAAGCAAAGTTACTTAAAAATATAATAACAGCGATTATTGTATGCGTAATACTGTATACCGCTAATTATATTTATACACCAGAGAGCCATTGGCCTATTTGGGTTAGTGCTATTTGGGGCGGGTTGTTAGCGATAAAGGTAATCAAACTGTTTTTATTGGATAAGCTCTTTCACCAATGGGAAAATAATAGATTGATAAATATGACTAAAAAGCACTAGCTTATATCCTTACTACCTATTAAAACAAAAAAGGCACTCAATTGAGTGCCTGAATAGGTTAGAGGACTTGCCTGAGTTTTTTAAATAAAACTTTTTTCGCTAAGCCTTCTTTAATTCAGCCGTTGTCGTGATTAACGGTGGAACTCACCAGCTGCTTCTGGTTGATAAACGATTTCAAGTACACGAACACGTGTTTGAACACCGTTTGGCAATTCCCAGCTGATTTCATCGTTTACATGCAAGCCCAACAAGGCTGCACCAATCGGAGCCATCACAGACAGTTGCTCCGCACTATCTTTAAGTGACGCAGGGTAAACTAAGGTGCGTGTGCGTTCTTCGTTGCTGATTAAATCCAAAAAGCGAACGGTACTGTTCATCGTGACCACATCCGCAGGGATTTCTTGTGGGCTAAGAATATCTGCACGGTCAAGTTCATCATTGAGCGCTTCGGCAACCGGTGTGCCCGCATAAGCCGGCTGTTCCATCAGTGCATCTAAACGTTCAGCATCTAAATCATTGATAATAATTGTTGGCTTTGTCATACCACACTCCAATAGAGACATACAAAGCAAACACCCCCCACCCATAAGGTAGGGGGTGTCGCTAGAAATAAGTTTGTTTAAAATATTAGGCGCTATACGCTTTAAAGGGAAGAGATCATGATCACGATCTCTAAGCCTGCCTAGATAAAAATCTACTGATTGACATGCTATAGCTAGCTTGAAACTCTGCTATTTTTCATCATTTCATCAACTATTCTTCGTCAAACCTGTTTTCGAATAGGTTGATAATTGCAGACAAGGCCTGATTTTCATCCGGACCGCTAACCTCGATATCAATCTTACTGCCTTGTTCTGAGTCTAACATCAACATCGCAATAACGCTATCGGCCTCCGCCTCAATTTGATTATTATTACGCAAAATAACTCTAGAGTTAAATTGTTTAACTAAATCATAGAGTAACATGGCAGGCCGTGCATGCATCCCAAGCCGATTTTTGAGCGTTATTGTGGCTTTTACGGTCATTGCTGTTATTTACGCTTTTCCAATGTTCTGTGGCGTGACTGCACATTTTTACCACGGGAACGGAAATAATCGGCAAGTTGTTCTGCGACGTATACTGAACGGTGTTTCCCTCCTGTACAGCCAATCGCAACAGTTAAATAGCTACGGTTATTGGTTTCTAACATCGGTAGCCATAATTCTAAATAACTACGAGTTTGGTAGATGAAGTTATGGACTTCAGTATGCCTATCTAAGAATGCAGCAACGGGCCGGTCAAGACCTGTCATTGGGCGTAATTTCGGATCCCAGTGCGGGTTTGGTAAAAAACGCACATCGAATACATAATCGGCATCAATAGGAATACCATGTTTGAAACCAAAGGATTCAAACACCATTGTCAGTTCACGCTCACGTTTGCCCATCAAACGTGTTCTTAGCATTTCAGCTAATTCATGAACGGACATTTCTGAGGTATCAATAACTAAATCAGCACGAGAGCGTAAAGGTTCAAGTAGCTCATTTTCCTCATCTATTGCGCTTTCAAGCGAAAGATTTTTACTTGAAAGTGGGTGCAACCGACGAGTGTCACTATAACGACGTATAAGCGTGTTACGGTCGGCATCTAGAAACAATAATTGAGGAGAGAAGGTTGATGGTAATTTATCAATCGCTTCTTCGAAAATCTCTGGATTGTCGGGCATATTACGCACGTCGATGCTTACCGCTGCTGAAATATTACGATCAGCCAGTGAATTCGCTAACTCCGGCAGTAATACAACCGGTAGGTTATCTACGCAATAGAAACCCATATCTTCCAGCGCACGTAAGGCAACGGATTTCCCCGAACCGGAACGGCCGCTGACTATCATCAGCACCATGAGCTTGCTCCCTTTTGTTTCTTAATAATGTGTTTCTTGAAAAGCAGTACTTGCCAATTAATATTACTTAGAAACCATAACAATATCATTTGCATATGGCAAGATACATAATTTATCGCTTACTCTGTAATTATGCTGTATAGCTCTTCATCACTTTGTGCACTGCGCAGGCGTTTACAGAGCGTTTTATCGGCTAATTTTTTGGCGATAAGCGACAACGTATGCAGGTGCGTTTTACATTGGTCTGATGGCACGAGTAAAGCGAAAAGCAAGTCAACAGGCTGGTTATCAATTGCATCAAAAGCAATCGGCTCTTCTAAATGTAAAAAGACACCGACAGCACGGCTACTTTCACCTTCGTTCAGCTTTCCATGAGGAATGGCAATACCGCCGCCAATACCTGTTGTGCCAACTTTTTCTCTGGTTAATAACGCTTCAAATACCGTATTTTCAGGTAATTCCAATTCAACGGCAGCCAGCTCACTAATAATTTCTAAAGCTCTTTTTTTACTGGTGCACACAATATTATTACGTGTACAGGCTGATGATAAAACAACGTTTAACTGGATTTCTATATCACTATTCATTTTATTGTTCACTTAGGACTACAAAACCAGATGATGTATCCCACCATCTGGTTTGAAACATTATTCGGCTAATTAATAAGCCGCGTCAATGTATTAATGTTGTCTCAGTTTTTCTTTATGTTTGGTTAATTGGCGCGACAGTTTGTCTACGAGTATATCTATAGCAGCGTACATATCGTTTTCTTCCGCTGATGCGTGGAGATCCGCTCCATTAACTTGCACGGTTGCTTCAGCAATTTGCTGAACTTTTTCAACTTTCAAGACAACTTGGATACCATTAATACGATCAAACAATTGCTCCAATTTTTTGAGTTTTTTCTCAACAGTCTCGCGCAATGCAGGAGTAACTTCAATATTGTGTCCAGTAATCTGAAATTCCATACAATCTTCCTTATTTTATCAATTAAACCAGCTGCTTACGCTGGTTAGAGGGCGGAATGGATAACGATTCTCGATACTTAGCAACAGTTCTGCGAGCGACTTGAATGCCTTGTTCTGCCAGCATACTCGTCAATTTACTGTCACTCAATGGTTTTGCTGGGTTTTCAGCAGCAACCAGTTTTTTCACCAATGCTCGAATTGCGGTTGAGGAGGCTTCGCCACCTGTGTCCGTATTAACATGGCTGGAGAAAAAATACTTCAATTCAAAAATGCCTCGTGGACTATGGAGAAACTTTTGAGTTGTTACTCGTGAGATGGTTGATTCATGCATGTCCACTTGATAGGCGATATCGGCCAGTATCATCGGTTTCATATATTCCTCACCCAGCTCAAAGAATTCTTGTTGCTGTTCTACAATACAAGTCGCGACTTTTAAGAGTGTCTCGTGGCGGCTTTCAAGGCTTTTAATCAACCATTTTGCATCTTGCAGATGACTACGAATATATTGTGAGTCATCTTCATTTGCTGAATTATTTAGCATCGAAGCATAATGGTTATTAATACTTAGTTTAGGGATGCTATCTGTATTTAACTCAACTTGCCAGTGCCCAGCAATTTTTTTCACTAAAACATCAGGAATAACGTATTCTGATTCCCCAGTATTGATGGATTGGCCGGGTTTTGGATTCAGCGTTAAAATCAGGTCTATCGCGGTTTTTAGTGCATCTTCTTTTAAGCGAGTTAATTTACTCAGCTGGCGAAAATCACGGTTAGCCAGCAAATCAATATGGTTACTAATAATGCGCTTTGCATCTTGTAGCCCATCAGTTTGCTGAGGATACAGCGACAATTGGATTAATAAACACTCTTTTAAATCTTGTGCTGCAACACCCAGTGGGTCGAAATGCTGAATACGCTTTAGGACAGCGATGACTTCTTCTATGCTAATTTCAGGGTTATCAATCCCTTCATGTATATCAGAAATTGCTGTTGTCAGATAACCGGAATCGTCTATTGAATCAATAATGGCAGTAGCGATTGCCCTGTCTGTGTCAGTAAAAGGGGTCAGCTCAGCTTGCCATGTCAAGTAATCTTGCAGCGTTTGTGTCGTTTCACCTTGATAAACAGGCAGTTCATCAAAACTATAATCGTTACTGGTCCCTGACGGTGTTCCTGCAGTATATATTTCATCCCAATCAGCATCTAAAGGGAGCTCATCTGGCATATCATGATTTTCAAGAGCGTCTTTGGTATCGAGTTCACTGGTATCGGTATTTTCATTTAGGGAGTCAATAGATTCGGGCTCGGAATTCAACTCTTCTTGTTCAAGAAGTGGGTTGGTTTCCAAGGCAAGTTGAATTTCTTGCTGAAGCTCAAGTGTAGACAGCTGCAACAAGCGGATAGCTTGCTGCAATTGAGGGGTCATTGCAAGTTGTTGACTGACTCTAAGCTGCAAACTTTGCTTCATGAATCTGTTTTATTCTCCCTAAAAAATGACAACACGATAATTTATAACCGGAAACCTTCACCTAAGTATACACGTTTCACTTGTTCGTTCTCTAAGATCATGGTTGGTGACCCATGCGCAATTAAGTGCCCTTGGCTGACAATATAGGCTCTTTCACACACATCTAAGGTTTCCCGCACATTATGGTCGGTAATTAAAACGCCGAGGCCGTAATCTCTTAAGTGCTGAATGATTTTTTTGATATCTAAGACGGAAATAGGGTCTACACCCGCAAAAGGTTCGTCTAATAAAATAAATTTTGGGTTAGCAGCAAGTGCACGCGCAATTTCCACACGGCGGCGTTCCCCACCGGATAGCGACTGCCCCATACTGTCCCGAAGATGGGTGATACTAAATTCTTCCATCAATTCCTCAGCACGTTCTTTACGTTGCTGGGAGCTCAAATCTTCGCGAATTTCTAACACAGCCATTAAGTTATCATAAACGCTGAGGCGGCGAAAAATTGAGGCTTCTTGAGGAAGATAGCCAATTCCACGACGAGCACGTTCATGCAGTGGTAGAAGGCTGATATCTTCACCATCAATCATAATTTTGCCAGCGTCCCGCTGAACAATACCCACAACCATATAAAAGGTTGTGGTTTTACCGGCACCGTTTGGTCCCAACAAGCCAACGATTTCCCCTGATTTAACTTCCAGGCTGACATCTTCAACGACCTTACGTTTTTTATAGGCTTTAGCTAGATTTTCAGCGGTTAGTGTAGCCATAACAGTTATTTACTCTTACTTGCTGATGAATTTTTATTCGCTGCTGGGCCTTTTTCTTGCAATTGGGCTGGCAGTATTACAGTGGTGACGCGTTTACCTTTATCACTAAATGCTTCCATTTGCTGCGTAGGAACCAAATAGGTAATTTTGTCACCTTGGATATTGCTGTCTAACTGCTCAAGATAAGCATTGCCTGTTAAGGTGACGAGCTGTTTATCGACCTCATAACGGGCTTTGCTGGCATGGCCTTTAATTGGTTTGCCATCATCCTGTAATTGGTAAAAGGTAACCGGGGTACCAAAGGCCTCAATCACAATTTTATCCGAGTCACTACTTGGACGTGTTACAACCACTTTATTGGCTCTGATATCAATAGAACCTTGTTTAATAACAACATCATCAGTAAAGGTGGTGACGTTTTTTTCTAAATCAAGAGATTGTTTGACCGAATTAATCGTCATTGGCTGCTGCGTATCACTTTTTAATGCCATTGCAGGTAGGCTAAGAGCCAAGATTGCACTGGCAACAGCTCCTTGAATAAAACGTTTCTTAGTTACTTGATTCATTTTAATGCTCTTCTGGTTGTAACACATAATGAGTTTTAACATCTTCGATTAATTCAGCCGTTCTTGTACGAAGGTTTCCCTTCATTTTCATACCGGTAGAATTGAGACCTTGTCCAATAATGGTCACTTTATCATCAGATGAAACGTCTTGTGTTGTCAAATTGACAACTGCACTCTCAGTTGTAATTCGTTGGATCTGCGAGTCTTTGGTTAAGCTATCAACCTGAACATCGCTATATAAATAGAGAATTCTATCGTTCGTTAACCTAGCCTTGAAAGCCTTAACCGTCCAAGTTGGCTCGCCCGCTTCGTTATAAGTGGTTAGAACCGGTTTTGAAAACCACGTGATTTTTCCTTCAGTGTAGTTATCTATTTTATCTGAAACGAGTTTATACGCTAAATTACCCGTTGGATTATAGACAAAAGTCACTGAATCATCAGTTTGATAATTAGGTTGACCATCATTAATTACTTTATCCTCTTGGTTGTCAGAATCACTACCTGCTAAATTCCAGCCGATAAGCCCTAATACAACCAAGGATAAAATAATAATTAACCACTTCTTCGCATTGCTCATGAATTCAATCTATTCGTTATATTGATAAACCTTTTGCTTCTTCCAGTTTGCCTTGAGAAAGCAAAATAAGGTCACAAAGTTCGCGGACTGCGCCTTTTCCTCCGCCAATGCGAGTCACATAATCCGCTCGCGGTAATAACAAAGGATGGGCATCCGCGACGGCGACGGATAAGCCTACTTTAGCCATAACAGGCCAGTCAATCAGATCGTCCCCAATATAAGCTATTTCTTCAGCTGATAATTGTAGTGTATCTAACAGTTCGTGATACGCCAAAAGCTTATCGCTTTGACCTTGGTAAAGATATGTAATGCCTAATGTTTGGGCCCTATCTTCAAGAAGCTTCGCTTTTCTTCCTGTAATGATGGCGACCTCAATACCGGAAGTTAATAAGCAACGTATCCCATAGCCGTCACGGACATTAAAGGCTTTGAGTTCTTCGCCATTATTTCCCATATAGACCAAGCCATCAGACATGACACCATCAACATCACAGATCAATAATTTGATTTTTTCTGCTTTGGTTAAAACAGTATTGGCAACAGGGCCATAGCAGGTTTCCAACAAGGTAGACGTCATGGTATTTCCTTATGTTATACAACACCTGCTTGAAGCAGATCATGCATATGTAGCACACCAACTAATTTGTTATCATTTGCAACTAATAACGAAGTCACATGCCGAGATTGCATTAAATTAAGCGCTTCAACCGCTAACATGGTTGGTGATACTCGAATTCCACCGGGGGTCATTAAATCAGCAATTTTAGCGTTATTCAGGTCGATTCCCATATCAAAGATACGGCGTAAATCCCCATCAGTGAAAATACCTTCAATATTCATATCATCATCACAAATAACGGTCATACCCAGTTTTTTGCGGGTAATTTCCACTAAAGCCTCGCGTAAAGACGCACTTTTAGGAATATGGGGGATTTCATCACCCGTATTCATTAAATCACGAACGAGGAGTAAAAGTTTGCGCCCAAGTGCGCCACCCGGATGCGAAAGTGCGAAATCATTCGCAGTGAAGCCGCGGGCGGTTAATAAGGCTATCGCTAATGCATCTCCCATCACGAGTGTAGCTGTTGTACTCGTGGTAGGAGCAAGCCCCAATGGACAGGCTTCTTGAGGGACTTTGATGCATAAATGAACATCTGCATATTTTCCCATATTACTTTCAGGGTTGTTAGTCATACAGATTAAAGGCACTTTAATTCTTTTTAAAACAGGAAGTAAGGCTAAAACTTCTCCTGACTCACCAGAATTTGAAATGGCTAACACAACATCGTTATGAGTAATCATCCCAAGGTCACCGTGACTGGCCTCTCCCGGATGAACAAAAAATGATGGTGTTCCTGTACTCGCTAGTGTGGCGGCAATTTTACGGCCAATATGCCCCGATTTCCCCATTCCCATTACGACGACTTTACCTTCACAGTTAAAAATGAGCTGGCAAGCGCGGTCAAAGTCAGTATTGATATATTGTTCTAGGTTTTTTAAACCTTCGTGTTCGATATGGAGAACTTCTTTACCTACTTTCTGAAAATCGAAGTTTGACATTTCTAGTTCCATGCGTAGCTTTTAAGTTAATCGGATTAGCGAAATTAAATTGTATAACGAATACTTGGTATCAGTAAGTATTTTGTCAGTTAAGCTATTTTTAATGTTAGTTTTATACTTAATGAGTATTTTTCGGGACTTCGATGTAGAATTTAATACGTACAAGACGATTTCATTAGCATCTTGAACCAAAAATGGATAGGCAAATTCGAGTATCCTCAAGCTAGGTAAATCACAACATTCTAAGAGCTATCTGCTGTTAATAGTGAAAGCTTTTGCTGACTATAGGTAAATTATATTGTTTTTTCTCTGTTATCTGAAGGTAAAAACAGGGTTGTAACACTAAAAGTCATATTTTCAACGCTATAATACTATAAATTCTATTTTGTTGTGATATTTGACGATTTTCAGTTTATCTTTCGGTAACATCTGAACGGATAAAAAATATTTACGCGTGGTGTATAACGAGTTATTTAACAATGCAAGCACAGACAGACAACTTAATTGAAGTACGGAACATGTCCTTTACTCGTGGAAGCCGGAAAATATTTGAAAATATTAATCTGGCGGTTCCTCGTGGAAAAATTACGGCAATTATGGGGCCATCAGGGATTGGTAAAACCACATTACTGCGCTTGATTGGTGGGCAATTACGGCCAAATGAAGGTGAAATTTGGTTTGATGGCGACAATATTCCAGCGCTGTCACGCTCAAAGCTGTATCAATCTCGTAAAAAGATGAGCATGCTGTTTCAATCCGGGGCGTTATTCACGGATATGAACGTATTTAATAACGTGGCTTTCCCTCTACGTGAGCACACTAACTTGCCAGAATCGCTGATTCATACGACGGTGATGATGAAACTAGAGGCGGTTGGTTTACGTGGCGCTGCTCAATTAATGCCATCTGAGTTGTCAGGAGGTATGGCACGGCGTGCTGCGTTAGCACGTGCTATCGCGCTTGACCCAGATTTAATCATGTTTGATGAACCTTTTGTCGGCCAAGATCCGATTACTATGGGTGTTTTGGTTAAATTGATTGATGAGCTTAATCAAGCGCTGGGTGTCACCTGTGTCGTGGTTTCCCATGATGTTCCAGAGGTATTGAGTATCGCAGATAATGCTTATATTGTTGCGCAGCAGCATGTCATTGCTCAGGGAACGGGTGAAGAATTGCGAGAAAACCAAGACCCTCGTGTACGACAATTCCTTGATGGCATTGCTGATGGGCCTGTTCCATTCCGTTTTCCCGCCAATGATTATCTGGCTGATTTATTAGGGTAAAATAAAATGATATTAAAGGCGATAGCAGGCTTCGGACGCCGATGGATTGATATATTTTCCGCGTTTGGTCGAGCAGGTTACATGCTGTTTCGCGCCTTACTCGGTAAACCAGAGTTTCGTAAACAATGGCCATTACTGATGAAGCAATTGTACGCCATTGGTGTGCAATCATTGCTGATCATTGCTGTCTCTGGGTTATTTATTGGGATGGTTTTGGGGTTACAAGGCTATTTGGTTCTCACGACGTTTAGTGCTGAAGCTAGCTTAGGTATGATGGTGGCGCTTTCACTATTGCGTGAGTTAGGCCCTGTTGTAACCGCATTGTTGTTTGCTGGACGAGCGGGCTCTGCATTAACTGCTGAAATTGGCTTAATGAAAGCGACAGAACAAATTTCTAGCCTTGAAATGATGGCGGTTGACCCTCTAAGGCGCGTTATCGCGCCACGTTTTTGGGCTGGTTTTATTAGTATGCCGTTGTTATCTCTAATTTTTGTTGCTGTCGGTATTTTAGGTGGCGCACTAGTTGGGGTTGACTGGAAGGGGATTGATGAAGGCTTTTTCTGGGCTTCAATGCAATCTTCCGTTGATTGGCGGCTAGATTTAGTAAACTGTGTGATTAAAAGCTTAGTCTTTGCTATCACAGTTACTTGGATCGCATTATTTAATGGCTATGATGCCATCCCAACTTCGGAGGGGATAAGCCAAGCTACAACAAGAACAGTTGTGCATGCGTCATTGTCTGTTTTAGGACTGGATTTCGTACTTACCGCACTGATGTTTGGGAACTAAGTCATGCAAAGTAAAAAAAGTGAAATATGGGTTGGTTGTTTTATGTTGCTGGCGATTGCCGCAATTATCTTTTTGTGTTTAAAAGTCGCTGATTTAAAATCGATAGGAAGCCAATCCACCTATCAAATTTCAGCATCTTTTGAAAATATTGGTGGCTTAAAAGAAGGCTCGCCAATCAAAGTGGGTGGTGTGGTGATTGGTCGAGTTGCCAGTATCACGCTAGATAAAAAGAACTATGTTCCTGAAGTTAAAATTGATTTATTGAGTGAATACGACAATATTCCCGATTCGAGCTCACTATCAATTCGGACGTCAGGGTTGTTGGGAGAACAATATATTGCGATGAATATTGGTCCAGATGACGAAGAATTAGGTATCGCAATCTTAAAAAATGGCGGGCGTCTTGAAGATACTAAGCCAGCTATGGTATTAGAAGACTTAATTGGCCAGTTTTTATATAAAAGTGGTGATAGCCAAGGTGCAGAGCCAGAGTCAACTGCACAGTAATTTGGTGTTCCCTTTGAAGAATAAAGGAATGAATTATGTTTAAACGTTTAATGATGGTTGCTATGTTGGCAATCGCGCCATTTGCCATGGCAGTAGACCAAACCAACCCTTATAAATTAATGGATGAAGCGGCGGCGAAAACGTTTAACCGCTTGAAATCAGAGCAACCGAAAATTAAGCAAGACCCCGAGTATCTTAGAACAATTGTTCGTGAGGAATTATTACCTTATGTACAAGTTAAATATGCAGGGGCTTTGGTGTTAGGAACCTATTATAAAGGGGCAACTCCAGCACAGCGTGAGGCTTATTTCAACGCATTTGAAGATTACCTCGAACAAGTCTATGGTCAAGCATTGGCAATGTACCATGGCCAAACGTATCAAATAGCCCCAGAGCAACCGTTGGGAGATAAAAACATTGTCGCCATTCGCGTGACTATTGTTGATACCAACGGCCGTCCTCCCGTCCGTTTAGATTTCCAATGGCGTAAAAATAGTAAAACAGGTTACTGGCAAGCTTACGACATGATTGCAGAAGGCGTGAGTATGATCACGACTAAGCAAAATGAGTGGGGTGATATTTTACGTAAGCAAGGTGTCGATGGCTTAACAAAACAGTTAGAAATCAGTGCAAAAGCGCCAATTACTTTAGAAGAGAAAAAGTAATATGAGTCAGTTGTTAGCATGGGAACTCAATGAAACAACACTTTATCTCACCGGGACGTTAGACCGTGATTCGCTAATGTCGTTTTGGGATAAAAAAGACTCATCGCTGGAACGCATTGAAAATATAGATGTTTCTGGTCTCAAACATGTTGACTCAACAGGGTTGGCGATGCTAGTTCGCTTAAAAGGTGAATTCCAAGCTAAAAACCGTTCACTGAATATAACCGGTGTCAGTGATAACTTGAACACATTGATTGAGCTATACGGGGTTCAAGGGGTTATCCTCAATTAGGTTAAATATCCTAAATTGGGTCAAGTTATGTAAAAATAAGCGCCTCTATGTGCTTTTCGGCACGAGAGGCGTTTTCTTTGGTTTAAGTGTTAAGCCTAATCCTTTAGGATAGAGGATTGAGCTCTGACTGTTCTTATTGCGATGCCTCTGTATGCTATGCATGCAATTTGCACTATTTAGAGTAAAATTATAAATCACAAATAATTAATAAATTGAGTCATTATGGATACCAACGAAATTAAGCAAGTATTGATGGAAAAATTGTCTCTGAATGAGGCTATTGTTACTGGTGATGGTAGCCACTTTCAGGTTATCGCGGTCGGTGACATGTTTGACGGTATGAGCCGTGTTAAGCAACAGCAAGCAATTTATGCGCCTTTAATGGAGTATATTGCGGATAACCGCATTCATGCTTTGTCTATTAAAGCGTACACCCCTGCGCAATGGGAGCGCGATCGTAAACTTAGTGGCCTTTGATTACAAAGCCTAAGCGAACAGACTGTAAAATTCGACATACGAGAATACTTGAATGGATAAGTTTTTAGTTAAAGGACCAACCCGCTTACAGGGTGAGGTCACTATATCTGGCGCAAAAAATGCGGCATTACCAATTCTGTTCGCTGCTCTGTTGGCTGAAGAGCCAGTAGAAATACAGAATGTCCCTCATTTGAGGGATATCGACACAACGATTAAATTACTGAATCAACTTGGTACTAAAGTACAACGCAATGGCTCAGTGTACGTCGATGCAAGCACTGTAACGACATACTGTGCACCTTATGACCTTGTTAAAACCATGCGTGCATCCATTTGGGCTTTGGCGCCATTGGTCGCTCGTTTTGGTCATAGTGAAGTTTCTTTACCAGGCGGCTGTGCTATCGGTGCTCGTCCAGTTGATTTACATATTTCAGGTTTAGAGCAATTAGGCGCAAAGATTGCTTTAGAAGATGG
Organism: Providencia sp. PROV255; assembly: GCF_028478065.1. Classification (NCBI taxonomy): domain Bacteria; kingdom Pseudomonadati; phylum Pseudomonadota; class Gammaproteobacteria; order Enterobacterales; family Morganellaceae; genus Providencia; species Providencia sp. PROV255. The sequence continues at coordinate 233,102 of NZ_JAMPMI010000001.1, read as the reverse complement.
TTATGTAAAAGCAACGGTCGATGGCCGCTTAAAAGGTGCTTGCATTGTGATGGATAAAGTCAGTGTGGGTGCGACAGTCTCTATTATGACGGCTGCGACTTTAGCTGAAGGAACCACAACAATTGAAAATGCGGCACGTGAACCTGAAATTGAAGATACTGCTAATTTCTTAAATACCCTTGGTGCAAAAATTACGGGTGCAGGGACTGACCGTATTGTTATTGAAGGTGTTGAACGTTTAGGTGGGGGTGTTTATAAAGTACTACCTGACCGTATTGAAACGGGAACATTTTTAATTGCAGCCGCGGTTTCGCGCGGCAAGGTTATCTGTCGTAATGCTCGTCCAGACACTTTAGATGCGGTGTTAGCTAAATTGCGTGAAGCAGGAGCTAAAATTGAAATTGGTGATGACTGGATTAGCCTAGATATGGAAGGCAAACGCCCGAAAGCAGTGACATTACGTACGGCGCCACACCCAGGGTTCCCAACGGATATGCAAGCACAGTTTAGCTTACTTAATCTTGTTGCTGATGGTGCTGGCATGATCACTGAAACGATTTTTGAGAATCGTTTTATGCATATCCCTGAGCTAATCCGTATGGGTGCTCATGCTGAAATTGAAAGTAATACTGTGTTATGTCATGGTGTTGAAAAATTAACCAGCGCACAGGTGATGGCAACAGATTTACGAGCTTCTGCGAGTTTAGTTATAGCGGGCTGTATTGCGGAAGGGACAACGACAGTTGACCGTATTTATCATATTGACCGTGGTTATGAGCATATCGAAGATAAACTACGTAGCTTAGGTGCTGATATTCAGCGCGTGCACTCAGATGATTAATACCTTGATAAGGTAAATAGGCTGGTGGCTTTATTTACCTATTCGATGAATCAAAAAAGGTTGTTCGATATCGAACAACCTTTTTTATGCAAATGTATTTCTAATGATTACCCAGCCTGTTCTTCAGGAATTTCTTCGATAATCACATCAATATTTTTAATTTCGCCATCTCGTAAAATTTGTACTGCCGTTTTACTTCCGGGACGGATTTCTGCAACTAAATCCATAGTTTCCGCGGCTGAAATAGCCGGTTTACCATCAACCGATAAAATAATATCCCCTTGCAGTATACCAGCCTTAGCCGCTGGCCCATTTGGGGCAACTTGGAAAACCCGTAAGCCTTGTATTTGATTGATATTATTGTTATTTGACCTAATTTGAGGCAATTCGCGTGCGGTAATACCAATATAACCGCGGATCACTCGGCCATCACGAATTAGCTTATCCATGATTTTGGTGGCTAGTGCGGTAGGAATAGCAAAGCTTAGCCCTTCAGAACTAATGCCTTGACCTGCAGTGAAAGAAAGCGTGTTGATGCCTACTAACTCACCTTCGGTATTAATTAATGCTCCGCCAGAGTTACCTGAGTTGATTGAGGCGTCGGTTTGAAGAAAGTTTTGTCGGCGAGTAGAGCTTAACCCAACACGACCTGTCGCACTGATAATCCCCTGAGTAACGGTTTGACCTATGTTATAAGGATTTCCAATTGCCAGTACGACATCACCAACATGAGTGACTCGTTGCGTATTAATTGGAATAACAGGTAAGTTATCGGCATCAATTTTCAATACGGCGAGGTCAGTCAATGGGTCTGAGCCAACTAGGAGGGCATCAAAAATAGCACCATCTTGTAAAGCTACTAAAATTTGGTCTGGGTTATCAACCACATGTTTATTCGTGATGATGTAGCCATTTTGGCTCATGATCACACCTGAACCGAGGGATTTTAATTCACGTCCTGATTGAGAAAAACTGCCTTTTGAACTGCTATAAACATAGACCACTGCAGGTGCAGCACGACGTACCGCTTTATTATAACTGACGGGCTCACTATTTGTTTTACCATATAATAAGTCGGCTAAACCTTGAGGGCGCAAAGAAGGAACCGCAACGATAATAATCAATGCAGTCAACAGGCCAAGCATGACAGATAAAGTTAGCTTCTTCACCATAGGATATAGAATATTTAGTTATTGCTTAAACATGTTCAGAGCATAACATAAAAAAACAGGTACAGCAGAGTGATACTGTACCTGTTTTATTGGTTTTCAGATGGTTTTTGATGAATTAATTTCTCATCAGTAAATATAAGGTTTCACCATCACGCAATACTTTCATGGCTAATACCGGAGGTTTAGCATCGATAATCTTACGGAATTGTTCAATCGTCTCAACACGAGCGTCATTGACACCAAAGATTAAATCGCCTTTTACTAGGCCAATGGCAGCCGCCGGTGATTTAGGCGCGACGCTATCAACTTGAACACCTTTGGTGTTGCTTACCGTTGCATTCGAAATCGTTGCACCTAATAAAGATTCACTCAATTTTTCGGCTTTAGTTGCAGAGCCTTCGTCGTTCTCGAGAACCACTTTGACTTCCATTGGTTTACCTGAGCGAATCAAGCCAATAGTAATTTCTTTACCAATTTGGCTAGTACCGATTTTAGCTCTTAACTCTGCAAAGCTATTAATACGTTTACCATCAACAGAGACTAAAACGTCACCGGATTTAATGCCTGCTTTAGCTGCGGATGATTTAGGTAAAACTTCGCTCACGAAAGCGCCACGCTGTGCATCAATATTGAATGCTTTAGCGATATCGGAGTTCATTTCAGTACCTTTGATACCTAAGATCCCGCGTTTTACTTCACCATGCTTAATTAACTGCTCGCTAAGGTTTTTAGCCATATTACTTGGGATCGCGAAGCCGATACCGATATTACCGCCGCCAGGTGCTAAGATTGCGGTATTGATACCGATTAATTCACCGTTTAGGTTAACGAGTGCGCCGCCAGAGTTACCACGGTTAATGGAAGCATCGGTCTGGATAAAGTTTTCTAGACCTTCAAGGTTCAAACCGCTACGGCCTAATGCGGAGATAATGCCTGATGTCGCTGTTTGCCCTAAACCAAATGGGTTACCGACGGCAACCGCAAAATCACCCACACGTAATTTGTCGGAGTCTGCAATACTAACAGCTGTTAAGTTTTTGATATCTTTTGCATTACTGATTTTCAATAACGCGATATCTGTTTGCGGGTCTTTACCAATTAAGTTAACGGCAATTTCACGGCCATCATTTAATTGAATTTGAATTTTGTCAGCGCCATCAATAACATGGTTATTGGTTAAAATATAACCTTGCTGAGCATCAATAATGACCCCCGAACCTAAGCCTTCAAATGGACGTACGCTTTGTTGCTGTTGTGGTACATTTGGGCCAAAAAAGAATTTAAGTTCTTCTGGAATTTGCTGGTTTTGTACGCGCGTACCCGACACGTGAATATTAACTACAGCAGGCAATACTTTTTCAAGCATTGGAGCTAAGCTAGGCATGTTCTGGCTTTGTGCTGTTGCAGGTAAAGTTGCAGGTAATGCTGCGCTACTTACGGCAGGGATAGCCGCTAAAGATAAACCTAAACTCATTGCTACCGCGGTAAGAAAAAAGTTTTTTCTTTTCATAATTTAGTCGATTCTCTCAAGAATAAATTATCAACTCATTGTAGATACAATTTTAGAATAAACACAATGCGTTGAGATAATATTGGTTGGTATCAGATTCAATTTTACTGATGACTATGACTACCGATTATGCGCAAAAGTTCCCCTTACGGGTAGCGAATATCCACTCTTTTACATCTATTTACATGCAACTTAAGTGAAACCATAACTTCTATACAGTAGGTAAATAAATTATTAATTTATATTTGGATGGAAATCTTGTTCAGAATTATTAAATAAAAATTTAATCATGAAAGATACACGGAAAGCGACTAAATTTAGTGTATTTGGTAGAAAATCACCAGTAAGTGGTGCTTACTGGTGATAAAAGATAAAAACTTACTTCTCTTTCTCTTCGATAGGCCTGAAAAGACCCGATGCACCATCTGAGTAATCTCTTGGTGGCATTTTAACTGGCGCTTGATCGTTATCTGCTTCAGATTCGGTTAAACGATAGTTAAATGGGTTGTCTTGCGCTGGCATATCAGGCATTAATTCAGACGAACTTTGTGCCATGTGTTGATAAAGCTGACGGTAATCACGCGCCATTTTATCCAATAATTCTGCGCTACGAGCAAAATGGCTCACAAGCTCTTTACGGTACTCTTCAAGTTCAGTACTTTTTTTGTCTAGCTCAGCCTGCGCTGTTTTTTGCTGGCGAAGCTTTGGGTTGCCATAGCGCACAACTAATGCACCGATGATAAAACCCACAATCAATCCGATTAATGCATACTCCCAGGTCATGCTGACTCCTTCATTACTTCAATGTTCACAGATTCAATGTTCGCAGAAACGTAGTGTTGTTACCGTTACTATACCTTAAATAATTCAAGTTGCATGTAAGCGTCAAGTAAAGCGTCTTAACATATTGTAATTTGACTAGTTAAGTGATGACAAAATCGACAAGCTTTGAATTAGACAGGCTAAATTAGTCAACAACTTATTAAGATATTAAGAGTGGAATCTTAAATCGAATTTCCTTACTCTATAGCGGCTCGTTAACCGAAAGTTAAATGATAACTGAATCTGGTTATAATAAAGGCAGTGTATATCAAATAACGGTAAAAAAACCGAAAAATTTTTAAGGATTATTCAGTTAATGTCGCCGATGACCCCTATAATGCGTTATCAACAAGCGCTAGCTGATGGAAACTATCAGCCAGATGACGTACAAAAGCTCGCTGTAGAACGCCTAGATAAAATATATCAGCAGCTTGTTGATGCAACCTCTTCCACTTTACAAGATAAGCCTTCAGGTTTAAAGCAGCGCTTTAACCGCCTTCTAGGTAAAACGTCAACAGTACCGGTTGTCCCCATACAAGGGCTATATATGTGGGGCGGGGTGGGGCGTGGAAAGACGTGGCTAATGGATATGTTTTATGAAAGTTTACCGGGTACGCGTAAACTTCGCTTACATTTTCATCGCTTTATGAAAAAAGTACAAGAAGATTTGATGGCACTGCAAGGGCAAGAGAACCCACTAGATATCATTGCGGATGAGTTTAAAAAACAAACAGATGTCTTGTGTTTTGATGAATTTTTTGTGTCAGATATTACAGACGCTATGATCCTAGGCACTTTACTAGAAGGGCTCTTTGCTCGGGGCATCACTCTTGTCGCCACTTCAAATATCATCCCTGATAATCTTTATCGAAATGGCTTGCAGCGGGCACGTTTTTTACCTGCGATTGAGCAAATTAAAAAATACTGTGATGTGATGAATGTCGATGCAGGTATTGATTACCGTTTAAGAACTTTAACGCAAGCACATTTATTTTTATCGCCAATTAACCATGAAAACCGACAACATCTTGATGAGGTGTTTGTGAAATTGGCAGGAAAAGAAGGTGAGGTGAACCCTGTTTTAGAGGTTAACCACCGAAAAATGCCCGTTATCCGTGCTGCAGAAGGTGTTCTTGCGATAGGCTTCAAAGTATTGTGTGAGGAGCCTCGTAGTCAAAATGACTATATTTACCTGTCCAACTGTTATCACACCGTCTTACTGTACGATGTACCTGTGATGGGAACCAACGATGAAAACCCGGCTCGGCGGTTTTTAGCGTTAATTGATGAGTTTTACGAACGAAAAGTTAAATTAGTGATTAACGCTGAAGTGCCAATGGAATCGCTGTATCAGGGGCAATTGTTAGCATTCGAATACCAACGTTGCTTATCTCGATTGCAAGAAATGCAAAGTGAAGAGTACCTGAAAATACCGCATTTAACTTAAGGTTAACGATAAAACCGAGTTGTTAGCGAACAAATCATCTAAATCGCATAATTTAAATACAAGATGCGATGTTTATTTGAGCAAACGTAAAAAAAATGCATTTGGGGTCGATTTTTGTTTCTGACTTCTCTATAATCTTGCGACCCCACGTTACAGCGTTGTTTTTTATTTCCCAAAAAATAACGCATTAATGCCAGTTAGGCTGCTCGAAGGGGTAGGTTTACTGGACAAAGAGTCGTGTGAACCTCAGAAAGCTTATGAACATGAGTGTTCACCAACGTGTAACTTCAATATTGGGTAAGTTTTAATGAAAACTTTTACAGCTAAACCAGAGACCGTAAAACGCGACTGGTACGTTGTTGATGCAGATGGCAAAACTTTAGGCCGTCTTGCAACTGAAATTGCTAGCCGTCTGCGCGGTAAGCATAAAGCGGAATATACTCCGCACGTGGATACTGGTGATTACATCATCGTTCTGAATGCAGAAAAAATTGCTGTTACCGGCAATAAACGCGAAGACAAAATCTACTATCGCCATACTGGCCATGTAGGTGGAATCAAGCAAGCAACTTTCGAAGAAATGATTGCTCGCAGTCCTGAGCGTGTGCTTGAAATCGCGGTTAAAGGCATGTTGCCAAAAGGACCTCTGGGTCGTGCAATGTACCGTAAACTGAAAGTTTACGCAGGTAATGAGCACAACCACGCGGCTCAACAACCGCAAGTTCTTGACATTTAATCGGGATTATAGCAATGGCTGAAAATCAATACTACGGCACTGGTCGCCGCAAAAGCTCATCTGCTCGTGTCTTTATTAAGCCGGGTAGCGGTAACATCACAATCAATCAACGTACACTGGAACAATACTTTGGTCGCGAAACTGCGCGCATGGTAGTTCGTCAGCCGTTAGAATTGGTTGAAATGTTGGAAAAACTGGATCTGTACATCACTGTTAAAGGTGGTGGTATTTCAGGTCAGGCAGGCGCAATCCGTCACGGTATTACACGTGCACTGATGGCTTATGATGAGACTCTTCGTTCTGATCTGCGTAAAGCTGGTTTCGTTACCCGTGATGCGCGTTCTGTTGAACGTAAAAAAGTGGGTCTGCGCAAAGCACGTCGTCGTCCACAGTTCTCCAAACGTTAATTTATTACCCTTTGGGTATAAAATTGATGAAAAAACCCGTCTTATGGCGGGTTTTTTATTGCCTATTGTTTTACTTACATTTTTATTATTTATGACAGGTAACAGTGTCTAATTATGACTCTTTATAAAAGAACGAATATAATCTAAAGTTAAACATCATAATTTAGTCTAAAATAATCACTAGTGAGCGATACTGAGATACTTTAATTAAACATAGTCCAAACTATAGAGTTAACTTTAAGGTTTTTATTCTGTATTTTTTGTTTTTATATTGTCATAACTCTAAATTTTTTACTATTTTATCCTTAAAATGAAATAAATCTATGATTTTTTCGATGTAGCCCCCCTAAGTTGTACAAAATCTGTTAGAATACGCCCCTGTTTTTTTATTTCGCATTTCTCGCCTTTACTGTGCGGGAGGGTTGTGTTGACTTCCAATATGGATAAATGAAAGTTAAACACAGGGGATTTTAAAATGGGTAATGGGTAATTAAAAATTAATTACATTTCGTCCATTTTGTATTTTGGAGGTTTTAATGGCTGTCGCTCCTAATAAACGCTCGGTAATGACATTGTTCTCTGGCCCTACTGACATTTTTAGCCATCAGGTACGGATTGTTCTGGCTGAAAAAGGGGTAAGTGTTGAAATTGAACATGTTGAACCCGGTCATCTGCCTCAAGATCTGATCGATCTCAACCCATACCAGAGTGTTCCAACATTAGTCGATCGTGACCTGACTCTCTATGACCCACACATTATCATGGAATATCTTGATGAGCGTTTTCCTCATCCACCATTAATGCCTGTTTACCCAGTTGCACGTGGGACGAGTCGTCAATTGATGCACCGTATTCAAAGCGATTGGTATTCATTAATGAGCAAAATAGAGAACGGTAGTGCGCAAGAGGCAGCAAATGCCCGCCGTCAACTATCTGAAGAGCTGATCGCGGTTTCACCTGTTTTTGCTGAAATGGAATTCTTCATGAGCGAAGAATTTAGTCTCGTAGATTGCTATTTAGCGCCGTTACTATGGCGTTTACCTGTACTTGGTATTGAATTGAACCCATCTAGTAGCAAATACTTGCAGTTGTATATGCAACGTGTATTTGCACGTGACGCATTTTTAGCATCGTTGACTGAATCTGAGCGCGAAATGCGTTTGTCTACAAGAGGCTAAAAGAATGATGGAAATGACAGCAATGTCACCACGTCGCCCTTATTTGTTACGCGCTCACTATGAGTGGTTGCTCGATAACGATATGACTCCGCATTTGGTGGTTGATGTCACCGTTCCTGCTGTTAACGTTCCTATGGAATTTGCTCGTGATGGGCAAATTGTATTGAATGTTGCGCCAAGAGCTGTTGGTAATTTTGAAATAACCAATGAAGAAGTGCGTTTTAATGCTCGCTTTGGTGGAATACCTCGCCAAGTTTATGTCCCAATGGCCGCAATTATGGCGGTATATGCACGTGAAAATGGGGCTGGAATGATGTTTGAGCCTGAAGCTGCGTATGATGCAGAGTTATCAGCAGGTTTTGAACAAGTTGAAGAGCTTGAAGACAACATTGCTTTAGTTCATGAAGCTGAATCTGTGGATGAAAATTCACATGAGCCATCAGATGATGAGCCACCGCGGCCACCAAAAGGTCGGCCTTCATTAAGGATTGTCAAATAATCCATTGGTCAGGTTAACAGTATATTAATCAACAGAGGGCAAAACCCTCTGTTTTTTTATATCAATGAGAAATTAAACTTCTAGAAATAATAAAATACCTTCGGCAGCATTACGCCCATCAGCAACAGCAGTCACAACAAGATCTGAGCCTCTGATTATATCCCCTCCGGCAAATACTTTTTCATGAGAAGTTTGAAACGGAAATCGGCTATTACGGTTTGCTAAAATATGACCATACTTATCACGCTTAATTAACGGTTTTTCTAACCAAGTTTGGTTATGAGGGGCAAATCCATAAGCGACAATTATGGTGTCGGTTTCGATAAAAAAGGTTGAATCTTCAAGTAGTTCTACTTGATAACGACCATTTTCTAATTCGCCATTTTGTGTACGAGTGGCATAAACGCCTATAAGTTGTTGCTGCTCATTAACGACAAATTCAGTGACTTGTATATTAAAATGGAACTGAGTGCCTTCTTCTAACGCATTGGCGACTTCTTTTTGTGAGGCTGGCATACTTTGTTCATCTCTACGATAGAGACAGCTAACCTGCTTTGCGCCTTGACGAATAGCGGTACGTACACAATCCATCGCGGTATCTCCACCTCCTAATACGATAACTCTTTTTGAGTGTAAATTAACATAGGGTTCGTTTTTAGAGATGGGAAGTTGCATTAAATGGCGTGTATTTGCGATTAGATAGGGAAGTGCTTCAAAAACGCCCTGAATCGATTTTTTAGGTAAGTTGCCTCGAATTGCTTGGTAAGTACCTGTACCAATAAAAATGGCGTCATAACTGCAAAGAAGCTCATCTAGAGAGACATCTATACCTACCTCGATATTTAATTGAAATTGAATGCCCATTTCTGTAAATATTTCCCGTCGTTGGATCATCAGTTCCTTTTCTAGCTTAAATGACGGAATACCAAAGGTTAGTAGCCCACCTATTTCAGGGTGCTTATCAAAAACGACGACATTTACACCATTACGAATAAGCACATCGGCGCAAGAAAGACCCGCCGGGCCTGCGCCAACAATGGCGACACGTTTGTTAACGGGGCTAATATGGGAAAGGTTTGGGCGCCACCCCATCGCAAAAGCAGTATCATTAATATACCGCTCAATATGACCGATAGTGATAGAACCAGTTGTATCATTAAGTACACATGCTAATTCGCACAGTTTTTCTTGTGGGCAAACACGCCCACAAATTTCAGGTAAACTATTGGTATGATGAGATAATTCAGCAGCTTCGATAATTTTTCCTTCAGCAGCAAGCCTGAGCCACTTTGATATTGGATTATGTAGTGGGCACCTCCATTCACAAAATGGGCTACCACAAGATAGACAGCGGCTCGCTTGCTGTTGTGCATCGACGGCATTATCGGGCGCATAGATTTCAGTAAACGCTATTTTGCGGATTACCAGCGCTTTTTTGGGCGGCTCGCAACGTTGGGAACCGAAAATATTTGAATTCATGGCATTCCTTACTGAATTTTGTCTGATTTTACTTGAGATAGCAGGGGCTTTTTCTTTGATTTTAGCGGTCTTGCCCAAGGAACAATAGCGTTATTGTTTTGATTTTTATGTAATTATGATTAAAAACTATCCAAGGTAAATTTTTACTTTATCTAACACAAAGAAAATACCTGATTGTTTTTTATCATTAATAGTAAAAAATGGCTATTGAATGAGCGGGATCGACATTTCGAGTGAATAATCATCCGAAACTGCCTTGTTTGATATATGATTCAAAGAGAATTTAACTAAGGGGTGGTTATGAAAGTACTTCGCGGCCTTGCGCAATACTATGTCGATTTAATGATGAAGCTCGGGTTAGTGCGTTTTTCCCTATTACTCGCATCGGCACTGGTTGTTCTCGCCATGATAATGCAAATGGCAGTGACAATTTTTTTAAGAGGGCATGTTGATAGCCTCGATATGGTCGGGTCAATTTTCTTTGGGTTAATCATCACTCCGTTAGCCGTTTATTTTTTGTCCGTGGTGGTTGAGCAACTTGAGGAATCTCGGCAGCGTTTATCGCGAATGGTTGATAAACTTGAAGTTATGAGAAAGCGTGATGCTGATTTAAACACTCAATTACAGGGAAATATTGAACAGCTTAACCTTGAAATTCAAGAGCGAGAAAAGGCTGAGCGTGCTCATTTAGAGCTCCTTGAACAATTAAAGCAAGAAATGAAATATCGTGAGCAAACACAAATTGAACTTGAGCAGCAATCTGTTTTACTTCGTTCATTTCTTGATGCCTCACCTGACTTGGTTTATTACCGCAACGAAAATAATGAGTTTTCAGGTTGTAACCGGGCAATGGAACTGTTGACTGGAAAAAGTGAAAAACACTTAGTTGGGCTAACTCCGTTAGATATTTATGATGTTGAAATTGCCTCTAAGGTTATGGAAACCGATGAAAAAGTTTTTCGTCATAATGTTTCTCTTACCTATGAGCAATGGTTGGTATATCCAGACGGCCGTAAAGCCTGTTTTGAACTCCGTAAAGTGCCTTTTTATGATCGAGTTGGCAAACGACATGGTCTGATGGGCTTTGGGCGCGATATAACGGAACGTAAACGCTACCAGGAGGCGTTAGAGAACGCGAGTAGGGAGAAAACCACCTTTATTTCTACAATCAGCCACGAGCTTCGTACACCCCTTAACGGCATTGTTGGCTTGAGCCGGATTTTATTAGACACAGATTTAACTTCGGAACAATCTAGCTATTTAAAAACGATCCATGTAAGTGCGGTTACATTGGGTAATATATTCAATGATATTATAGAGATGGACAAAATTGAGCGTCGCAAGGTTCAGTTAGATAACCAACCAATCACATTATCTGAATTTGTGAATGATTTAGAGAATTTAAGTGGGTTATTAGTGCAGCCGAAAGGGCTTAAATTTGTCATGGATGTCGCTCCTGCATTACCAAAAACGGTGTTAACTGATGGGACCCGTTTGCGGCAGATATTGTGGAATTTAATTGGTAACGCAGTTAAGTTTACGCAAAAAGGTGAAGTGAAGCTTAGTATTTGGCAAGAAGCTGAAAATAAACTGTTTTTCAGGGTTCAGGATAGTGGCATAGGTATCCCTAGGGATGAGCTAGATAAAATCTTTGCAATGTATTATCAAGTGACAGATTCTGCTGGCGGTAAACCGGCTACTGGAACGGGGATTGGGCTTTCTGTATCTCGTCGTTTAGCACAAAATATGGGCGGCGATATTCAAGTTGAAAGTGAAATAGGGCAAGGCTCTACTTTTACTTTATCCATTACAGCGCCTGTGGTTGAAAGTGATGTTGTTGAACAGCAAGAGAGTGAAGACGATTACCCATTGCCTGCATTACATATTTTACTCGTAGAAGATATCGAACTGAATGTCGTTGTTGCCTGTTCTGTATTAGAAAATTTAGGTAATACCGTTGATGTGGCAATGAATGGTAAAGATGCCCTCGAGATGTTTGCTCCTGGTGAATATGATTTAGTGTTATTGGATATCCAATTACCTGATATGACAGGCCTTGATATTTCTAGGAAACTCAAACAGCAGTACGATAAGCAAGATTTACCACCATTAATTGCATTAACTGCAAATGTTCTGAAAGACAAAAAAGAATACTTTGATGCAGGTATGGATGGTGTATTGAGTAAGCCATTATCAGTTCCAGCACTGACCCAGGTTATTGAACAATTTTGGGGGGATCAATCCTTGCGACCTGAAGAAGCACCGAGTAAGCATGAGGCTTCAAGTGTTGATGAATCCAAATTAGATTGCGATATGCTAGAGCAGTATATTGAATTAGTTGGCCCTAAGCTTATTTATGACGGGCTAGATGTCTTTGAAAAAATGCTTCCAGGCTACTTAGCTATTCTTGATTCGAACATGGTGGCTAAAGACCAAAAAGGCATTGTGGAGGAAGCCCATAAAATCAAAGGAGCGGCAGGTTCTGTTGGCTTAAAGAACTTACAGAAAATCGCACAACAGATTCAATCTCCTGATTTACCAGCATGGTGGGACAATGTGCAGGAATGGGTGGATGAATTAAAACAGGATTGGAAAGCAGATATAGAAACTTTGAGAAACTGGGTTGATCAGCGTACAAAAAAATAACCCCAACCGAAGTTGGGGTGCGCGAATACTGCGCCAACACCAGGGAAATCATTGATTTGCATATTTTTTTTGTATTTTGCAAATCATTAAATTAGGTATATCACTGTAAAGGGCAACATCAAGATACCAAAATTTTGCGAATCTGTTACAAGATTCATTAAAATCTGTGATGAAGATTGATGTTTGTGCACCTTAGCGCCTGAGAGATAATTTACTACAAATGGAGGAAGATATGAAATCAATTGCGGTTATTTTAAGTGGCTGTGGTGTTTTTGATGGAAGTGAGATCCATGAGTCAGTATTAACTATGCTAGCTTTGAGCCAAAATAATGCTGAAGTTCATTTTTTTGCGCCTGATGATTCTCAATCTACTGTTATTAATCATATTAATGGTGAGTTAAAATCAGAAAAACGTAACCAAATGGAAGAGTCTGCACGCATTACACGTGGAAAAATATCGCCTTTATCCTTAGCTGATGCTTCAAAGCTGGATGCCCTCATAATTCCTGGTGGTTTTGGTGTGGCAAAAAATTTATGTGATTTCGCCGTTAAAGGAAGTGAGTGTGAAATTAATAAAGAACTATTAAGTTTAGTACGCCAAATGCACCAACAAAAAAAGCCGCTAGGGCTGATGTGTATTGCTCCTGTGATGCTTCCTAAAATGTTAAATACATCAGTAGTACTAACTATTGGTGATGATAGTGAAACGATTGCTCAAATAGAACTTATGGGTGGGAAACATATTAAATGTGCTGTTGATGATATTGTAATTGATGAAGTTAACCGAGTTGTTACAACACCTGCTTATATGCTGGCTCAATCAATTTCTGAAGCAAATACGGGTATTAATAAGCTTGTTAAGAAAGTATTGGAAATGGCGTGATTATTTGAATGCGAACTATTGTTTCTAAATTATGGCACTGGTTAAAGAAGATCACATTTTCATTACTTGTGGTGTGGATTTGTTCAGTCGTTTTATTTAAATACATACCAGTGCCTTTTTCTGCAGTGATGATTGAACGACAAATCACTGCATGGATAAACTTAAATTTTTCTTATGTATCTCATTCTGAATGGGTAGATGAAAATCACATTTCTCCGTATATTTATTTAGCAGTAATTGCTGCGGAAGATCAAAATTTTCCTCATCACTGGGGTTTTGACCTTGATGCAATAGAGCGTGCTTACAAACACAACTTGAGTAATAAACAAACAATTAGAGGGGCTTCAACGATCTCGCAGCAAACAGTGAAAAACTTGTGGTTATGGGATGGAAGAAGCTGGTTAAGAAAGGGGCTGGAGACAGTAATGACTCCTATTATGGAGCTCTTATGGTCAAAGCAAAGAGTATTGACAGTTTACCTTAATATAGTTGAGTTTGGTGATGGTGTTTTTGGTGTAGAAGAGGCTGCAAATAAATTCTTTAATAAGCCGGCTAGCAAGCTTTCAATGAATGAAGCAGCACTATTAGCAGCAGTTTTACCTAATCCTCATAGGTATAGCGTGAAAAACCCATCTTCTTATGTTCTCAAAAGGCAGGCTTGGATCTTGAATCAAATGCACTTATTAGGAGGTAAGAATTATCTGAAAATAAACCAATTAGTGGATGAATAAGAAAAAAGCCATGGTTTTTAACCCACGGCTTTTGTTTTTATAACAATATATTATTGTTTATGATTAATTAAGATAAGTGAAAGCGGTCGTAACTCGACGAACACCGTCTGTTTCACTAGCAATTTTTGCCGCTGCATCACCTTCTTGCCTTGTTAAAACACCTAGCAAGAAAACCTCACCGTTTTCAGTAATGACTTTTACACTACCAGATTTAACGCTATCACTAGCAAGAATTTTCGATTTCACTTTGGTTGTTAACCAAGTGTCCTTTGAAGCCGTACCCAAATCAACGGGCTCACCGCTACGAACTTCATTATAGACTGCGATGGTGCCATCAACGTTAGAGGCGATTTGTTTTGCTCGTTCAGCCCAAGCCATATCAGGACTTTGGCCAGTTAACAGGACATTACCTTTATAAGCGGTCGCAATGATACGAGCCTTACCTGTGATTTCCTTATCTTTATTCAGCTGCCCACTAACTCGAGCTTCTAAAGTTCCATCGTCAACTTGCTGGCCAACGCTGCGAGGATCTGTGGCACTTTTCGTTGCAACAGCAGCAGAACCTACGACTGCAGCCCCAATACAGCCTTGTAATAAAACAGTACTGATGACTATGGCAAAAATCGGTATTAATCGCATTTTGTCTCCTTAATCGTCCTGATGTGGGAAAAGAGTATTGTCTATAAGGTCACACAGACAATTTACAGTAAGAAGATGAACTTCTTGAATTCGAACACTTCGTTGGGATGGTATGCGGATTTCAACATCTTGAGGACCCAGTAAGCCAGCGAGTTCCCCTCCGTCATAACCTGTTAAGGCGACAATTGTCATGTCTCTAGTCACCGCAGCTTCAACGGCCTTAATAATATCACTACTATTACCATGGGTTGAAATCGCCATCAAAACATCACCATGTTGCCCTAATGCTCTAACTTGTTTCGCATAAATTTCAGAAGGTTGCTTACTACCTGAAATCGCAGTTAGCACGGCATTATCGGTATTAAGCGCTAAGGCGGGTAAGCTAGGGCGCTCAGTTTCAAAGCGATGGATCATACTCGCAGCAAAACGTTGTGCGGTAGCGGCGGAAGCACCGTTACCACAACATAGAATTTTGTTGCCATTGAGTAAAGATTGAACCATCATCATTGCGGCTCTTGATATGGCATCAGGCAGCGCTTCAGCCGCTGCTATTTGAGTTTGGATGCTTTCAGTGAAACAAACTTTTATTCGGTCTAGCACGAGTTTTTCCTTTGTCGCCTCGATATAATTCAAATCATTTTTGTGTCGCTATTATATTTGAATTATAGCTTTGTTGACTGCATGATCAGTATATAAAGCTGATTATCACATTTGTTAATAAACATCATTTTCGTTAAATGCATTTTGTATCCAATCAAATTGGTTTCCAGTGATGGCGCAGATATCAAAACGGCATGCGCTGGTTTCAAAACTTTCTTGCCTTTGTGAGAGCCAAAATTTGGCGGCAGCTAATAGCTTTCGACGTTTGCGCCAGTTTACTGATAAAAGTGCATCTCCGTAATCACAATTTTTGCGAAAACGAACTTCAACAAATACCCAACCTGTATTATCTCGCATAATGAGGTCGATTTCTCCGCCTCGGTTTCTTGCGTTACGTTCGACAAATGTTAGTCCCTGCTGTTTCAGGAAAGCGAGCACTTGATTTTCATAGTACCGGCCTGTTAACCATTGTATGGCTTTTGGCATAATTTTCATGACGTCCTTGTCTGAAAAAAGATGAAGTATTGAACAATATTATTGCGCGGAAACCACTTTACCTTGTTTAAATTGTAACCAAGGTAATTCTCGGAACACCACACAGTTTGGTGTGGTGCTTAAGGTTCCAGATGCGCCATTAATACGAAATTGCCCCGATTGTTGAAGCTTGTCGTAATTGTTGGCTAAAGACCATGCGTCAATACCCATGGCATATAAGCGGAATAACGAGTAATCATTGTTCAGCTTTTGTTGGGCTTGTTTACGTAAGTTATTGTTTGCACCTGCGAGTAAAGGAATTTCGCTAAATTTAACGCCATCCATTTCAAAGCGGTAGTCTGCGCCAGATCCGGCTTGGTTACTGCGAGAGCTTGCATAAAGTGCAGGGCGGGAACGGGAACTAATCGCCATTTCAATCATTGGTTTGATTAAGGTGAGCTCATCACGAGTGGCAACAATATAAACACCGTCAATCGCACCGGTTGAATCGACATATTGTGAATCTATCGATTGTGCTCCGGTATTCACTGGCGTTCCTGTCATACGGATACCTGCACCACGATTAATTGACTCTTTTAGTGAAGGGATGGACCCAAAGGTTTGCATTAAAACAGTTCCCCCCCCTTTTTCTTGCCACCCTTGAGCAAAGGCTTTGGCTATCCTATCGCCGAAAGCATTAGCGGGAACTAATACCAATGGCATTTGCTTACCTTCAGCTTTCATATAAGCGGCCGCATTCTGTGCTTCATCTTCTGGTGATAATGAAAAATAGCAAAGATTTGGTCGAGGCTGTAATTGGTTCGCATCAAGCTCATTGAGCGCAAGCACGCTAACTGGAGCCCCCATTTGGGTAATAACTTGAACGTCACTTTTTAATAATGGCCCAACAATCAGGTTAAAGCCTTCATTTTTTGCTTGCTCAATAAGCGCAGGCATTTGTTTATTAGTGGTATCAAACACCTTGACGCTTTGGGTATTCACAGGGGCTGCATCGATACGTAAAGTGGATGCCACTACATCGCTATCGCTAGCAGTAGGGGTATTACCTGTTGTTGCAGCAACTTGTTCATAAATTTGGTCGAGGACATCATTTCCACTACTTGGGGGATCTATAGCGTCTTGAGAGGGAGACCCTTGAGGCAGACCTTTTTGCGCATCCATAAAGCCTTGCATAATCGCCTGGCCGAATACTTGTCCTTGCCCACTCATGGGTAAAAACAACGCAATCTTAGGATTTTTACCCACTTGAGGTATCATCGCTTGCAGTAAAAGGGTTGGTGTTGTCGTCACTCCAGGGTTATTTGAGTAACGCATTTTCCAATCGTTGTAGCCAGCAAGTAAGGCATCTGTGTCATCTCGGTTATTTTGATAAATATCTAAAAGATCGACCCAGCCTTGGAGAATATTTTCATCGGCACTAATTCCATGAATTTGTTCTGGCGTTAACTGTGTTAACATCTGCCATAACCCATCAATGTTAGCTTGGCGTTCAGTGGTTGTTTTTAATAAAGGTTCTTGGCTAATGTAGGCACGTATCGCCTCCATTGAAGGCTTACCTTGTGCTGCATCAATGATTGCTTGGTAACGGCTAGCATCATCAGATGCGCTTTGCTCAGGTGTTTTTTGGGTTGACGGAAAATATTCCGAGACAATTTGGCACCCAGACAGAGCAAATGTGGACAGCATTGCTGTGCAGATTAACCCTTTTTTCAAATGCAAAAAAATTGAAGGACGCATACTGTATCCAATGGTGTATTTTTCAATTGCTTAATTTTAAACCGGCTATTCGGATGAAACAATGAACCAACCTAATCAAGCTGTGGTTATGGCATCCACGCTGTATATCGTTCCTACCCCAATTGGTAATATGAGGGATATCACGCAACGTGCGTTGGATGTTCTTAAACATGTTGACCTTATTGCTGCAGAGGACACTCGGCATTCAGGCATTCTATTACAGAATTTTGCGATAAATGCACGGTTGTTTGCTCTGCATGATCATAATGAACAGCAAAAGGCAGATCAATTAATTAGTCGACTTCAACAAGGTGATAGTATCGCATTAGTCTCCGATGCGGGTACACCTTTAATTAATGATCCGGGTTATCATCTCGTCAATCGTTGTCGCGAAGCGGGTATTCGTGTTGTACCTTTACCGGGGCCTTGTGCTGCTATTACTGCGTTATCCGCCGCGGGTTTACCTTCAGACCGTTTTTGTTATGAAGGTTTTTTACCGGCTAAAACGAAAGGCCGTAAAGATGTATTGCAATCACTCGAACAAGAAACCCGCACGCTGATTTTCTATGAATCAACCCACCGTTTGTTAGACAGTTTAGCAGATATGGTGGAAGTCTGGGGGCCGGAGCGTCATGTTGTTTTAGCGCGTGAAATCACTAAAACATGGGAGTCTATTGAAGGTCGCCCTGTGGGAGAGTTACTCGCTTGGGTAAAAGAAGATGAAAATCGTCACCGTGGCGAAATGGTGTTGATTGTCGAAGGGTATAAAAAACCAGTCGATGACTCCGCAGTTTCCCCTGAAGTGGTGAGAACATTAAATTTATTACAAAAAGAATTACCCCCTAAAAAAGCGGCGGCGATCACGGCTGAAATTTATGGCCTCAAGAAAAATATGCTGTATAAATTGATGCTTGATAATCAAGATAGTGAATGATTCTTGAGCAAATAGACGAGTTCATTTATATAAGTGGTAAATGAAAGTCGTTAGAGTCTGTACAAGACTCAGCAAAGTGCCTATAATTCGCCGCGGAGTTGGCCAGACAACCGCTGCTTTATCGTAGTCCCTTCGGGAGACGGGTAGAGGGGAGGAAAGTCCGGGCTCCATAGGGCAGGGTGCCAGATAACGTCTGGGAGGCGCGAGCCTACGACTAGTGCAACAGAGAGCAAACCGCCGATGGCCTGTTTACAGGATCAGGTAAGGGTGAAAGGGTGCGGTAAGAGCGCACCGCGCGACTGGCAACAGTTCGTGGCACGGTAAACTCCACCCGGAGCAAGACCAAATAGGGGTTCATATGGTGCGGCCCGCATTGAACTCGGGTAGGTTGCTGGAGCCAGTGCGTAAGTGCTGGCCTAGATGAATGGTTGTCCAAGACAGAACCCGGCTTATCGGCCAACTCCCATTTTTTCGTCATACTTCAAGCTGTGCCTGTGTTGGCGTCACTCGTCAGCCCTAGTCACATACTTTTGTATGCTCCTAGGGATTTCCTCATTTTGCCGCCTTGGCACACCTCGAATTATTTAGAAAAAATTTCAGTTTATAATGCTTCGAGCTGTACCTGTGTTGGCTGCATTCAGCCACACGGGTCACATACTTTTGTATGCTCCCCGCGCTGTCTTCATTTTGCCGCCTCGGTATAACACGAACTATTTAGAAAAAATCATAATCTTTTGATTTAATATAAAAATACTTCTCTTCTTTCTTTTCTGGCTTGTCTTCACCATTTGATACATCAACTCATCAACTCATCAACTCATCAACTCATCAACATCACAACCCTCTGATGCAAATCAATGCGCCCTGTGAATATGTAAATACAATAGTGGTATTTATAATGCATGTTAAAGAGATGTGCGGACATGAAAGAAAAACCACGTGTAAGGTACCAACGTCGCCCTGGTACTACAGGGGGTAAGCTCCCTTGGAATGATTGGCGTAATGCATCAACATGGCGTAAATTTGTACAGTTAACGCTATTGGCGATCAATATTTATATTGGCATCACCTTCTATTTTTGGGTGCGTTACTACGAAACCGGAGGAGCGACAGTTCACCTTCCTCGCCCTGGTGGAATTGAAGGTTGGCTGCCGATTGCGGGGTTAATGAATTTAAAATATACGTTGGAAACGGGGAGTTTCCCGCCAATTCATGCGGCTTCAATGTTTCTGCTTGTTTCTTTTATTTTGATTAGCTTACTGCTCAAAAAAGCATTTTGTTCATGGATGTGCCCGATAGGCACTATATCGGAATATACGGGAAAAATAGGCCAAAAACTGTTTGGTTATCAAAAACAAATCAGTTTACCTAAATGGCTAGATATCCCCCTACGAGGTTTAAAATATTTACTATTAAGCTTCTTTCTCTATATTGCATTTTCCATGTCTGCGCAGATGATCCAATACTTTATGATGTCACCTTATGGGATCATCATTGACGTCAAAATGTTGGATTTCTTTCGCTATATTAGCTTGTTTGCGCTGGTCAGTGTTGCGGTTTTAGTGGTGGCAAGTTTGTTTATTCGTAATGCTTGGTGCCGTTATTTGTGTCCTTATGGTGCATTGCTAGGGCTGTTTTCGTTATTTTCACCATTTAAAATTCGGCGAAATGTGGAAAGTTGCATTGATTGTGGAAAATGTGCGAAAAACTGCCCATCCCGCATCCCTGTTGATAAATTAATTCAGGTAAGAACGCTCGAATGTACGGGGTGTATGACTTGCGTGGAATCTTGCCCTGTTGCATCAACACTGGATTTTTCATTGCAATTGCCAGCAAAAAAACATCAATTTCGGTTATCGGGTAGGATGATGGCTATTTTAACCTTGGCAATTTTATTTATCACTATTGGGGTTGCTATGTATTTTGGCGTTTGGGATAGCCCAGTACCCGATAATTATTGGTTTCATATTATTCCAAATGCAAGAATGATAGGCCATTGATGCACAATAAAAAACCCCGCTACATATGATAATAAGCGGGGCAACTTGTTGTTTTGTCGTGATGACAGATTTTGTACTGCTTATTTATACTTATTTCTCGCTTATATTTATTTTCTTACATACTACTTACTACCCCATCAGTTAACCGCTTGCTTAACCATCTGCAATAACTGACGTACATCTTCAGGGCGCGTATTGCCAGTATCTTTATCAATAATTGAGCTATAGATATGAGGAATGATTTTTTTCACGCCTGCATCAAGAGCAATTTGCAAAATTTCAGCAAAGTTATCTAAATCAATGCCGCCTGTAGGCTCTAAAGAAAAATCAAAGTCAGCGCAAGCTTTGGCAATGGCTTTATATTCTTCAATATATGTTAACCCTTTCATATTAAAGAATTTAACAGAGTCAGCACCCATGTCTTTAAGCATCATAATGGCAGTTTCAATCGGAATAATGCCATCTGGCGCTTGAGAACTTAATGGGCCTGTGGAAATTTTTACCATACCCACCGTGCCTGTCGGTGATATGAGCGCATTCACGAAGGTTTCGTTTTGGCCTAATAGTGCACGGCTAATTGGGGCACCAGTGAATACTTGGTTAACGTGCTGCGGTTGCACTTCTTTTGAAATCAACGATACCATGGTTGATTGATTTGGGTCGCCAGCACCCAGGCCAACTGATAATGCATTATCGGTTTTTTGGGCATAAATACGCATATCTGCAATCGCGCTTTCTAAGTCAGGGTAATTTTTAGATAAAACACCAACAACAACAAAGGTTTCTGCTGCAGCATAGATATCTTTTGCATTTTGATGGCTGCCTGCCAAGACGTTTAAACACACGCGGTCACGATAAAAATTCGGTGACAATTTCATTTTAAATTCCTTCTACTAACAAACGAATATTCTGAGAAATAACATCAAGTTGTTCAGTACTAACACTACGAATGTCAGCTTCCACTTTTCCTTCGTTGGCTTTGTACTCACGGAAGTAAATCGCGGTATCACCTTGTTTTAACTCAGCCATGATTTGGTAGGTAGTTTTGCTTATTGTTTTTTCATCAAAGCTAATTTCAGTACGAGCAATATCACGTCCAGCGCCATCCCAGACCACTTGAGCAGAGATACCTTTAATTGCATTCAAATCGCTGATGAATTTACTCATTCGATTGACCATTTCTGGGCCAGTTTCTTTTGTCGCTGTCAGGTACTGTTCGATAGCAAGAGTGAGGCCTAAAATACCTTCTTTACCCACTTTCATCGCACGGCCAATACCTTGGCTTTGGCGTTTTACCCACTCAACATATTGTTTTTTACCAATAACTAGGCCACTTGTTGGGCCTTCAATCGCTTTTGCGCCACTGTAAATCACAATATCGCCGCCTGCTTGGTAGTAAGCTGTGAGCTCTTCTTCAGCGGCAGCATCAACGATCAGTGGTAGCTGGTGGTCATGAGCCACTTTGGCGGCTTGTTCCACGGTTAACATGCTTTTTTGTACGGTATGATGGGATTTGATATACAGAATAGCGGCGGTATTGGGGGTGATTTTTGCAGCTAACTGGGCGGCGTTGCACTCGTTAGCAAAGCCCGCTTCGACCACTTTACCACCACCTAAGCTCACCATTGTATCGACAGGAGCACCGAAATTAACGTTATGGCCTTTAGGTAAAATAATTTCACGAGGCACAACTTTGTCGGATGAATGCAAATTAAGCAGTAAATCATCATCATCTTGTACAATCACCGCTGCAACAGCTTGTGCGATACCGGCAGATGCGCAGGAAACAACAACTGCGGCTTCAACATCTAATAGATTAGCAATGTATTCGCCAGTTTTATTAACTAAGTCTTTAATTTCAAAATAATTATTTAATCCGTAAGCAACACGTTCAACAACTTCCGGAGTTGGCGTTGAAACACCCAGAATTGTCATGCGGCCAGAGGCATTAATAACGTGTTTTAACTGATATTTATCATAAATCGATTGCATGTTCTGATTCACCTTGTGCATGAATAATGTGTTTTCCACCGACGATAGCAGCCAATGGTACGAAGCGGTGAGTGCCTATACGGTGTTCGCCTTCTGCATCCGTGAGCTCGGTTTGCTCTTCTTTAAGGTCAAAAAGGGTTATGTCGGCGTCAAAGCCCGGCCTTAAATAGCCTTTCGCGGGTAATGATAAGAAATTGGCGGCTTTTTCGGTAACGCAGCGAAGCACTTGTTCCGCACTAAAGCCCATACACAGGAATTTGGTCATCACAAAAGCGAGGCTATAAACAGGGCCATTAACGCGGTTGCGGTGGTAAATATCGGAACTGATAATGTCAGGGTAAGTGCCGATACGCATGGCTTGTTCGGCAACTTTAAAGCTAAAACTCTCACCGCCATGGCCAACATCTAATATGACTCCGCGTGCGAGTGCGCGAGCAATTGAGGGCTTTAGGTAGCCATCTTCGCCTAAAATTTTATTGGGTTTGCCATTAAAGCAGTGAGTGATGATATCGCCACGTGTCAGTAAATCAGCGACTTCATCGATATCCGGCGGGTTGTTGCCAATATGCACCATGAGTGGAAGATGGTGTTTTTTCTGCATTTCTTTAGCTTTAATCAGTGGGGTAATGCCATTTTCACCAACCACGCTTTTACTCATACGGGCTTTCATACCAACAACAAAGCCGGAGTGGCGCTCGATAGCGTCTTGAAAGCAGGCTTCATTGATGTTGTTCATATCCGACAATTCATTTTGCGCAATGATGCCAATACGTGAAATATTTAACAGAGAAAAGACATTCGTTTTTGATTTCTGGGTGAGCTGATAAAATTTATCAATATCATCAGCACCGACACTACCTGCATCAACCAGTGAGGTAACTCCGCCAGCGGCTCCTGCTAAATCAGGGTCATCGAAGTAAATAGGTGACTCAACAAAGCAATGAGCATGAGAGTCAATCCACCCAGCACTGACATAAGTTTTTCCTTGTAGGTCAATGACTTTTTCGGCTTGCTGATTATTCGCTAATTCAGGGCCTGCCGCTTCGATTTTTCCATCTTTAATAAGAATGTCGATAATCGAGCCATCGATACGCTTACCTTGTTTGATGATTAAAGTGTACATAGTTGTCCTCTCTATACTCGATACTCGTCATACTCGTCATACTTCAAACTGCAGCGTTGTTGGCAGCACTTCCGCTACCCTAGTCACATACTTTTGTATGCTCCTAGGGATATCGTCGTTTGCCGCCTAGCTGCAATTTGAATTATCTAGAGCATGCTTAAATACTTGAATACTTGTTCTAAATAATGCCAACCGCAGCGTTGTTGGTTACTCTTACGCTACTCTTTGAACTATTTCGAGCCTGTTTTTAATGATGTTATTCAGTAACCCGGAGCAGATGCTCCGGGAGGATACTAGTTAGGCGACGATTGGGAAGAAATAACCGAACAACATTGCACCTAAAATGGCGCCACCGGCAACGGGTTTTTGCCATACATAGAAAATCAATGCGCCAATTAAAGAGCCAATTCCGATTGGAATGGATGCGGCCATCGCAGCTAAAATAATTAATGGACCTAAGAAACGGCCAGAGGTATTACCCGCACCCATCATGACGTCAGCACCAAAGGTTGAGTTAGCCTGAGCAATCGTGAATTTACGCGCAAATACAATCAGTAAGCCAATTAATACGCCAAGGAATAAGCCAGTTAGTAACGACATCCAGAAGTTAGTGACTAAAAAATCCCAACCAGCGGCTAAAAATAAGGCGGGAACACCGAGGCCAATACCGGTTTGCAGTGCACCACCGATATCTAAAATACCGACCAATGAACCTTCGATGATCCTAGCAAATAAGAAACTTGCACCAAATGCTGCGACTGCGCCATAAACCCCGGTATCTAACCCTGCACGTAACATGGCGACGAACGCCACTTCGTTAAATGCCCCAAAACCGTAGACGACATACATGTGGGTACCTGCGAAGATCCCTGCGGAAAGCAACCCAACAAAAATCGGGAAGGACCATTCTGCGTACCAAAAATCTTGTTTGTTAATTTCTGTTGTCATGATTATTTCCCGCTCAGCAGACCGTGGACGTATTCAAGCCACAATGGTTTATCTAGGTTGAAAGAGGTGATCATCTTTAGGTCGAATTCACGGAAGAAGCCGCTGAGAACGAACAGGAGAACCACGGTTATCATCATTGTGCGAGTGATACGGTTCCAGCCGTTGTCATCAACGCCTTTACCAATCAAGATACCTAAAACTAAACCAGGGATAGCATTCCCCATGATTAACTGAGCACAGCCACCAAATAATGTTGCCCAGAAACCTGAACGACGCCCGGCATCCATAGCGGCTAACCAGAAGATAACTGGCATCACCGTGTTAACTAACAAGTTAGCGGCAGGCACTAGTACGTTAATGGCTGTTGTTTGCAGTGCAGCCGGAACTGCGGAAGCAGTTGTGTTTAAGAAGGCGACAACTAATGCCCCGATGATGGCACAAGCAATCGCCATTTTTTTCGGGTTATGCAGTGTGTCAGCGACACTACGGTTTTTGGTTAACAGCGCTGCCGCACCCCAGTTTGGGATGATGCGGTGGTCAACGTCTTGTGTAAATGCCCCTGCAGCAACTGATGATGCCCATGCATTAAAGAAAAATCCTAAGCCAAAAGAAAAGTGAGATGCTGGGTCGCCTTCACACGCGTTCAGCTCACCCAATGTACGGAATGCCCCCATACCTTGTACGGTTGGTGCGTGGAACATACGCGCAGCCCCTGCGCCTAAGCCAAAGCCGCAGAGCCCACCGATGATCAGGGACATGCCCAATATTTCTAGAAAAGATGCAGTTTCACTCATGGAATTAACTCCAGACCTGATTGCTATTATTGTTCTGTAAATGGTATTTCGTTGACAGAAAGTAAAGTGACATCCAGCGAAACGTCGAGTACAACACGAAAATGTTCACGTTTGCGTGGCAAAAAGAGAAAAAGAAATTTTTCTGTCCGCGAATGAGAGTGAGCACTAATCACTTCAACATCCTTTGGTTCAATTCGTAGGATGATGTCTGTGCTGTTTTTCAGTACGGTTTTTTGAATTGAATTTAAGGCGTCAGCTATCGCTTTTTGCTTAGTGTCGCCTTGCCCTGTAACCCGTACAACCGTTTCGATAGATTTTTTCATTAAGCGTTGCCGTATTTTTTATTGAATGCTTTTACTAAGCGCTCGCCTAACTCTTCCTTGTCCATAAAACCGAAACCTAATACATTGCAACCGTCTGCAATTGCGGTTTCTCCCTCTTCAATGGAGCGCATCCCATAGCGAGCTTTATAGCCATACTTAGTTTGAGCTGTGATTGCACCAGCGCCACCACTTCCACAAAATGAGATACCTAAATCGGCTTGTTCTGCGTTCATCACATCGCCAAGTTTCATGTCAGCGGCGACACCTGGAACAACAATCGCTTTACCGCCAGCAGCTTCAACACCCGCCGCTACTTTTTGGCCTTTACCTAAACGGTCACCGATAACAACAACTATCTGTTTCATAAAATATTCTCCAAATCCTACCAAATTAGTAATTAATCATTTGAACGTGCAACTTCAAAGTGAACAGAGAGTAAATAGGTCTCTTCAGGTGCTAAACCGGGAAGTGTGTCAACAACCCGTTGCGCGAGCGTAATCGAATGTTCAGAGATTTCATCAAATAGGCTGATATCAACTTCTGGTAAGGCTTCACCCGTTTTTGCTCTACCGACCATGGCACGTAAATGAGACTCCAACATCTGTTGTTGTACATCCGTGGTGTAGCAATCCTCCTGCTTGAGCCAGTCAGTAATCACTGCTAGCAGTTTTTGTGTCACCTCATCAATATCAAGGTTATGTTCTAACATTTTAAAAACGACAACTGATTCACTCATAACTATTTAAAATCCAAAGTAATATTGCAAGTTAGACTACTCTGTTCCTTCATGCCTTATACATTAGACGTTTATTGGTATTTTTTGCAGGCAGTGAATTTCCACTTCAAAGTGGAAATTATTTGGAAATAAATATTAGTTGGGTTGGTATGTTTTTTGTTCTATGTGGAAGTTAAGTGGAAAAAATTGACATCAATCAATTATCTAAAAAGGATAAAAATAACAATACTTCGAATAAAATATGTTGTTTATCAATTGATTATTTTTTTACATAAAAAATGGAATTGAAAAAAGGAACTGGAAAGAAAAGTGGAAACAATAAATGGAAATTATGTTGTGTTGATTGCAATAGCTTCCACTTAGTTACTCTGTGCGTAAAACAGGCCGTTTAGGATAGGAAAATATTTGCGAGAGTTGTGGTTAGGATCACGTAAAAGTCAGCAACTTCCACTTTTCCACTACGAAGTGGAAGTTGCTATCAGATTAGAGGATACGTGCTAAGCTGTCTTTAGCTATCACTTGGAATTCATTGAAATTTTTGACACTTACTAAGCGACGAGTCGTTTTTTCCTTTACAAAGGTAACGAATAAATCATAAATAGCCATCGCTTCTTCATAGTCTGTTTTACTAATAGCCAACAAGAAAATGACATAAGCGTTCTCTTTGGTTTCTTTATTCCATTCAATGCCTTTTGGGGCCACAACGGTTGCAACCACCGTTTTATTGGCAAGTAAGCCTAAAGAGTGGGGTAATGCGATGCCTTCCCCGAGCAATGTGGAAACAATTGATTCACGTTCTTGTAGTGATGGATAAAAATCGGGGGTTACATAGCCTTCTTGCTGTAATTTATGGCAAACCATTTGAAAGAGCTCTTCTTGGCTAATTTTTTCATTAATTACCATGAAGAACCGTTCATCAAAAAAACGCTCAATAATATAAGGGCGAGTTTGATCAACCATAGCTAGGCGGCCAACTTGCTCTAGCTGATAGGGCGTTGGGAAAGGCGCGATTTTAATAACAGGCTTGTTTTTCTCTGAAATTCGTACTGTGGTTATCACGAAATCTTCAGTGACTTCATCCAAGGATTCATACTCTTGTAATGTTAACCCTCGACTAAATTTGAGTTGTGGAAACTCACGCATGATTTTAGATTCAACCACGCGAAACGTGGAGTTTCCTGCATCGGTGACTACCAGTACTTCTGTTTGGCGAATTGACCCTGCGCCATAGTTACGTTCGAGGCTAACACCGATATGAACTGCAAGATAACCCAGTTCATCTTCACTGATTGGGTGGGGGAGTAATTGTTTACTTGCGCTGGTTAATGCGCTGAGTGTGACGTCATAGGCAAACGGATAGTATTGTTTAATATCAGATAATAGCGGATTTGGTGTAGAAATATGATACTGCAGGCGAGTGATTAAGGCCGCAAGATGCGTATTGAGATCTTTTTTGAGCTTTTCATCATTTCGTAAGTCATAATTATATAATTCATTAATATAATTTAAAATATATTCACATAGCTCATTATGAGTACCACTTTTTTGCGTGCTAGAGTCTTGGTTACTAATACGTTGGGCAACAATTTGGTCATGCAAATAGCTGAGTTCCGCCCCAGAAAGGTCATTGCCAAGAAAGTAGATCAAACCTTTGGAGATTTCATCGCACGCTTTACGGATCACTTCTTCACTGTCATCGTTTTTGACCGCAGTGGTGAGCTCATGGCCGCGAGTGATACGCAAAATAGTGACCGCACAATTAAAAACTAGGTATAAATGGCCTTCATTGCTAATCCGAATATCAAAACGATTCAAACTGTTATGTAATACTTTATCGATATATGACAGGTCTAAATTATCCAGACAATCGGGGCGGAAAGTGGTTAAATCAGGCGATATCTGTGCGCAATAACGACGCCATAAAGTTTCAGTCATACAAGCTCGAACTGCCCACTCGCTACCATTCAAACGAATACCTTGGTGAGGAATACTTTCTAATGCAATTTGGTATTTTTGCAGCTGTTCTCTCACCGCCCCCATATCTTGTTGTAAAGTGCCTCGGCTGATAAACCATTCCTCAGCGATATCATCAAGCTTTACGGGAAGTGATAGCATTAAGAGCTTTAATAGCAGTGCATCAATGCGCTCTTTGCTCGTTCGAGGGATATGATCGTCTTCATCATTTTGTTGAGTAAAGGTCGCAAATAGGGCTTCGTCTTCAATGTTCAACCGGTAACCACGACCTCGTTCATACACAATATGTGCACTATATGGCTGTATCAATTCATTGATTTCATTGATATCAGAACGAATAGTTCGAGTAGAAACGGAAAAGTTTTTTGCTAATTCGTCTTGAGGAACAACCTCATTCAGAATTTGAGCAAAAATTTGATTATGTCGCTGTTGAGTGAATAGAGCCACGGAAACACCTTTAAAATCAAAACGAAAAAGCATTTGAGCAATAAAATTACGTCTTTTTTGCTCGCTAATGGCAGGACTCTAACACAAGCGTGTCAATATGTAGGATATGTAAATGATGAAATTTGCGAATCCGTTCGCAAAATTCATGCTGTTATAGCAGGAAAGTGGCTAGTTTTGTTCCCCAAGGTCGATTAACAGGCCTCTAAACGGTTTATCTGCACTAATGATGATTTGATTATCATCTTGGATAAATGCCCCATCATTGCAATTCATCCCGAGTTGTTCGCCTTTTGGTGTTCGTAATGTTGCTCCACCATGTATAGACTGAAGGAATGAATTTTTTCCTTTTAGCGTGATCGCTGTTGATTCATCGGCTGCCAAGTGAATTTGAGTGATCCAAATTTGTTGACGTAATTGAATGCTTTGATCTTCCCCATCAGGAGAGGCGATAAGCTTACTCTCATTTTCACTAATGGCTATTTTTTGCAAGGGCAAAGATTCTTGCTGTGGGCAAGCATTTAACCAGAGCTGTAAACGCGTTAGTGGTGTTTTGGGGCACACATTTTGTTCACTGTAGCTAAGATCTGGGCGTGGTGAGAAACGCACACATTCACCTTCATCCGCTTGGATGGTATTACCTAAACTGTCTCGATATTCTGCGTGCCCTTTTAGGATGATATTTAAAATATCAACATGAGGGTAGGTTCTTGGCTGTAGCGCATTTTGTGGCGCAATAACCTCTTGATTCAGCACTCTGAGTGTTTTAAAACCCATAAAATCTGGGTCAAAATAATGGCCAAATGAAAAGGAATAACGCGCTTGCAGCCAACCATAATCAGCTTTTCCGCAATGGTTAGCGGGTCTCAGTGTCATCATAATGGTTAACCCCCATCGAAAATAAATAAGTTAATAATCTATTGTTATAATAAATAGCTGGACGTTGAATTGTTAGCCAGTTAATCTGTTTCCCTTGTTCAAATTTCCTGAAAGAGAAACTTCATGAGTAAAGAGAGAGCATTAACGCTTGAATCATTAAGGGTTATGGATGCAATCGACCGCCGTGGTAGTTTTGCTGCAGCTGCTGAAGAGTTGGGGCGAGTCCCGTCTGCACTAAGCTATACCATGCAAAAATTAGAAGAAGAGCTCGATGTCATTTTATTTGACCGTTCAGGGCATAGAACTAAATTTACGAATGTCGGTAGGATGTTACTTGATAGAGGAAGGATCCTACTTGAAGCCGCTGATAAGCTAACATCTGACGCGGAAGCCCTTGCAAAAGGATGGGAAACGCATTTAACCATCGTGTGTGAAGCTTTAGTTCCTGCTAATTCACTTTTTCCACTGGTGGAACGACTGGCGGAAAAATCAGAAACACAGTTATCTTTGATTACTGAAGTATTGGCGGGAGCATGGGAACGCCTTGAAAGCGGTAAAGCGGATATTGTCATTGCCCCTGATATGCATTTTCGATCATCTTCAGAAATTAACTCTAAATCGTTATACACCATTAATCATATTTATGTTGCGAGCCCGGATCACCCCATTCATCAAGAACCTGAACCATTATCTGATGCGACTCGAGTGAAGTACCGTGGAATTGCAGTAGCTGATACCGCACGTGAGCGACCTGTGATAACGGTGCAGTTGTTGGATAAACAACAACGATTAACCGTGTCGACAATTGAAGATAAACGCAATGCTTTATTGGCTGGTCTTGGTGTTGCAACAATGCCGTATCCAATGGTTGAACAAGATATTCGTGAAGGGCGTTTAAAAGTAGTTGGCGCAGAGTATAGCCATGAGACGAATATTATTATGGCGTGGCGGCGAGATAGTATGGGGGAGGCTAAGTCGTGGTGTCTCCGAGAAATCCCCAAACTTTTCCGATTATAACTTCGTCATACTTCGCACTGTAGCGGTGTTAGCTTCACTCACTAACCCTAGTCACATACTTATGTATGCTCCTAGGGATTAGTGAGCTTGCAGCCTTGCTACAGTACGAATTATTTAGAAGTTAACTTGAGGTTGAAAAATAAACCCATCAACATCAATTTGCCACCTACCTACAACTCAAACTATTTAGAGCTTACGAGTCGCGTGATAATTAGTGGTGATTCAACAAGAATAAATAAAGCTGCCCAGCTTAATTTTCATTTACTGATAACGATGATTTAGTTTCTATTAACTTCAAAACAATTATTTTGAATAAAAAAATACCTCCCGAAGGAGGTATAAGTTGGACAAAAAATGAAGCTAAATTAATAAGGGTGATAATGAAATCGGAATTACCATTTTTTATTTAATAAATGGTCAATACTAAATTTTCCTGGGCCGGTCACAGCTAACAGTAAGAAACCGCCGGCAATAGTAAAGTTTTTCATAAACATTAAGCTATTTGGCGCAACGCTAAAGTCGATATGGAACAGGAGTGCGGTTAATACCGTAAAGCCTGCGGTAAATAAAGCGACAGTCCGAGTTAAGAAACCGAATAAAACCGCTAAGCCACCGCCAAGTTCTAATAAAATGGTTAAAGGTAATAAAAAGCCTGGAACGCCCATTGCTTGCATGTATTGTTGTGTTCCTGCGTATGCATCTCCCAGTTTTCCATACCCAGCGACAATGAACAGAATTGGCATCATAATGCGAGCTAATAATACCGCACCACTTTCTAAATTTTTCATTGAGATTCTCCAGACTAATAAGTCATTAAATATAAATTAGTTGCGATATATGTCGCTTTGTAGTGTTGTTTTCAGCACAAATAGGTAAGAAAACATTCGATGGGCTTATAATAGTCATTTGCTTATTCAATAAAAAGCAAAGCTTATTCACAAAGATGGTCAAAAAATTTGAACTGTGGTGAGGGGGAAATGAGTTGAAGTGTAGTGGTTAGACTAACCTATTGATTTTAAGTTGAATTATTTTTTCCTGCATTAATTGTACTTTGAATTGTTCTTACTATGCCCCACATTGTGAAGGCTTTTTTCCCTAATTGAAGTATACGTTGTGGTTTTTTTAGTGAATAAATCGAAAGCAGGCCTGTTGCTGCAATAAACAAAGGACGGAAGGTAACGAAGGCTTTCCATGTACGGTCATAAGGGGCTGTCACATGTAGCCAATCCTCAGAACTGGCAGCAAGGTCATTCCGTTGCTGCTCAATTCTGTTGAGTAACCGTTGTTTTTTTTCGGCAAGTAATTGGCGTTTATTTCTGATCATTATCCTTACCTGCTAATGCATTTGCATCTTGGCTTAGTTGCTCCCGTGTGGAGCTCAATAAAGTGGACTGTTTTGCTTTTTTGAGCGCCCAACTAGCAAAGATAATGGCGAGTAGAACCAAACTCCCTGTAGTGATAGCCAGTGCTTGATAACGGTAAACAGGGTCTACAGACCAAAAAATGAGCCCAATTAGACACATCAGGCCAAAAGCAGTAAAAAGAAGCGCTAGCCCAACTAATAATAGCAACTGGATAAAATTAACTTTCTCTTCTTCGAGCTCAACGGCAATGAGCTGAAGGCGAGTTTCAACAATATTAACGGTAATACTGGCGATGCGTTGCAGTATTTCAAGGACCCCTTTACCGGGGCCCTGACGTTGTTGATTTTGTTCCATAAGCAATTAACGTTTCGCGAGAAGTACGCCAAGAACTACACCAACGGCAGCACCAATACCGATACCAGTCCATGGATTTTCTTTGACATAGTTGTCTGCGCGACCCGCAATTTCTTTAGTTTGTTCAGTGATCCTTTCGGTGGTTTGGCCGAGCTTAGCACGAGATGAGTAAAGTACATCTTTCGCTTTGGATTTTAAGCTTTCAATCTCTTCTTTCGACTTCTCGCCTGTATCATTCAATACGGCTTCAAGAGAATCTGCTAACGCTTTTAGTTCCGCACGTAGGTCTTCTGATGAATGATTTAATGACATATAGAACCTCCTATCAATAGAAAAGAAACTTCACTGTATTAACAATAACTGTTTTTGCATTAAGTGCAATGAGTTATTCGATAATAAATTATGGGATCAGAAAAAATGTAAAAAATAGTATTTAGGAAAATATTTTTAATATTAGTAGGTTAACTTAGTTGTAAGGGATAGAAATATTAAGACGTAAAATTAGGTAAAAATAAAAATGCGAGAACTCGAAGTTCTCGCATAGGCGGATTAATTTGCTTTTTTGCTAGACAGTTTTTTCTTTACGACAACAGCAATACTACCGATTAACCCAAGGATTAATAAGCCTACAGGAATTAGCATCAATACATTCATAATGTGATGCTCATATTGTAGGAAGATTGGGCTTTTACCAAAGCCATAACCGATAGCCGTTAAAATTAACACCCACAACAGACCACTTAACCAATTAAATACTTGGAAACGGCCATTCTGCAAACCTGCGAGGCCTGCAATTGTTGGAAGCAGTGTTCTAACAAAAGCTAAAAAACGGCCAATTAATAAGGCAGCGAGGCCATGACGATGGAATAAGCCATGAGCGCGTTGGTGGTAGTGTTCGGGTAAGTGTGCTAGCCAGCCTTTAACAATACGTGTGTTCCCTAGCCATCGCCCTTGTATATAACCTACCCAGCAACCTAAACTGGCGCCAGCGGTTAAAATTACGATGGTGAGTGGATAACTTAATGTGCCTTTAGCGATGAGTACACCAACTAAAATCAACAAGCTATCGCCAGGTAAAAACGCTGCAGGTAATACCCCGTTTTCAAGAAACAAGATAGCGAACAGCATGAAATAAATCGACCACACTAACGCAGGGTTAGATAGGGTGACATAATCTTGGTGCCAAAGGGCGAAAAAAAGTTCTTTAACTAATTCCATTAATGTTTCCTAAACGGCAATAACAGCAACAAACTTGTTGTTGGGCAGGGAGAAATGGATTAAGTGAATGCCAAAGTGAAAGTAGTGTTTCCTCAGGCTGTTAGTGTAAAGCACGCTCACTTTAACAAAACAGAAAATAACTAAACAGCAAATTTTAAGCTTATTTTTAGAATTCATTTAAGTTTCGGCCGATTTTTACAAATTACTGTGTGCCATGTAATGATGTAAAGTGCTTAAAAACGGCTTTTAGCCTGTTTTTTGCTTAGAGTATGCGAAATATACTGGTTAATTTATCTTTTAATGTAAAAAAATAACGATAAAACAATAATGGCTAATTATTGCATTTTAAGACTATTTACCGTATCTTATCGCCATAGCAAAGGGGAGTAACTTCTTCTTGTCGGTTTATCGTCATTACGGTGTACTCATTACACCCGGTAGCCGAGCACCACAGTTCCCTGTTTTCGGGTTATTTGTGTTGTAAGTGAGACCTTGCCAGAAGGCGAGGTTTGCTCATAATTTACAACCAAAAGACATAACTTGTGGTTAATGAATTTTAAGCGGCTGATGTCTTCTGGATATCAGCCGTTTTTTGTTTTTAAGGGAAAGGAAAATGCACTCAGTTGGTAACCCAATTTTATGGGGTAGTTTTGCCGTTATTATTTTACTTATGTTACTCATTGATTTGTTCTGGCAAGGGAAACACAAAGGCCAAGCAATGTCGATGAAACAAGCTGCGGCTTGGAGTATCGTGTGGGTAACGCTTTCGCTTCTCTTTGCGGCGGGCTTTTGGTGGTATCTTAATGAAAACGTGGGACGTGAGTTTGCCGATAGCCAAACAATGGCGTTCTTAACGGGTTATTTATTAGAAAAAGCATTAGCTGTTGATAACGTATTCGTTTGGTTAATGCTCTTTAGTTATTTTGCAATCCCTGCAAATTTACAGCGTCGTGTGCTGGTTTATGGAGTATTAGGCGCTATCGTACTTCGTACGATTATGATTTTTGCAGGTAGTTGGTTAGTCACACAATTTAGCTGGATTTTATATGTATTTGGCTTGTTTTTGCTATTTACTGGTTTGAAAATGGCTTTTGCTAAAGAAGATGACTCGCCAATCACGGATAAACCGTTAGTAAAATGGGTTCGTTCTCATTTACGTATGACGGATGAATTGCATGGTGAAAAATTCTTTATTAAACGTAATGGTGTCCTATTTGCGACCCCACTTATTTTAGTGCTGATTTTAGTTGAAATTAGTGACGTGATATTTGCGGTGGACAGCATACCTGCTATTTTTGCGGTAACGACTGACCCATTCATTGTTTTAACATCGAACTTATTTGCCATTTTAGGCCTACGTGCGATGTATTTCTTGTTGTCTGGAGTTGCTGAAAAGTTCTCAATGCTAAAATACGGCTTAGCAGTAATTTTAAGCTTTATCGGTATAAAAATGCTATTGATTGATATTTTCCATATTCCAACGCCGATTTCGTTGGGGGTAATTGCCTCAATCTTAGTCGTAACGTTAATCATTAATGCCATTGTTAATAAACGTAACGAAGCAAAAAGTTAATTTAACTTTTTTATTTTTAAATCCTCTACTGTAAAAGTAGGGGATTTTTTTTAACCCTATGAAAATACTCAACCATTTTACTCCTCTCATTCTACTATAAGAAACAAAACTCTATTGAGATCACAGTTATGTAAAATGTTTGTTAAACAAAGTCAATCATTGTGTATATTTTGAATAATTGCCTTTTCAGGCGACTATTATTCCTTATACTTGCTGTGCAAACACATTTAATTCCTAATAAAGATAAATAATATAGGTCTATTATGGATACAAATAAAACAGGGTTATGGCGAGTTATTAGCCAAGGTAGTCTAGTCAAACAGATACTGGTTGGCTTGGTCGCGGGTATTTTGCTTGCATGGTTATGGCCATCTGCTGCAAAAAGTGTCGGGTTGTTAGGGGATTTATTCGTTAGTGCGTTAAAGGCGGTTGCTCCGGTATTGGTATGGGTGTTAGTGATGTCATCCATTGCTAACCATCGTCAAGGGCAAAAAACCAATATCAAACCGATCCTGGTGTTGTATATTTTGGGAACATTTTTTGCCGCGGTTGTTGCCGTTATTGGTTCTTTCCTGTTCCCGTCAAGTTTAGTTTTAGCCGTGGGGGATACACAGTTAAATCCACCGGGTAATATTGCCGAAGTGTTAAAAGGTTTGCTAATCAATATATTTGCGAATCCTGTCGACGCACTGATTAAGGGTAATTATATTGGTATATTAGCGTGGGCGATCGGGCTGGGTATTGCGCTGCGCCATGCAAATGAAACCACAAAAAATTTAGTTCATGACTTTTCTAATGCAGTAACACAACTGGTACGTGTTGTGATCCGCTTAGCGCCTTTAGGGATTTTTGGCTTAGTTGCTTCAACTATCGCAACGACAGGCTTTGCAACCTTAAAAGGCTATATACATGTTCTCGCAGTATTAATTGGCTGTATGTTAATTGTTGCTTTCATTGTTAATCCACTAATTGTGTATTGGAAAATGAAACGCAACCCATATCCATTAGTTTTCGCTTGTTTACGTGAAAGTGGGGTAACGGCATTCTTTACACGTAGTTCTGCAGCGAATATTCCTGTGAATATGGGGATGTGTCGTCGTATGAATCTGCATGAAGATACCTACTCTGTTTCTATCCCATTAGGTGCAACAATCAATATGGCAGGTGCAGCGGTAACGATTACTGTTCTGACGTTAGCTGCGGTACATACGTTAGGGATCCCTGTTGATATCCCAACGGCATTATTATTAAGTGTTGTGGCAGCAGTTTGTGCATGTGGCGCCTCTGGGGTTGCGGGGGGCTCACTATTGCTGATCCCATTAGCTTGTAACATGTTTGGTATTTCAAATGAGATTGCGATGCAAGTGGTCGCAGTTGGTGTGATGATTGGCGTGTTACAGGATTCAGCAGAAACGGCGCTTAATTCTTCAACTGACGTGTTATTTACTGCGGCGGTGTGTTTAGCGGAAGATGAGAAACTGGCGAACGCGGAAGCGCGGTTATCTCACCGTGATTAATGAGCAAGTGAACTAAATAAAAAGGCAGGGATCGTGAAAACAATCTCTGCCTTTATTTTTGAAAATACGGTTAATTGTCAGTGACAAACCTCACCAACAGAACGAGCAATCAAAGCTGATACGCGATTTTCATTCCTTGTTCAATTGCGCGGCGAGCGTCAAGCTCGGCTGCTACATCAGCACCGCCAATAACATGGGCATTAATGCCACGTTCTGCTAATTGTATTTTTAATGGACGGTAAGGCTCTTGTCCTGCACATAAAATCACATTGTCAACGGGAAGGCACTGCGTTTTATCTTGATAGCGAATATGGAGCCCTTCGTCATCAACTCGCATGTATTCAACACCATTTAGCATATGAACACCACGTTTCATCAGTGATAAACGGTGAACCCAACCCGTCGTTTTACCAAGGCCTGCCCCAACTTTACTATTTTTACGCTGTAATAAGTACAATTGACGGGCTGATGCCATAGGGACTTTTTGTGGGGGGAATACGCCACCTTTAGAATGAATTGAGGTATCAATATTCCACTCTTTATTAAATAGTGAAGTATCTAAACTGCTACTTTTCCCTTCCTGGGTTAGCAATTCAGCAACATCAAAGCCAATCCCTCCAGCACCAATAATAGCGGCGCTTTTACCAACAGAACGCTGTTTGGTGATGACATCGATATAAGAAATGACTTTATGGTGTTCAATGCCTTCGAGCTGGATTTTCCGTGGGGTGACGCCCGTTGCAATAATGACCTCATCAAATCCCGATAAACAGTCAACATCGGCTTGGTGTTCAAGGCGTACATCAATATGTAATAGTTCTAGTTGTCGGCAGAAGTAACGGATAGTTTCATGAAACTCTTCTTTACCGGGTATTTGCTTTGCGAGGTTAAATTGCCCACCTATGTGGTTAGATTTTTCAAACAAAGTGACGCGATGCCCCCGTTTTGCCGCGTAAATTGCACAAGACAACCCAGCAGGCCCTGCGCCAACAACTGCAACAGATTTACTCTGTGGGGCTTTTTCGTTGGGGTAATCCATTTCTCTAACGGCTTGTGGGTTAACTAAACAACTGGCCAGTTTGCCACTAAAAATGAGGTCGAGACAGGCTTGGTTGCAGCCAATGCAGGTGTTGATTTCGTCTGCTCTATTTTCTGCCGCTTTACGAACAAACGCTTCATCAGCCAGAAACGGCCGAGCCATTGAAACCATATCGGCTTGATGATTGGCAATAATATGTTCTGCAACAAAAGGGTCATTGATGCGGTTAGTGGTTATCAGCGGAATATTCACTTTTCCCATTAATTTCTGGGTAACCCAACTAAATGCACTACGGGGAACTTGCGTTGCTATCGTCGGTATTCGAGCTTCGTGCCAACCAATACCCGTGTTAATCATACTGGCGCCTGCATTTTCAATTTGTTTGGCGAGTAATTCGATTTCTTCCCATATTGAACCTTCTTCAACTAAATCCAACATGGAAAGTCGATAAATAATAATAAAGTTAGCGCCAACAGCTTCCCGTATTCGCCGTACGATTTCAATAGGAAAACGAATTCGGTTTGTGTAACTTCCACCCCATTTATCGGTTCTATGGTTGGTACGTTTGGTGATGAATTGGTTAATTAAATAGCCTTCGGAGCCCATAATTTCGACACCATCATAGCCTGCTTGTTGAGCGAGTTTGGCTGTTGTCACAAAGTCATCAATCGTTTTTTCAACGTCATCAGTTGAGAGCTCTCTGGGGGCGAATGGAATAATTTCAGCTTGAATAGGGCTTGGGGCAACTAATTTGGGGTGTAGCCCATAGCGCCCTGCATGCAAAATTTGTAAGGCGATTTTACCGTCAGCTTGGTGGACGGCATCCGTGATTTGTTGATGAAATGACAGCTGTTTTTCATCATTTAGTACCGCGCCATGTGCGGTAAGCGCCCCTTCAGGATTGGGGGCGATGCCACCGGTAATGATGAGGCTGACACCATTTTCGGCGCGTAAGCGATAGAAATGTGCCAGTCGTTCACTGCCTTGCGGGTGCTCTTCAAGCCCAGTATGCATCGAGCCCATCAAAATGCGATTTTTTAGGATAGTGTGGCCTAAATCAAGCGGGGTAAAAAGGTGTGGAAAATTGCTCATTATTATACTCCCATTCGGGATTTCATTAACAGGTCAGATGAGTCAACTGTAGCGTAATGAAGCTGCAATTTGGTAAAGATGTTAAAATTTTGTGATTTTTATCATATGTTTTCGGTTAAATAGCTGAGTGTCATAAAAAATAGGTGTTTTTTTATTTTTATGTCATAAACAGAGATTAAAAAAAGAGACACACAGCATAAAGAACGATATAGGGGAAACAATGATGAAAGAGATTTGCCAAGCTATTACTTTAGAAGGTGAATACGTTCGCCTTGAACCTCTATCTCACCAATATGATGTCGAACTGGCAGATATCATTCGACGAGATGGGTTAAATAATTTGTGGTATGCCTTAGTTCCTGAGCCTGAGCATTTTTCTCAAGATGTGGAAAAGCGTCTGGAAAATTTCCAGAAAAAGGAATGTTTACCTTTTGTGGTGATTGATAAACGCACTGGTAAGCCTGTTGGTATTACTTCTTATAACCGTGTGGACCATGCGGTAAGACGGGTTGAAATCGGTGCCACTTGGTATGGGGTCGAAGTACAACGCACTGCATTAAATACAGAGGCTAAATATTTGCTGTTAAAGCATGCTTTTGAGGAATTAAATTGCGTTGCAGTGGAGTTTCGTACGCACTTTTTAAATAGCCAAAGTCGTCGAGCTATTGAACGTTTAGGGGCCAAGCTCGATGGTATTTTGCGCAACCATATGAAAACTAAAACAGGTGAGCTACGTGATAGCTGTGTATATAGCATTATCGAATCAGAATGGCCGTCGATAAAACATCACTTAGAATGGCAGATGGTGAAACCGCGCTAAGATTAGGTGCCAGTAATCGCCCACCGAAAGGTGGGCGATGATTCCAACATCAAGCTTTAACATTTCGCTGCTTTATGTAGCGCTTGTACTTTAACCTCTGTTGGCCTCGCTCCTGTGATTTCGCCTATATTTTTGCCAATAACCGCTTTATTGATTTCAAAAGTCGCCACAACGTCAGCACCATGTTCTTACAAGTAACGGATCAAAAATTTACCCATTTTTCCGCAACCATATTGAACTACACGTACTTTTTTCATCATTTCTGTCCTATATGCGAATTATCTATAAACTATATTGTGAGGTCTGAATGTAAAAATATTGTTTTATATCAATTATTTGAATTAAGAGCTTTTAATAAGTTTAGTTGCCATTATGATGTTGTTTTTATTATTAATTTGATATTGGTAAAAGTTAAATATAGATAAGGTGTGAGAAACTGATTTAAATAAAAAAGAGTAGAGCTCATTAAAATTGCAGGAAACGACTTTCAAATGATAGCAATTGCTTATGCTATCGCATTGAATTATAAGTGGAGGGATTGAGTTGAACACAATTTCAGCATACGGTTTCGAAACACTAGACCTAAGCTAAAACTACACGTATAATCCTCTCCACTTTGGCCCCTTAGCTCAGTTGGTTAGAGCAGTCGACTCATAATCGATTGGTCGCTGGTTCAAGTCCAGCAGGGGCCACCAAATTTTAGCTGTTAAATCAGCGCATTAAGCCACTTCATCGTAAGTGGCTTTTTTGTTTTTCTAAAGCATATCACGCTAATTACCCCTAAATACTTTTGTAATTCATTTCAGCTTTTCATTTCTTGTTAATTCGTATATTTACTGGTTTTTTGAAATTATGTGATTGATATTGCAATTCTTTTGGTGACCTAAAGATTGAATCTATTGAAATCCTTTTCATATATTTAAGCTTGATAGTTTCAGTAGCACCCTTGTACTAACAAAACATGGGCAAATATTTTGCATCTCCCAAATGTGCAAGGAAATTGTGCACACGCAGGTTATTTTGTATTAATTCATAACTAGACTTGATATAACCTATTTAGGTTATTTTAAAATTAAATTAATTTATGCATAAAAGGTGTGTATATGGAAAATAAGCTTAACAACAATGAGCAGCAAAATGCGCTAGATATTCAGTTTATGACGCAAGCTTTGGCTTTGGCAACGGATGCTGCGAAAAATGGCAATGAACCCTTTGGTGCAGTATTAGTTAAAAATAACCAAGTCGTTATGACAGGTGAAAATCATATTCATACTGAAAGTGACCCAACCTATCATGCGGAGTTGGGTCTCATACGCCAGTATTGTTCTGAACATAAAGTCATGGATTTATCCGATTATACGCTGTACACCAGTTGTGAGCCGTGTTGTATGTGTTCCGGTGCAATGGTATGGAGCCAATTAGGTCGGATGGTTTATAGTCTTTCTCATGATGAACTAGCCGAGATTGCCGGTTTTAATATTATGTTGGGGAGTGATGAAATCTTCGACAAAAGCCCCTTTAAACCTGAAGTGGTTAAAGGCATCTTAAAAGAGCAAGCGGTTTCTATTTATACGCAATATTTTAAGCCAAATTTATAATCTTAGTCGGGTGCTATAGTTCCCCACTATAATAATTTAAAAAGCAGATGGCTTTAATCGTTTGCATCATTATCTATCAATGAAATAGGGTAGCTTATTGCCACCCTAACCATGGTGAAAGTTAAAATAACTTTTTCTGTGGGGGGCCTGAAAAATTCATTGTACCAATATGATTCATTAACACTTCAACGACAACAGGTTGCTTCAAGTCGACAGCTTGGCGGAGCGTTGATTGAAAATCGGTGGCTTTATCTATCGTAAATGCTTGAATCCCCATCGATTGAGCTAATTGACTAAATGAAGGGGTGAGTAACTCATTATAGTATTGGCGGTCTGAGAAATATTTTTCCTGAATACCTCGCATTACGCCATAACCTTGGTCATTCATAATAATCAATACAATTGGGAGCTGCTCTTGTGCCATAGTGGCCAATTCGCCTACGCCTAACATTAACCCGCCATCACCAACTAAGCCAATAACAGGTACATTAGGGTTTGCTTTGGCACTGCCAATTGCCATGGCGAGTCCTAGCCCGATTGCGCCTGCTAAGGAGTGAATGTTGTGCATTGGCTGGGTCGCTTTGAGTAAACGGCTTCCCCATAAACTCCCTGATACCGTAATGTCGCGGACAAAAATACCATCGCTAGGTAAGACTTGCTCTACGGCATCACTGAGTTGGCTATAAGGGCCACATTGTTGCCTTAGTTGTTCTTCAGCCTGCTGTACGGCCTCTTGCACTTGTTTTTTCCACTGAGTAGAGATAGGGCGCTTGGCTTGTTCGATTTTATCGGCAAGTGCTTCAAGTAAACTTTTACAATCCCCAGTTACCGTCAAGTCAGCTAAATAGTTGCGATTGGCGGCGAGTGGGTTTATATCGATTTGAATGATGGGGTGTGGCAAAGGTAATGACCATGTTTTGGTTTCATTACTGCGTAAACGTGAGCCTGCGACGATAGTTAAATCGCATGAACGCATTAATGCATCAACGGAATCTGCATTATGAAAAGCGCGTAAGCTGAATGGATGGTCATCCGATAAAATACCTCGTCCATGGGTACTGCTGATGACGGCAATACCTGCATCAGCAAGGCGTTTGACAGCATCTTTTGCTTGTAGGGCTCCTGCGCCAACCCACAATAACGGCTGTGCAGCGTGTTGAAGTTTGTCCCAAATTGCATTGACTAACGATGTACAACTGTCAGGCAACCTATAAGGGGGAAGTGGTGCACTCAGTACAGATAATGGCACTTGCGCACTTTGAATATCAATTGGGATCTCGATAGAGACAGGGCCACAAGGTATAGTTTGAGCAACTTGAATGGCTTTATGCAGCGTGGCGACGGCTTGTTCGGGGGTATGAACACGAAAAGCGTGCTTTGAAC
Source organism: Providencia sp. PROV255 (assembly GCF_028478065.1). Classification (NCBI taxonomy): domain Bacteria; kingdom Pseudomonadati; phylum Pseudomonadota; class Gammaproteobacteria; order Enterobacterales; family Morganellaceae; genus Providencia; species Providencia sp. PROV255. Next base: position 190,158 of record NZ_JAMPMI010000001.1, on the reverse strand, counting down.
TCGAACGTAAAAAGCCGAGTTGGTCATGTGTTTCATGAATAAACCCTGCGTCCATATCCAGATAAGCTTTTTCAACTTGGCCTGTAATGTGGATCATGGGGGAGCATGCATTCATAGCTTCAATCATTGATCCTACAGCATTTCCAGCACCTGCACCTGTACTGGTTAGCGCTACCCCTAAGCCACTAAAACGGCTATGGGCATCCGCCATGGTGACGGCCCCTGCCTCCCCACGACTTGGCGTAAAATCAATCACGTCCCGGCGCCCGATAGCATCTGCTATGGGTAAGTTATGAATTGAAATAACCCCATAAACCGTTGTGACTTGGTATTGTTCAAGTGTTCTGGCGATAGCTTCGCCAACTGTAATCATTTCAGACATTTTATTCTCCTCAATGCTGCCATAATCCGGTGACGGATTTGCTATTCACACCAACGGTTTGGTTGTGGGTTAAGTGCCAGAAATAGGCTTTTTTGTTGCATATAGGCATTGAGGCTTTCAAGGCCTTTTTCACGGCCAATGCCACTTTCTTTAAAGCCGCCAAATGGCGTTGAAATAGAAAAAACTTTGTAGGTATTGACCCAAACAGTGCCGACATCAAGCGCATCGGCGAGCTTAAATGCTCGAGTGTAATCTTTTGTCCAAATACCTGCGGCAAGCCCATAAACAGAATCATTAGCTTGCTGAATGAGGTCTTCTTCATCATCAAATGGCATTACGACGAGCACGGGGCCGAAAATTTCCTCTTGGCAAACCGTAGATTGGTTATTTAAGCCTTCGATAATCGTCGGTAAAAAGTAGTTGCCATCTTTGAGTGCCGGGTCAGCGGGTGCAGTTCCACCAATACGGATCTTCCCCCCTTGCTGAACGGCTTGTTCGACATAGTTTCTGACGCTATCTCGGTGCGAAGGGGAAATTAATGGCCCTAGATGAACACGCTCTTGCCTTGGGTCACCAATAATCAGGTTGCGGGTCAATTGTGTTAGCTTTTCCATAAAGGATGAGTAGATATCTTTAGCCACAAATAGGCGCGAACCGGCGATGCATGCTTGCCCCATCGAACTAAAGATACCGTAACAAACACCATGTGCAGCGATATCAAGGTCAGCGTCTGACAACACGATAGTTGGGGATTTTCCCCCAAGTTCAAGTGACGTGGTGATAAGTTTATCCGCTGCAATATGAGCCAGTTGTCGTCCGGTATTGGTGCCACCTGTAAAGGAGATTTTTTTCACCAGAGGGTGGCGAACCAGTGCATCACCGACAATCGAACCTTTACCCGGTAGCACACTCAACAGGCCGCTGGGTAAACCTGCTTGCTCAAATAACTCAGCCAATTTTAATGAAATTAGAGGTGTGGCTTCCGCGGGTTTTAAGATGACCGCGTTACCGGCCGCAATCGCTGGGGCAATTTTTTGCATATCACTGGCAATCGGGGAGTTCCATGGCGTGATTGCAGCGATCACGCCAATAGGTTGGTAGGTACTTATGGTCATCAGCTCTGGCTGGCGACGAGGAGGAAGTTCACCACCTGAAACTTCACAAACCGCCGCAAAGTAGCGAGCGGTTGCTGCTGCGCTCATCACTAAGCCACGTGCTTCTGCCCAAGGCTTGCCGTTATCCAAAGTTTGTAATTGAGTTAATGTTTCGCAGTTTTCATCAATTAAGCGACTCACGTTGTACAAGATAGTTGCCCGCTGGTGAGCGGGAAGATTACGCCAAGAAGGCGATCTCCATGCCTTATCTGCCGTAATTACGGCATCTTCGACATCTTCCAAACTTGCACTGTTAAGGATTGCAATCACCTGGTTATCCCCCGGAAAACGCGATTGCATTTCAGGCCCGCGACCTAGCTGCCATTTACCGCCAACAAAAATATCCATTTTGTTCATAATAGGGCTCCTATTAAATAGCTCGGTGTTCAGCGACTCGACGACAAATTTCAACAGCACTTAAAGCAGCTAACATCGATGTTTTCGGATTTGAAGGTAGTGGATTTCCATTGAGTTCAATGCAGAAATGGCCAAAATCGCCCGTAACATCAATACGGTGTGAGTTTTGTGTGGTAGTCGGGTCAACAACCAATTGTACTTGGGTGGCATCCATCCCTATGCCATACAGTGCAACAGTGGCAGCCACATTGGCATTCGCTGGAAAATTCAGTGCCGCTTCACGGGCACTGCCACTAAAGAACACCGTGGGCTGTGTCACTTGTGATAAATCGACATAACGCTCAGCCGCGCCATTGCGCCAACTTGCAGGGCTTTTACGTGACAGGTAGGTCACATGGGTGATATTCGCCTCTTTTGCGGCACGTAGGCCATCAAGACCAGCAACAGCGCCAGTCAGTGGAATTAACTGGCTGTGGTGGCGTTGGGTTAAGGCGACCAAGTGTTGTTCAAAGTCCGTGTCAGCAAGGGCTCCCGTTGAGATAATGGCCAGTGTCCAGCCTCTTTCTAGTACCGTTGGTGCATATTGTTTAACGGCTTGGTGACCCGCACATTCCAACACTAAATCCGGTGGAATGATATTATTGTCAAGGTTATCGATGGGGGTGACTGCCCCTTTAAAGCGTTCCAAAATGGCTTGATGGTGATGGGGCCGGGCAACAATGTAACGCAGGGCTATCTCATTAGGTAAGCGAGTAATCACTTCTTGAGCCATTGCACCATAACCAATCAACATGAGTGTTTTCATCGTTAAATCCTTTAAATATGGTGGCTAAAGCCACCAGAAACATCTAAAGCGGCACCCGAGGTAAACGACGCCATGGGGGAGGCTAAAAAGACTAAGGCACGTGCGGGCTCTTCGGGTTTTCCTAAACGTTGCATTGGAATACCTCGTTTTTTAGCGATATCACCAATCCATTGTTCCCAATCGAGATTTTTATCACTGCGATTGTCGAAGCGACGTCGCCATTGGTCGGACTCCACCATGCCAAGTAAAATAGAGTTCACACGGATCCCTTTGGGTAACAGTGTTTTCGACAAGTTTAGCGTCATGTTTAATAATGCTGCCCGAGCCGCCGAGGTGGCGACCATATGTGGTTCAGGCTGTAAGGCCAGCAGTGAATTGACACAGGTGATAGAAGCAATATTTGATTGCTCTAAGAGTGGCAAGAAAGCATTCACCGGGTTAATTACACCAAATAGTTTTAACTGGGCTTCGTGTAACCATGCTTCTTCGGGGGTATTGCTATAGCTTGCGACATAGCCTTGCCCTGCGTTGTTTATCAATATATCGACGTGCCCATATTGTTGATGAACCTGTTTTGCGAAAGCTTCGGTTTGTGTTTTATCAAGAACATCACAAGGTTGTGCGATAAAATGCCCTTGAGGGTAATGTTCTCGTAATGTTGTAAGCGCTTGCTGGAGTTTGTCTTGATCACGACCGCAGAATGCCACTTTACAGCCTTCATCCAGTAAGAGTTTGACGGTTGCAAAGCCGATGCCGGAGCTTCCTCCTGTCACGACAGCAACACGGTTATTTAACTGTAAATTCATGAGTCTTCCTTTATTCTGCTTGGCAATAGAGCGTCTCTAAAAATTGTTGTAAATGGTTGTTAAAGGCATCTGGCGCATCTAAATAACTGGCGTGCCCCGCTTGGTTTATCAGGAAATAGGGGCAGTTTTTTTGGCGTGCGAGTTGCTCTACTTGTGCTGGTGGCGTAATGGTATCTTCTGTGCCAACCAGTATTTCCAATGGGCCATCATAGCGATTTAAATATTGGCTGATATCGTCATGGGCTAGCATCCACGCCGCGGCTAAGAAGCCTTTAGGGTTGAGCTTCTTCATGTTCTGTTGAACCCAATTGACTTTCTCAGTGGTTGCGTTGGCGGATAACAAAGCAGCAGCACGATTTTGCGCATATGCCTCAATACCAGAACTCAAAACAATATCTTGCCGCTGTTGGTAAACTTGTTTTTGTTGGTCAGGGCTTTTTGTTGCATAACCTTGCGCGGGGTTCGCTAAGATTAAGCCTTTAACTTTATTGGGATATTGCGAGGCAAAAGCACTTGCCATTATGGCGCCAAGAGAGTGTCCCACTAACACGATGTTTGATAAGGCTAATTTGTCAATAAAAGCATTCAATGCATTTGCGTAATCAATAGCGGTAGGCGTTGTCGTCTCTAGCTCACGGCTTTCTAAATAGCCGGGCGCATCCCAGCTATAGAGATGATAGTGTTTTGTCAGTGATGGACTGGTCAGTTGGCTTACCCATGAAGCAGATCCAGAGCTGATACCATGCAACAATACCACTGGGTGCCCTTGGCCTGCTTCTCGCCAATTGAGACGATATTGGCCAAAGTCTGCTATCAGTGGTTCCGGGAGTTTTTTATTGAGCAAATTCATCACTGACGACTCCTGTTAGTTACGTTTAACTTTTGATAAAGGGTGATCTTCGGGATATGTTGGGATCGCAGGTTTTGGTGTCCCGATCATGACGCACATTAAGGCTTCTTCTTCCCCATGGTTAAATAAACCACGATAAATGCCCGCAGGGACTGAAATTAGGTCACGCTCTTTCAGTACGGTTTCATACTCTTCATCGCCATCTTTTACAAACAACGTGATGGTGCCTTTCAACATAAAGAACACTTCTTCAACATCGGGGTGGAGGTGTAATGGCCCTTCACACTTGGCAGGGAGAACCATGGTGGAGAAGGTAAAGTTCTCTGCGGGAACGGTGTTGACATCATTAGCAACGCCAGTCGCACCCGTGCCGATATAGCGCATTTGTGCGCGGCGATATTTAGGGTCGTAATCCGCTTGGAATTTCAGGGCATTCCAGTCATATTTACGCCCTTCAAGGCGAGCAATGCGTGACTCAATCCATTGTGCCATTGGAATATCTTGTGGTTTGATTTGCGGTTGTGACATGGTGTTATCTCCAATAAAAAATGAATTAATATTTTTTCAGTAAAGGCACTAGTAACAAGCTGCCGAATAAACCTATGACGACGATAAATAACAACCCGCTATCCATAGTGTGAGTGACGGTAATAAGAACTCCCATTGCCAGCGGTGCAGCGGCGCCAGCAAGGTTTCCTAACCCATTGAAAATACCGCCTGCTAATGCACTGACTTGCTTTTGTGTGGCTTTTGCGAGTAGAGCAAAGATATTTGGTGCGCCCGCCCCCCACATGAACATGCTAAATGCCATCATAAGAATGATGCTGTAGGTGCCAGTGAGAAATAACACACCAGCAAGGCCTAACACGGCACCAAGTAGTGAAATAAAACAAACGAGTGCGCGGCGATCGTAGCGATCTGATAACCACGCTCCGATGGCTTCACCAAATAACATGGCGATAAAGGGAAGGGATGACAGAATTCCCGCATGTTCTAAGTGAATGGATTTACCTTTAATTAAATAACTGGGTAACCAACCATTCATTCCCCAAAGGTAGATAAGAAAAGCGATATTAAACATGCAGATAATCCAAAAATGGCTATTTTGGAATAAGCGTTTTTTATGGGCTCGCATCGCGGCCAATTGCTCCGCTGGAAGTGTTTCACCTGCTGTGTTTTTAGTCTGAGCTTGACGATTGACTAAGTTGGGATGGCGAATACCAATCACCACAAGCCACCAAACAGGAACAGTAAAGGCGGCCATGACAAAAAATGTACTTTGCCAACCATAGTTATTTAGTAAATACAATGAGATAGGAAAGCCTAATGCTGCGCCTAACGGTGTACCTAATAACCACATCATGGTGGCACGAGCTTGCATTTTTGGCGGAAAGGTACGGCGTACAATGGCGTAAGCGATTGCCAGCAAAGGCCCTTCGGCAATTCCTAGCAATACACGCAGAAAAACCATCGTGCCATAGTGGTGTGTGAATCCCATAAAAATCATGAGAAAACACCAGCTACTGATCATAAATAGCAGCATTTTGGTGGGATGAAATTTATCGCCAATACCGCTTAGTAGCATGGAAGAAACACCATAAGCGAATAAAAATGCGCTCATCAGTAACCCCAAACGGGTTGGGTCAAAATCAATTCCCAGAGCTTGCTGAAATTTTTCGTCAGAAAATAGAGCTGCAATACTGATTTTATCGAAGAAAGCCAGTAGTACACAGGAAAACAGCCCGATAGGGATCAACCAATTGATCTTTTCAGGAACATCTTGCTCGACTTGATCATGCTCTGAATTTTGTAAGGTTATAGTCTGATTAGCCATGAGATTTCTCCTGCTGGGCACTATTTCAGTGACATTAATGAAAATGTGGGATCAGCAAGTTGTGAAGGGTCCAATTTGCGGTGGCCTTGTATCCAACGTTTACCTAGCTTGATGGCTCGTGCATCATTAAATGCAATCATTTGCACCAATTCATTGCTTTCATTTAAAGCAAAATGAACCTCTGAATTAGGGGTATACCGTTGAATATGTTTTAATTTTTGTGAGGTTGGGACACCTAAAATTTGGATGTTGTCTTGGTATTGATCTGACCATAACCAAGCGAGTTCATTGAACCCTTCAGACTGCGGGTTTAGCATGGCTTTTGCTGTGGTGATGGCTTGGTTTTGCGCATAAGCCCATGACTGTAAACATAAGGACAGTGTTGGATGGCAAGCGACGTCGCCCGCAGCGTAAATATTTGGGTGAGAAGTCTGCCCTTGGTGATTAATCACAATACCGTGGGTAACATCAAGACCCGCTTCTTTGGCAAGTTCGAGATTTAATTCAACACCAATCCCCATAACAGCGAGATCGAAATTTTGCGAAGGCTGTTTTTGGCAACTAATTTGTAATCCACTTGTTGTCGGCTCGCCAAGTTCGATATCTCCACAATCGGTTATGACATGAACACCTGCTTGTGTGTGGCGTAATGCAAGAGCCTCTGAAACATTCTGCGGTACACTTCGTTCGCATAAGCGGCTTTGCCGCTCAAAAATCGTGACATCAATCCCCATTTTTCGAGCGGAAGCGGCAACTTCTAAGCCAATCCAACCACCACCAATAATGGCAATTTTTTGTGCAGAGAGCAGCGCACTACGTAATTTCTGCGCGTCATCCCATGAACGTAAGGCAAATACTTGTGGATGTTGCTGCCAACGATTCGACAGGTAGCGAGGCCGACCGCCTGTCGCGAGCAGTAATTTGTCAAACGTAATGGCACGACCATCACTTAAATAAATACATTGGGTTTGGCTATCAATTTTGGTGGCACGTAGTGGGCGAAACCACTGTAAATTTAAGGCATTAGTTTCTTGTTCGCTGAATAAGCGCGATAATGAAAAACTCTCCTGTGTCAATGCGGCTTTAGACAGCGGTGGGCGCTCATAAAAATCATGGTTTTCATCGCTGATCACCGAAATAATACCTTGATAACCTTCATCGCGTAGGGTTTTTGCTGCCCAACCACCTGCCTGACCCCCACCGATAATGACAATACCGCCTTGGATTAATGAGCTCATGGCGTTACTCCTTAACTTGGCGGCGAGTTTCATAATCGAGACCACCTTCCACAGCCCATTCCGTAAATGAAACTAAGGAATGTTCTAGTTCGCGTGGCTGCCATTTATCGGTTAGGTAATCGTCATTGGTGTAATATTCGAAAGCCCCACCTGTTGGGCTGTTGACATACCAAAAGTAAGCGGATGAGATAGGGTGCCGGCCTGGACCAATAAAGGTGCTCCATTGATGGCGGTTCATTGCCAGACCGCCGCCAATCACTTCATGGATATCACGAACCGTAAAAGCGACATGATTGAGGCCGCTGCCACGATGAGGAAGCTTCAGCAAAAACAGGTTATGGTGGCAACCGTTTATTTGTGTCCGTAAAAAGACGGCACGGTCGATATAACGGTCTGAAACTTGAAAACCCAGTTTTTGGCAATAGAACGCTTCTGTAGAAGGTAAGTCATCAACAAAAAATACTACGTGACCGACGTTAATTGGCGTGGCTTTTTCGTAAACTGGGCTGGGTTTATCAATGCGGCGAATATCTCCCCATTGGTTGATAGCGGTGACCTCTAATTCAACCGTTTTTTGTTTACTAATAGTGAAAGCGACCGTCATGCCATTTGGGTCACGGCACTGTGCGCCATTTGACGTCAGTTGAAAACCATCACAAGGCCTAATTTTCTCAATGATCTCCTTGAGTTTATCTGGGCTTTCAACTCCCCACGTAATGCGACGCAGTGTTGAACCTGCTTCAAAAGGTACGGGTAAATTTGGATCTTGGTAGGAAAATAACTGTATTTCAGCACCCGATAACGTGGTGAATAACGAGGCGTTATCAGAGGCTGCTTGAAGGCCAAAATCATGTAAAAATTTCTGGCAGCTAGGGATATCTTCAACACCAAATTCTAATTTTTCTATTCCAATCACTGACATTGTAAAGTCCTCTATCGATTGGTGTTATTGCCAAAGGTTTTTTTGGGCAAAAAGAACCTGAGGCTTATGGCAATAAACCTAAAAATGTGTGGATGATATTCGGTTAACGCTAAACGGCTTTTGCTTGGCTCATGCCACCTATAAATTCAGTGAGTTTTTGGGCTGCATAGCTCACTTCATTTTGTAATCGCCGGCACTCTTGTGCAGGGATGCTATTCATTGGCACCATGATGCTAATCACCGCTTCTACGCCATTCGCTTGGTTATAAACAGGGTAAACAATGGATGAAATTCCTCGACGATAAAATGATTCACCAATCACATAGCCTCGCAGTTTGTCAGCTTGGATCATTTGCCAAAATTCCTGCTTGCTGCCTGCGTTGTCGGGTAGCTCATCGTCTGGGTAAAGTGCATCGAATTCAGCGCGAGTTAACCCACTGAGTAGCATACGACCGAGTGAGGTTCGATGGGCTAATAAACGCGTGCCTACGCTAACATGGTTAATTTTTGATTCTGCGCCACTGACTCTGGCGATGTAAATAATGTCTCGGCCATCTCGAATGACTAAATGGCTGTTACATTGGCTTCGGTCTCTGAGTTGCTCGATAATGGGCTGGCCTAACTGGGTTAAATCGAGCGATGCAATATAGCCAAGACCAAGGCTGAGTACTTTGCGGCCTAATGAAAATGCCCCAGTACGCGGGTGTTGGACGAGGAAATCCAAGTGCACTAAGGTTTGGATCGCACGGTAAGCCGTTGCTTTGGGCATATCGACTAAGCGAAGGATCTCGGCAAATGTGAGCTCACGGTGCTGTTCTGCAAGTAGCAAAAGAAGCTGTAGCCCTTTTTCCAAACCGGGTACCAGATATTTACATGTTGAATTCATGGTCCTCACCTCTTTACCGACAAAATGGCGAAATTAGTTAAAAATAAAGCCACCATTAACTGGGATTAGCTGTCCTGTAACAAAATCAGCCATAGGCGAAAGCAAGTACAAAGCGGTTCCTGTAACGTCTTCGGGCATCTGCTCCCCTTGTAATGCTCTGCCATTTTCATATAGCTGGTGGCGCTCGGCTGGGACGTATTGGGTCGCTTCGACTTTTGTGAGTCCCGGAGCAATCGCGTTGACGCAAATACGGTGAACTCCGAGTTCACGTGCCATTGAGCGTGTCATACTGATGATAGCCCCTTTACTGGCGACATAGGCCATCAGCTTGGGAGCTCCCCAAAGTGCGGTGTCAGAAGCAATATTGATAATTTTCCCGCGGGAGCTCTGCTTTAAAAAAGGAAGAGCAGCTTTGGTGACTAGCCACGTTCCTCTGACATTGACGGTCATAACCTTATCCCATAGCGCCAAGTCATATTCATCGAGCAGTTTTCCACCCACTCCTGTTGCCAGAGCCGCATTATTAATCAGCCCATCAATTGCACCTTGTTGGCCAATACTGTCGAATGCATGAGTGATTGAGTCAGGATCCGCTAAGTCGAGAGAAACACCTTGGGCTTCAAAACCTTGTTGTTGTAAGGACTCGACACTTTCTTGTAATCGCTGTTCGAGGATGTCACACAAGATAACTTGAGCGCCTTGCTCTGCAGCGGCTTGTGCAAAGCTAAAGCCAAGCCCTCTTGCAGCGCCTGTGATTACGATGCGTTTTCCTGACAAGACATCATGCATTTTCAGTTTCCTTATTGTTTATTAAGTCAAACTGTTTCTTCGCTTCACGTTGCATAATGCGGCGTAGGCGAGATAACCCCACATCGTGTTGATAAAGAAACTCTTTATCCCGTGCATTTGGTGTGAGGTTTTCCAAAATAATGCGATCTTGTTCTAGGACATCCCAATGTAGCCCTTCTAGGCGGTTGCGGTACATAAAGCGCCATAAATCACGTTGCCAGTCTTTCACTTTGCGAATACGCCAAAAGAAAACTCGAGTGAGGTGACGGTCTTCAGGTACGACCATGCCGATAATCCAAAAGTGCCCGCCAGGGCCGAAGCGTTTTTGATATGGGATAGATAAACGTAGCCAATTTGCTCCTGTACTCGCAAATTCCACCCAGTCGAAGTTGACACCAATTTGGTCATTTTTACGGAAAATAAACCCATTTTTTGTTGCTTCTAGGATCATTTCTGATTGTTTATCACCTTCTGCCATTGAGTGTGATGATGAATGGAGATAGGTGCCATGCATTGGGTCCATCACGTTTTCTAATGCATATTGGTAATTGCATTTCCACGATGCAGTGCAGAGGAAATTGCTATGGTTTTCGTCATCAGCTAACTCTTCAGGAAACTCAAGGGCTGGAGGTGTTTCACCGTCAACTACCGCAAAATAGAGGAAGATAGCGCCATGAATTTCTTGAACGGGATAGGTTTTTAAACATTTTTGACCTTCAAGAGGGCATTGACTGACCGCTGGAACATCTTTAACGACGCCATCACCACCGACTTCGACGCCGTGGTACCAACAGGCAATACGTTCACCTAGGTTCCAACCCATTGATAAACGGGCTCCGCGGTGTGGGCATCTGTCTTCTAGTGCGTGAATTTGGCCTTTATCATCACGCCAAAGGACAATTTGTTCTTCTAAACGGGTAATACCGATGGGGTCGCTGCTCACTTCCCAACTGGATAATACGGGGTACCATTGCCCTCGTAATCCGACATCGAGGTAATCTTGATAGTTTTGAAGTTGTGTATTCGTTGTCATCATTTGCTTCCGTTTATCAAAAGTGTTTTTGTTTTATTTTCTTTTTATGACAATGTATTAGTAACCATTGACAAGAAGAAATTCGCGGAAACTGCTGGTAGACCAAGGGTGCCCTTGTCGGTCATATAATTGTTGTTGATTTAATGCGCTAACTAATTCTTCAAGTGATTCAGTGCCTGCGGCGAATAGCGTTTCCAGTGCAAAAATAAGTTTATTTTCATATTCATCTGGGAGACGTGAACGTGTTTGCCAAACGATATTCGGTGCACTTCCTGGTGCCTGAATACTGCCTTTACCGCCTTCTCGCGCTGGGATGATTTGGTTATTCGCCGGCAAATACGGGTTGAAATTTTGAATGGGTTCCATTTCTACTCCTCAATCAAACTGATTTCGATTTGGTTGTCGTGAACGCGTGTTTGGTAGGTTTTGAGATCTCGCCCACCGGGTTCGCGTAAACATTTACCTGTTTTAATATCAAAAACGGCTTCATGTAATGGGCATTCCACTTTGCCATCTTCAACAAAACCTTGGCTTAACAGAGCGTAGGCATGTGGGCAAACATCTTCTAAGGCATAATATTGGTCTTCAACTAAGAAGATCCCAATTTCGGCATTATCAACTTTGGCGGAAAAAGGAAATTCTTCTTGAACTTGTGAGATATCGCAGACTGCAACCCAGCTCATGGTTTTCTCCTTTTGAATGTGCTGTAACATTTTGTTTCATAGGTGAAACATTGTTTTTTATTTAAAACCAGATTAATTGTATGGATGATTATTAGTCAATCAAATGTTGGCTGTATGTAAAATATTCGTTTCAAAATGTGGGGCGTGTCGAGGTTATGATGGAGTTTGGTTTCATATGAGAAACTTGTGAAAGATTTATTCAAATAGGACTACTCATTTACGGTGTTTGGGGGGATGAGTTATGGAGAAAAGTGAAAAATAAGCTATAGGATAATAGGCTCAGTATATAAGTTAATATCAATAGGATATTAAGAGATTACATGCAATATCCTATTGATGATATATTCAAATAAACTATTTCACCTCAAAACGTTGTAAGTCCTTACTGACCGTTACTGGACCTGAGTATTGTTTTCTCACTTCATTAATCCACACATCGTCGGTAATGGATGGGTCATCTGCAGGAACTAAGTGGGTAAGTACAAGGTGTTTTACATTGGCTTGTTGGGCTATTTTGCCGACATCTTCTGCGGTCGTATGGTGGGAAATAATCGCTTTTGCCAGCGTTGAACCGTTGCCGATACGATTTGCTAAATTTTCCACCCCAGAAACTAAGACGACTTCACTGATTAAATAGTCAGCATCTTTAGCAAATTCAATGAGTTGGCTATTATCAATCATATCACCGGTAATAACGATAGTTTTTCCGCCAGATTGTATTTTATAAGCGAGGGCTTCGTCTGAGTTAAAAGGTGGGTGTGGAACAAATAAGGCACTAATTTCGACATCATCATTCTTGAGTACAGACCCTTCTTGAATATCTTTTGCTGTAACCATTTGGCGCAAATCAGGTTTACCTTCATCTTTAACGCGTAAATCAATATCGCGACTAAATGTATCCCAAACACCTTTTGTCATACTTTCCGTTCCAACAGGACCATAAACAGCGATATTATGGTTTAAACCACTGTTCCAGGCATTTAACAGTAGGGCTGGGTAATCGGCAACATGGTCACTGTGAAGGTGGGTAATAAAGATAGAATCAAGGTTTTTTAATGGGGCTTTTGATTGAACTAATCGCAAACTTGCTCCGTATCCTGCATCAAATAGGTATATTTTATCGTTCTTGATAAATGCTGTAGATTGCGGCAAACGTTTTTCATTTAATAAGGAAGGACCGCCTTTTGTTCCAAGCGTAATAATTTCATCTGCACTAGCTAGATGGCTAGCACCAAATAGCGCAGCACCGATAGAAAGAGAAACGAAAAGTTGTTTTAATTTCAAAGTATCACCTCTTTATATTATTAATAGATTGAGTTTTTTTATATGAATAATATTCATTTATCCCAAGATGTTGCTATATTGTTAATATGTGAATGAGTCTACGTTTATGTATGACGGGATACTATCGTTCTTATGGACTAGGTGAATGATTTAGAAAGGTTATTTATGTTGATTTATAGAGAATAATTCTGAAAATAATTAATCAAATTAGCTATAATTCTAATATTATTTAATAGCGAAAGTTATATTGTTTACGCATTCAAGTTAAATTGGATTTTAAGTTTATATTTAAGACTGTTTAGAATTCTTAATGAATAAATGATAGGCTCTATTTTTTAATGCAATCATTATTGTATTGCTAATTAATGAATCGGTTTTTGAAAAATGAATCGGTCAATTGTACTTCCACGACTTTTCTTGATCTCAAGTGAAGCTTTTTTTATGTTTTAGCGCGAAAATATCCTTACAGTGGTAAGAGGATATCTCAGTGAAAAGTGGTATACAGTTACGCATTAAAGGGAAAGTTCAGGGGGTCGGGTTTCGCCCTTATGTTTGGCAATTAGCCCACCAATGCAAACTATTAGGTGATGTCTGTAATGATGGCGAAGGGGTGCTAGTGCGCTTATGTATTGATTCGGATATCACTGAATTTACCCAGTTATTGTACCAAAACTGCCCACCGTTAGCCCATATAGAAAGTATTGAACCGCAATCTTTTCAATGGGATAAATTACCCAACGCATTTACTATTCGCCGTAGTGGTGAAGGCAAAATGGATACCCAAGTGATCCCTGATGCCGCCACTTGCGATGCATGCCAACAAGAGCTTTTCACTCCATCAAATAGGCGCTTTCATTACCCATTCATAAATTGCACGCATTGCGGCCCGCGTTTCACGATAATTCGCCATATGCCTTATGACAGGCCCAATACCGCAATGGCTGATTTTCCCTTGTGCCCTAATTGTTTAGAGGAATATCAATCCCCAGCAGATAGACGATTTCATGCACAACCCAATGCGTGCGCGGTGTGTGGCCCTGAAATTAAATTATGCGACTCATCAGGAAAAACGATTGCAAATAAAGAGAACGCATTACTCTTGGCTGCTCAACAGCTATTGGCAGGGAAAATTGTTGCTATTAAAGGGATCGGGGGCTTTCACCTTGCTTGTGATGCGAGTCATGATGAGACGGTAGAGGCTTTGCGCGTTCGTAAATGCCGCCCAACTAAGCCACTGGCGGTAATGATCCCATCACTGAATTGGTTAGAGTTGCACAATATGCCGCCTAGTGATGGGCTATGTGCATTATTAAAAAGCCCAGCAGCCCCGATTGTATTGATCAAAAATTGGAAAAATCATGTATTAAGCCAATATATTGCGCCAAACCTAGCGGAAGTCGGTGTCATGTTGCCGTCTAATCCGTTGCAACACCTATTAATGGCACAAGTTAATCGCCCATTAGTGATGACGTCAGGAAATGTATCTGGAAAGCCCCCTGTGTTGAGTGAGCAAGCTGCGCTGGCAGATTTAGCCAATATCGCTGACTTTTACCTCACTCATAATCGCGATATCGTCCAACGTGCAGATGACTCATTGGTGCGTTATCATGATGGGAAAGCGGAAATGCTCCGCCGTGCGCGGGGCTATGTTCCTGATGCCGTTGACTTACCTGAAGGGTTTGAAAATTCGCCATCAATACTGGCCTTAGGGGCGGATCTTAAAAATACCTTTTGTTTATTGCGAGACAAAAGTGCGGTAATGAGCCAACATTTTGGCGATCTTGATGACATGGATATTTTCGAACAATATCAGTCTGCGATTGCATTATTTGAATCTATTTATCGTTTCACGCCAGCAGCGATAGTCAGTGATAGGCATCCTAGTTATGTGAGTACGCGCTATGGGGAGGCGTTATCACAGCAATTACAAATTCCATTACTAAAAGTGCAGCATCATCATGCGCATATTGCTGCGGTAATGGCCGAGCATGGCTTACCGTTAAATAGTAATAAAGTTATTGGGTTAGCTCTCGATGGGTTGGGATATGGCGATGACGACCGCTTATGGGGAGGTGAATGCTTACTGGTGGATTATAAGTCCAGTCAATATCTAGGGGGGTTACCTCCAGTTGCACTACCGGGAGGGGAATTAGCTTCTCGCCAGCCATGGCGTAATTTCCTTGCTCATTGTTTACAGTTTGTTCCCCAGTGGCAAAAGCAAGAAAGTGCCGCTTATTTAATGTCATTTCCTTGGCAAGGCTTACAAAAAGCAATTGAAAAAGGAATTAATAGCCCAATGGCTTCATCCACTGGGCGGCTTTTTGATGCGGTTGCTGCAGCGTTAGGTATTTGTACGGCGCAAACCAGTTGGGAAGGGGAAGCCGCTTGCCAACTTGAGGCGATTGCAATGAAGTCACCTGTGACTACGCATCCGGTCACTATGCCGTTAGTTGGTCAACAATTGGATTTACACACATTTTGGCAACAATGGATGACGTACTGTGCGCCTAAACCACAACGGGCGCATGCATTTCATGTGGCATTAGCGCAAGGTTTTGCCGAGCTTGCAAGGAAATCAGCGAACCAATATGGTACTAAGCAAATTGTTTTGTCAGGTGGTGTGATTCATAACCAACTATTGCGAGAGCTATTAGTGAATAATCTATCTGAGTTCGATGTGTTATATGCAAAACAATTTCCCATGGGCGATGGGGGGCTATCACTTGGGCAGGTAGCTATCGCTTCTGCAATATTGAAACATGAATCTATTATTGATGAATAGTATTATATTTATAAGATTGTATATCCACTTATAACTTTGCAGTTTATTATATTTAATGGATTATATTGTTTTTTTTGATATTGATTCTTATTTAGCATGTTCATGTTTATATTAATGGATTGTTTATTATTAATACACATATTCCGCCTAATTAATTAAGTTGCAATAATGAATTTCAATATAGCAATGAAAATAAAAGAATTTTATATTTTAAATGATGTGATATATAACGCATTATTGAAAATTAAATCCATTTATTTATATTTCTTTTCTTTTTTCAATACGGTTTACTGAATCGATTTTTCTAGCAAATATATAAAAAAATTTAAATTTCTTATTGCCTCTTGATGAAGATCAAATGATTTGGACGCGGTAGGAATAGGATCTTATTTTATATTTATGCATCAGGTTACTTAAATAAGAATTTATTTCATTAGACTTAGTTTTGTTAACTTTTTAAATAGAAAAATACAAGCCAAAGGTGTGTGCCTCATTTGTACACAGGGCTTTGTGGTATCTATAACCTTAAGATAATAAACAAAAATTGCCTAATGAATAGGTTCTAAGCCACCCATAATAATAGGAAAAAAGAATGATAGGAGATAACTCTATTATTTCTTCGCATGGCATTAACCGCCGTGATTTTATGAAGTTATGTACAGCACTGGCCGCGACAATGGGATTAAGCGGGAAGGCTGCAGCCCAAATAGCGGAATCTATTAGTGACCCAGCACGGCCACCGGTCATTTGGATTGGTGCCCAAGAGTGTACGGGATGTACAGAATCTTTGTTGTGTTCCACTCATCCTACGTTAGAAAATTTAATTCTCGATACCATTTCATTGGAATACCACGAGGTGTTGTCTGCTGCCTTTGGTGAGCAAGTTGAGCAAAACAAACATAACGCAATTGAAAAGTACAAAGGAAAATATGTTTTAGTTGTCGATGGTTCTATCCCACTAAAAGATAACGGTATTTATTGCATGGTAGCGGGTAAGCCGATTGTTGAGCATATTCGTGAAGTGGCTGAACACGCCGCAGCTGTGATTGCGATTGGTTCTTGCGCTTCGTGGGGCGGTGTTGCTGCAGCAGGCGATAACCCAACAGGAGCTGTGGGTTTAAACCAAGTGATTAAAGATAAAACAGTTATCAATATTCCAGGTTGCCCGCCTAATCCACATAATTTCCTTGCGACAGTCGCGCACTTAATTACGTTTAATCGCCCACCAAAATTGGATAGTAAAAATCGTCCAATGTTCGCGTACGGTCGTTTAATTCATGAACACTGTGAGCGTCGCCCTCATTTTGATGCGGGCCGCTTCGCAAAAGAGTTCGGTGATGATGGTCATCGTGAAGGTTGGTGTTTATACCATTTAGGCTGTAAGGGGCCTGAAACTTACGGGAACTGTTCCACATTACAATTCTGTGATGTTGGCGGTGTCTGGCCTGTGGCAATTGGTCACCCTTGTTATGGCTGTAATGAGGAAAATGTAGGCTTTCACAAAGCGATCCATCAGTTGGCGAGCGTGGAAAACCCAACACCACGGGTGGATAAACCGGATGTCAATAATCGTGAAGGTGGCCAAATTTCATCTACTGCTGTGGGATTAATCGGTGGTGTTGTCGGGTTAGTGGCTGGCGTCAGCGTGATGGCGGTACGTGAATTAGGCCGTCAAAAACGCCAACAAGATACTGACTCACGGGGAGAATAACCGTGAATAGACGAAATTTTCTGAAACTCTCCGCGGGGGGAGCATTACTTGCGGGAAGTTCACCCAGTTTGGCGGGGCCTGAAAACCGTCCGCCGATTCCCAATTCTTTGGGAATGCTATATGACTCGACCCTGTGTATTGGGTGTCAGGCATGCGTGACAAAATGCCAAGATATTAACCATCCGGAACGTAACCCGGTCGGGGAACAAACTTGGTCAAATAATGACAAACTAACCCCTTATACCAACAATATTATTCAGGTTTGGAGTAGCGGAACAGGCGTTAATAAAGACCAAGAAAAAGACGGTTACGCCTACATTAAAAAACAATGTATGCATTGTGTTGACCCTAACTGTGTGTCGGTTTGCCCTGTTCAAGCCCTGAAGAAAGACCCAAAAACTGGCATTGTTCATTACGATGCCAGCGTATGTACCGGCTGCCGTTATTGCATGGTGGCGTGTCCTTTTAATATTCCGAAATATGCCTACGATGACAAATTTGGCGCAATTCATAAATGCGAGTTATGTAACCAAAAAGGTGTCGAACGTTTAGATAAAGGCGGCTTACCCGGTTGTGTTGAAGTTTGTCCAACGGGCGCGGTGATTTTCGGAACGCGAGAAGAATTGCTCGCGGAAGCCAAAAAACGCTTAACACTCAAAGTGGGTGATGAGTACGGTTACCCACGACAAACCTTACATAGCAATGACCCGAATGTCATTAAAGTACCGAAATATGAGGCTCATGTTTATGGCGAGCTCGAAGGCGGTGGCACGCAAGTTATTGTTCTTTCAGGTGTACCCTATCAAAACCTTGGGCTGCCTGAGTTAGAACAGTTGTCCACAGGAGCCCGTTCTGAGTATGTGCAGCACACGCTTTATAAAGGCATGGTACTGCCATTGGCCGCGTTGGCTGGGTTGAGTTTCTTGGTGTATCGCAATACCAAGAATGACAAACACGAAGGAGATGACTCAAATGACGACGCATCATAAAGAACAGCCGCTAGGCGGGCGTTTAGTCAGTTGGCCAATCATGGTATTTGGGCCCTTAGTGCTGATTTGTGTCATCTTGATAGTTAAACGTTTAGTCTTCGGCCTAGGTTCAGTTTCTGACCTAAATGGTGGCTATCCTTGGGGAATTTGGATTGCTTTTGACTTACTGATTGGAACCGGTTTTGCTTGTGGTGGTTGGGCGCTGGCTTGGGCAGTATATGTATTTAACCGCGGTGAATATCATCCGTTAGTGCGTCCCGCACTATTAGCCAGTTTGTTCGGTTACTCTCTCGGTGGGTTGTCCATCACCATTGACGTAGGTCGCTACTGGAACTTGCCTTACTTTTACATTCCTGGTTTCTTTAACACCAATTCGGTGCTGTTTGAAACTGCGGTTTGTATGACGATTTATATTGGTGTGATGGCATTGGAATTTGCCCCCGCACTGTGTGAACGTTTTGGTTGGAAAGTTTCGTTAAAACGCTTAAATAAAGTGATGTTTTTCATTATTGCGCTAGGAGCGTTATTGCCGATGATGCACCAATCATCAATGGGTTCATTGATGATTTCGGCAGGGTATAAAGTTCATCCTATTTGGCAAAGTTATGAAATGCTGCCATTACTCTCATTACTAACCGCATTCATTATGGGCTTTTCGATTGTCATTTTTGAAGGGTCATTACTCCAAGCCGCATTACGTGGGCAGGGCGCAGATGAACGACCACTGTTTGTTCGTATCACTCGTATCTTGCAGGTACTGTTAGTACTGTTTTTGGTCTGTCGTTTTGGGGAGCTGATTTATCGAGATAAATTGCACCATATCTTCAATACCGATTTCTACGCCATGATGTTCTGGATAGAAACCGCATTAATGGTTTTCCCATTGATTATTTTCCGCATGCCATCACTAAGAAATGATTCACGGTGGTTATATGCAAGCGGTTTAAGCATGTTGATTGGCGCTGCCATGTGGCGGATGAGCTATTCCCTCGTTGCATTCAACCCCGGAGGCGGATACGACTACTTCCCAACAACAGAAGAACTTTTAATTTCAATAGGTTTCGTGGCAATAGAGGTATGCGCTTATATCTTATTGATCCGCTTATTACCTGTTATTCCAGCATTGAAAAAAACAACGATGAGCCATTCAGAGGCCCGAGGTAAAGCATGAGCCAACGTATAACAATAGACCCAGTCACTCGTATCGAAGGTCACTTACGCATTGATTGTGAAATTGAAGATGGAAAAGTCACCAAGGCTTGGGCTTCAGGCACGATGTGGCGCGGTATGGAAGAGATAGTCAAAGGGAAAGACCCCCGTGATGCTTGGATGATTATGCAGCGTATCTGTGGGGTTTGTACTACAGTGCACGGTATTGTATCGGTACGCACCATTGAAAGTGCCTTAAATATTGATGTCCCTGTTAATGCGCAGTATATCCGTAATATGATTCTAGCCGCGCATACCATTCAAGACCATATTGTTCATTTCTATCAATTATCTGCGTTAGATTGGGTGGATATCACCTCTGCGCTGAATGCAGACCCCAATAAAGCGGCCGAAATCCTAAGAGGCGTTTCGACGTGGCCACTGAATAGCCCAGAAGAGTTCACACGAGTTCAAGACAAAATTAAAAAACTGGTTGCCAGTGGGCAATTGGGTATTTTTGCTAATGGGTATTGGGGGCACCCAGCGATGAAGCTGTCGCCTGAGGTAAACTTAATTGCCGTGGCCCACTATTTACAAGCCCTTGAATGTCAGCGAGATGCTAACCGTATTGTGGCGTTATTAGGCGGGAAAACACCGCATATTCAAAACCTTGCAGTTGGTGGTGTGGCAAACCCTATTAACCTTGATGGTGTCGGGGTTCTGAACCTTGAACGTTTGATGTATGTGAAATCCTTTATTGACCGTTTAGGGGATTTTATTGAGCAAGTGTATAAGATTGACGCAGCGGTGATTGCCGCGGGCTACCCTGAATGGCTCGAAGTCGGTCAAGGCGCGAAACATTACATGTGCATGCCTGAAATGCCAATGGATGGTAAAAACGGGAGCTTCCTATTACCGGGCGGTTATCTTGAAAACAGCGATTTTAGTACTTATCGCCCCATTACTAGCCATACAGACGAGTATTTGATCAACGGTATCAAAGAAAGTAGCAAACATGCATGGTACAAAGAAAATGAACCTCAAGCACCGTGGGAAGGTACCACGAACCCAGATTACACCGGTTGGGATGATGACGGTAAATATTCATGGGTAAAAGCACCGACTTTCTATGATAAAACCGTCGAAGTGGGGCCATTAGCAGACTTACTGTGCAAACTAGCGGCAAAACACGAGCCAACGGAAAAACACTTTAATGATGTGGTAAACCTGTATCAAACACTAACGGGCAACAGCATTCGTGTTGATCAACTGCATTCAACATTGGGGCGGATTATCGGACGTAGTGTTCGTTGCTGTGTATTGAATGAAACCTTGTCAATTCAATGGCAAGCGCTGGTGGACAACATCGCAAAAGGGGATCACACCACCTTTGTAAAACCAATTTTCCCAGAAAATGTCACTATTAAAGGTGTTGGTTTTGGTGAAGTACCTCGAGGTTTGTTATCCCACTGGGTGGTTATCAAAGACGGTAAAATTGAAAATTACCAAGCGGTAGTACCTTCTACTTGGAACTCCGGCCCTCGTAATTTCAATGATGAGCCGGGCCCTTATGAGCAAGCATTGGTAGGAACTCCCGTTGCTGACCCATCTAAACCCCTTGAGGTGGTGCGAACCATTCACTCATTTGACCCTTGTATGTCTTGTGCGGTGCACATTGTTGACCCTGAAGGTGGCGAAGTCACTAAGGTTAAGGTGCTGTAATGCGTATTTTAGTCTTAGGTGTTGGCAATATACTGCTCAGCGATGAAGGTATTGGGGTACGCATCGTTGAGGCTTTAGAACAGCGCTATCATCTACCTGAATGCGTAGAAGTACTTGATGGCGGAACGGCAGGAATGGAGCTAATTGGCCCAATGGCGGATAGAGACCATTTAATTATTGCTGACGTCGTGTTATCGAGCCAGCAGGCTGGCTCGATTTTAGTCTTGCGCGATGACGAAGTTCCTGCGTTATTTACGCGTAAAATCTCCCCGCATCAACTCGGTTTATCAGATGTGCTATCGGCTTTGCATTTAACCGATGAATTCCCACAGAAGCTAACATTAGTGGGTGTTGTGCCTGAATCCCTCGAACCGCATATTGGTTTGACAGCAACTGGGCAGGCCGCTTTAGAGCCTGCTTTACAAAAGGTCATTGAGGTTTTGCGAAGCGAAGGCTTGGAAATCATAGCAAAAGAAGAGAGTTTGCATGCCGGATGAAATCTTAGGTTATGACACTAACCCTCGGCCTCTGGTGGAGGCCGCATTTACGCGCGTTGCTGAACAATCAATGCATGATTTGTCATTTTTGCATCCAACGATGCCAGTGCATGCCAGTGAATTCTCACTGTTTGACGGGCAATGGGTGGGCGTGGTGATCACGCCATGGATGCTCAGTGCGATTATTCTACCGGGGCCTGAACAATATTGGCCTCACCGCGTGGTCGGTGACAAGGTTGGGTTAATTCTTCCCTATGGTGAAATGACGTATACCGTGGGTGAATTAGACGGTTTAACTCAATATGTTGCTTGCTCATTAATGTCGCCATTAGAAAAGAAAATGACACCGGAGCAAGGTATTCACCTAGTGGATGATTGCCAGCGAATATTGCTATCGCTCCCAGTGAGTGACCCAAATATTCCTCAAGCACCTGAACGCAGGGCATTGTTTACCCGTCACTTAAGGGGGCAGGATGCATGAGATTTCGTTATGCCAAAGTACGATAGAAATTATTGAACAGCAGGCGAAAAAAAATGCAGTTAGCCGAGTCACTGGTGTTTGGCTTGAAATTGGTGCGCTCTCTTGTGTTGAAGAGAGTGCATTTCGCTTCAGCTTTGATGTCGTTTGCCGTGGTACGGTTGCAGAAGGCTGCCAGCTCCACATCATTTACTCGCCCGCACAAGCATGGTGTTGGGATTGCAGTGAAACGGTGGAGGTAGACAGCCACCAATCGGTTTGTCCACGCTGTCAGGGGCTGAACCTGAAAGTTGTGAGTGGAGAGAGTTTGCGCATCAAAGAGTTGGAAGTGGAATAGCTTTTGGAACTGACTTTGAGGTGTATCAACCAGGCTCAATAGATTATGTATTAATCTAATTTAACAATTTAGCGGTTGGGAGTGAAACTTATGTGTAGTACTTGTGGATGTGCATCGGGAGAGCGAAAAATTGAGGGGGATGACCATCATCATGGTCACGATCATCATCACGACCATGACCAGCATCATGGTCACGACCACCACCACGATCACGACCATCATGACCACCACCATGATCATGAATCTCACGGGCAAACAGTGATTATTCATCACCATTACTATCATCAAGGTGATGTGCATAACCATTATCACCAATATGAACCCGCACCTGCTGAAAATAAATCTAAAAAGCATAAACACAAACATAAGCATAAACATATTTATCAAACGGCAGAGGCGAGTTTTAAACCAGCTGGGGAACACCATGACCTTGATTATGGTCACGGTGAAGCGGGTACCCATGCACCGGGGATCAGCCAAAAGCGCATGCTACAAATTGAGATGGATGTATTAGATAAAAATAACCATCTGGCAGAACATAACCGCGAGGATTTTAACCAGAAAAATATTTTGGTATTGAACCTCGTTTCTAGCCCAGGTTCTGGTAAAACGACCTTACTCACAGAAACCTTATTAAGACTACGTGACAAAATCAATTGTGCAGTGATTGAAGGTGACCAACAAACCACTAATGATGCACAACGGATCCGCGAAACGGGTGTGCCTGCGATTCAAGTGAATACAGGAAAAGGCTGTCACTTAGATGCACAAATGGTACACGATGCAACGGCACGTTTAGATTTAGCAGATAACAGCCTGTTATTTATCGAAAATGTTGGGAACCTCGTGTGCCCTGCCAGTTTTGACTTAGGGGAGCGCCATAAAGTGGCGGTGCTGTCGGTCACGGAAGGGGAAGATAAACCTCTCAAATATCCACATATGTTTGCGGCAGCAGATATTATGTTATTGAATAAAATTGACTTATTGCCATACCTGAATTTTGATGTCGATGCGTGTATTGCCAATGCCAAACAGGTGAACCCCAATATCCAAGTTATTCAAGTGTCTGCGACACGTGGCGAAGGGATGGATGCATGGCTGGCATGGTTGGAGACACAGCTATGTGCTTAGGTATTCCGGGCAAGATAGTTGCAGTTGGTGAAGATATTCACCAACTCGCTCAAGTGGATGTTTGTGGTGTAAAACGCGATGTTAATATTGGCCTAATTTGTGAAGGCGAAACCACTGATTTATTAGGCCAATGGGTATTGGTGCACGTCGGGTTTGCCATGAGTATCATCAATGAAGAAGAAGCACAATCTACCTTGGATGCCTTAACCGCGATGAGTCAATTAGACCATGAAGTTGGTGATTTTAGCAGTTTAAATGCAGGAGCAACAGATGCAGTACGTCGATGAATTTCGCGACCCTGTTCTTGCAAAAGCGCTATTGGCGCATATTCATCAACGGGTGAATGAAATACCTCAAGCGAAACGACGTCCATTACAACTCATGGAAGTCTGTGGAGGCCATACCCACGCGATTTTTAAGTTTGGTATTGACCAGTTATTACCCGCTGAAATTGAATTTGTTCATGGACCAGGTTGCCCTGTGTGCGTTTTACCAATGGGACGAATTGATGGCTGTATTGAAATTGCACAGCACCCAGAGGTTATCTTTTGTACTTATGGTGATGCAATGCGAGTGCCGTGCGAAAAGGGCTCTTTACTTGACGCCAAGCGTAATGGGGCGGATGTCCGCATCGTTTATTCACCGCTAGATGCTTTGGCATTAGCAGAGCAGCATCCCCATCGCCAAGTGGTTTTCTTTGGCTTAGGCTTTGAAACCACCATGCCGAGCACCGCAATCACCTTGCAGCAAGCAAAACGCCGCCAACTAGCCAATTTTAGTGTGTTCTGCCAGCATATTACGATTATTCCCACCTTGCGTAGCTTACTTGAACAACCGGATGTGCGTATTGACGGTTTTTTAGCGCCAGGGCACGTGAGCATGGTGATTGGCGCGCATCCCTACCAGTTTATTACCGAAGACTTCCATAAGCCTTTGGTTGTCACAGGGTTTGAACCCCTAGATATTTTGCAGTCATTAGCCATGTTAATTGACCAAATCGCCGATGGCCGTTGTGAGGTAGAAAACCAATATAAACGCATTGTGGCTAATGAAGGCAACCTGTTAGCACTTAAGGCGCTAGAGGAAGTTTTTGAACTCAAACAAACCAGTGAGTGGCGCGGATTGGGGGAAATTGCAGGTTCAGGGGTTCAATTAACCCAAGCTTATCAATTTTTTGATGCCGAGAGGCGTTTTCAGGTACAGCCCCATAAAGTGGCGGATGACCCGCAAGCGCGCTGTGGTGAGGTTTTAACAGGGCGCTGTAAGCCCAGCGAATGTACGTTATTTGGGCGTCGTTGTACGCCACAAACTGCTTTTGGTGCATTAATGGTTTCTTCTGAAGGTGCCTGTGCAGCTTATTATCAATATCGTCGGGAGGCATAAATGAGTCGTAATGCTAACAATGTAGTGACGATGGCTCACGGAAGTGGTGGGCAGGCGATGCAGCAATTAATTGAACAGTTATTTTTGCAGGCGTTTGCAAACCAAGCATTGAATGAGCGGGAAGACCAAGCTCGGCTAGCATTGTCGGAAATGACCGTATTAGGCGATCGTTTGGCATTCAGTACCGATAGCTATGTCATCGACCCGATTTTTTTCCCCGGAGGTAATATTGGTAAATTAGCCGTTTGCGGCACAGTGAATGACGTCGCAGTCAGTGGTGCTATTCCCAAATACCTTTCTTGCGGTTTTATTTTGGAAGAAGGCTTTCCACTTTCTGAACTTACCTCAATTGTGGAATCCATGGCGGCAACGGCAGCGGCTGCGGGTGTGGATATTGTGACCGGCGATACCAAAGTCGTGCAGCGCGGGGCGGCAGACAAAATTTTTATCAATACGGCCGGTATTGGTGTGATCCCGAGCAATATCCAGTGGGGAGCTCAGCATATTCAAGCGGGGGATAAAGTGATTGTTAGTGGTACGTTGGGTGACCATGGTGCCACTATCTTAAACCTACGCGAACAACTTGGGTTAGAAGCGGAGCTTTGCAGTGATTGTGCAGTATTAACGCCATTGATAGCACCGCTACGTGAAATTGACGGCGTTCGGGCATTACGAGACGCAACTCGTGGTGGTGTAACGGCAATCCTACATGAATTTGCCCAAGCTAGCGGCTGTGGAATTGCTGTTAATGAAGGCGATTTACCTGTCTCTTCTGTGGTTAGGGGGGTGTGTGAGCTATTGGGCTTAGAGCCGTTAAACTTTGCGAATGAAGGCAAATTAGTGATTGTGGTGAAACCTGAAGCGGAAAGTGCGGTGATTGCTGCACTACACCAACACCCATTAGGGAAAGATGCAGCCACGATTGGTTGTGTGACTGAGCAAAAACAAGTCAAATTGGTTGGGATCTTCGGTACATCAAGGTTATTAGATTTACCCCACAGTGAGCCTTTACCCCGTATTTGTTAATTGAAAATGCCCTATAGATAAAACCTATAGGGCGTTCAAATCTATTAACGTCTTAACATACCTTTATCGATAATAAACTCGATAATGGTTTCTAAGCCGACTTTTTTCTTTAAGTTAGTAAACACATAGGGCTTTACTGGGCGCATTCTTGCGGTATCGGCTTCCATCACTTCTAATGAGGCGCCGACATAGGGTGCAAGGTCAATTTTGTTAATCACCAATAAATCGGAATGAGTGATCCCCGGGCCGCCTTTACGTGGGATTTTTTCGCCTTCAGCAACATCGATAACATAAATAGTTAAGTCTGCCAGCTCTGGACTAAACGTCGCGCTGAGGTTATCGCCGCCGCTTTCCACAAACACGATATCAAGGTTTTTATGGCGCATGGCTAACTCTTCAACTGCCGCTAAATTCATTGATGCATCTTCACGAATAGCGGTATGAGGGCAGCCACCAGTTTCAACACCAATAATGCGATCTGCATCTAATGCTTCGGCACGGGTTAAAATTTTGGCATCTTCTTGGGTGTAAATATCATTAGTGACAACGGCAATTTGGTAAGTGTCGCGCATGGCTTTACATAACACTTCTAATAATGCGGTTTTTCCTGAGCCGACTGGCCCACCG
This sequence comes from Providencia sp. PROV255, assembly GCF_028478065.1. Classification (NCBI taxonomy): domain Bacteria; kingdom Pseudomonadati; phylum Pseudomonadota; class Gammaproteobacteria; order Enterobacterales; family Morganellaceae; genus Providencia; species Providencia sp. PROV255. The sequence goes on along the minus strand of NZ_JAMPMI010000001.1, from coordinate 163,303 downwards.
ACACCAATTCTTAAGGGTTGATTATATTCTTGCATAGCATTTTTCTCATGAACGAAAAAGTCGTGTGTATTGGGTTTCATGCCGACTACTGGCAATAATTTGTGCAGGTGTAAAACTGCCAATATCGTCTATTGGCCAGATTGCCGATTGCGTAACCACTTCGGGTATGCGCTCAGCAAGGGTAAATAAAATATTTTGCCCTGCGCTTTGCCCTAAAGGGATAAGCTTAACACCGGACATCACCGTGTTTTCTAGCCAACCCCATGCATACGCGGTGCACAATTTTTCAACGTCAATCTGCCAATTTACTGCGGCGAGAGCGAAAGCCATTAGCTGGGTTTGTTTCACGCAGGTTTGCAGGTTAGCATCCAGTTCAATACCTAGCTGAGGAAGTAGTCGGGCAAAAGCAATTCCTCGTTGCCGTTCTTCTTGACGCAATTCTTTGGTTTCACGGCTGGCAATCATAAATTCACACCAATATTTCACCGCTTCAATATCACCAAGGGAAAGGGAAGTATGAATTTGCCGTAAAACAGGGAGTTCCAATGTCGCAATGGCATGGGTCATTTGTGCGGTTAGCCAGCCAGCAAGGGTATCAGGTGTCGTTACCCAGCCTTTTTCAATCGCCCATTCTAGGCCTTGTGAATAGGTAAATGACCCAACAGGTAAAGAAGGGCTAACTAACTGGTATAAGCGTAGATCTGCTAACATAGGCAAACTCCCTGAACCCGATTAGTGGTGGTGATCATCGTGGCCGTGATGGTGGTGATGACCACCTGATGAGCCGCCATAGGCCCCTGGTTCTGGTTGGTATTTTTCTAAACCAACACTGACGGTAGCGCCTAATCCACGGGCCATATCATCTAGCACATGGTCATGAAAATAACGGCACCAGCCCGCTTCAATTTGCAATGGAACATGGCGGTTACCTAAGTGATAGCAAACACGAGCAAGCAACAGAGCGTCATCACTGTAAACCGTAGAAACTTGCTCTTTCGCGGCTTCGATGGTGACTAACTCGCCGTCTTCAGTGGATAAAACATCGCCTTCCTTCAGGATGGTTCCGCGCGGCAAAAATAGCCCCGCTTCTTGCCCATCGCTTAAAGTGACTTTTAAACGGCTTTTGGTGCGCTCATCCATGGTTAAGCACAGGGTTAACGCGGTTGGTGAATGCGGTTGTGGAGCAACCACTTTAATAAATTTTTTCATTCTCAGGCTCTTTTAATTAGGGGTCAGAATAAAAAGTAACGTTGTGCCATTGGTAACTCAGTCGCTGGTTCACACACTAGTGGGATGCCATCGGCTTTGACAATATAAGTTTGTGGGTCAAGTTCGATGTGCGGCACATAACTGTTGTGAACCATTGAGGTTTTGCTAATGTTTCGACAGCCTTCAACCCGGCCAATTTTGCTCTGTAGGCCTAATTTTTCAGGAACACCTGCTTCAATACCGGCTTTTGACATAAAAATCATCGAGGTATGGTATTTTGCTTTACCTAACGCCCCAAACATCGGGCGGTAATGTACTGGCTGTGGCGTCGGGATTGCCGCGTTAATATCGCCCATTGGCGCATAGGCGACCATTCCCCCTTTCATGATAAGGGCAGGTTTGATACCAAAAAATGCAGGGTCCCATAACACGATATCAGCTAATTTGCCGATTTCTACCGAACCGACTTCATGGGCGATACCGTGGGCGATAGCGGGGTTAATGGTATATTTCGCCACATAGCGTTTGATACGGTTATTGTCGCTATCGAGAGTGTCGCCTTCTAACGTCCCACGCTGTAATTTCATTTTATGAGCGCATTGCCAAGTACGAGTAATCACTTCGCCAACGCGTCCCATGGCTTGTGAGTCTGAAGACATCACAGAAATTGCACCCATATCGTGTAAAATATCCTCCGCAGCAATGGTTTCACGGCGAATTCGAGACTCAGCAAAAGCCACATCTTCTGGAATCGATGGGTCTAAGTGGTGGCAAACCATTAGCATATCCAAGTGCTCATCAACGGTATTGATGGTGTATGGCATCGTTGGATTGGTCGACGCTGGCAGAATATTCGGTTCCCCAACGGATTTGATGACGTCAGGGGCATGGCCACCGCCAGCACCTTCGGTATGGAATACGTGGATCACTCGCCCTGCAATAGCTTTCACGGTTTCTTCATAAAAACCGCCTTCATTCAGCGTATCTGAATGGATAGCCACTTGCACATCCATTTCATCGGCCACATTCAAGCAGTTGTGAATAGCCATTGGGGTAGCGCCCCAGTCTTCGTGAATTTTTAAGCCTATTGCGCCCGCTTCGATCTGTTCGCGAATCGCTTCGGGTTGACTGACACAGCCTTTACCAAATAGCCCGACGTTGATCGGCAGTTCATCAACGGCTTCTAACATGCGGTACATATTCCAAATACCGGGGGTGACGGTCGTGGCATTAGTACCCGCCACAGGGCCAGTTCCACCGCCTATAAAGGTGGTAACACCGGAAACCAGACCTTCTTCTGCCTGTTGTGGGCAAATAAAATGAATGTGAGTATCAACGCCACCCGCGGTGATAATTTTACCTTCACCAGCAACCACTTCTGTGCCGGGGCCGATAACGATATCAACATTGGGTTGAACATCGGGGTTGCCTGCTTTACCAATCCCCGCAATACGGCCGTTTTTAATTCCGATATCCGCTTTAACAATGCCCCAGTGGTCTAAAATAATGGCATTAGTGATTAACACATCGACACACTGGTCACTGGTGACTTGGCTTTGACCCATGCCGTCACGAATAACTTTACCGCCACCAAATTTGACCTCTTCACCATAGGTGGTGAAATCTTTTTCGATCTCTAGAAATAATTCTGTATCAGCTAAGCGCAAGCGGTCACCGGTTGTGGGACCAAACATATCCGCATACGCTTGACGAGAGATTGTTTTCATTATTAATTCTCACTCTCTAACTTGCCCATGACTTTGCCATGGAAACCATAAATTTCTCGTTTGCCACTAAAAGCGACGAGCTCAACAGTACGACTTTGTCCAGGTTCAAAACGCACCGCCATACCCGCTGGGATATTCAAACGAAAACCCAGTGTGCCTACGCGCTCAAATTTTAGGGCGTCGTTGACTTCATAAAAATGATAGTGAGAGCCAATTTGAATCGGGCGGTCACCATGGTTGGCAACTTGTATTGTTTGGGTTTCTCGACCTGCATTGAGTTCGATATCGCCTAAAGCGTGGTTGACTTTAATTTCACCGGGGATCATGTTGTTACCTATACAATCGGGTCGTGAATAGAAACCAGTTTTGTGCCATCAGGAAATGTACATTCCACTTGAATGTCTTTGATCATTTCTGGCACGCCTTCCATTACCTGCTCTGCGGTTAACACGGTTCGGCCTTCGCTCATTAATTGGGCAACCGTCTTGCCATCACGGGCGCCTTCCATAATCGCACAACTGATCAATGCGACCGCCTCAGGGTAATTGAGCTTTAATCCACGGGCTAAACGCCTTTCAGCAACGAGGCCTGCCGTAAAAAGCAATAATTTATCTTTTTCTCTGGGGGTTAATTCCATTTTTTGCTCCTAAAAAACGTTTAAGTTGCCCAAATACGCGGCGGATCAGGGTAATAACCTAACCAGTATTGTCTTGTTGCCTGCCAAATATGGGCGAAGCAAGCCATCATGGGCTCGGTTTGAGAACCTAATAACCGCAATACTAAAATACCGTCTACATCAGTCAGTCCATACTCAAGCGGCCTCACTTCCGTAGAGAAAAACACGGCCAAACTCTCGTGAAGTTCAGCTTTTAATTCATCGCTGGCGGGGTAGATATACAGGGAACCTACCATAGGAAATTCACGCATGACGGCTGACTGTTTTTGTGAACCCTCGATAAATATGGATTCTGCCAAGGTGAGTTTGTCATCAATATAAAACTGCAAGCGGCCCCGAATATCACCGTTGTCGAATTGCTCGTTTAATACGGGTCGGCCTAAACATTGGATTTCCCAGCCGATAAATTTTGATGAACTTGCGATTCGAACATGAGTTTCTAAGCGAACTTGAGCCTCAGGGAAAAAAATATTTTCTTGAGGTAACCATTCTAAGAACCCATTGGGCGCGACGGTTAAGCTTTGTAGTTGTCGTGCAACGCCGCCCGCACTACGATAAAATTTTGTTGCACCAGGCGTGGTCAATAACGCATGGGCATGTGGTTGAACATCAATATTGATAAGGAGTTTATCCCCCCCGACAACGCCACCGGGTGGATGAAGTAAATACGTGTGTGCAATTCCTTGCTCGGGGTAGAATGGCCGCTGAACCATTAAAGGGCCGATATGTTGTTTGTCCGTTAAGCGGGTGACGCCACGTTTTAGTTCATATCGTAAAAAAATTTCAGCTAACCAGCCTGATCCTGAAAAATCAGACATACTTTCTCCTGCAACTCAGTCAACTAAAAATACGCGAACATGTTTAGCTATACCCCAGCAAAAATTGGGTATTTATGATGTAAAAGCTAATGCAAGTAGGGTAGGGTGTGAGTGAATACCAAAATCATTATTATTATGCAGTGTTGTTGGCTGCATGTGTCTGCCGCGCGATTCTACACCTTATATCGAAAATTGCCTTTCAATTAAACAGCATTTTATTTAGAAAATATAACAACCATCAAAATAACAGTAAAAAATGAGCGTATATCTATATTGCGATTTCAGCGTAACGGGACTATATTCTCATCCGCACTGATATGGGGTTGATATGCTTTTGCTACGTGGCTTTATATCTATTCAACAATCCCTTTTCTTGGGAAGTCATTCTGACATTAACTGCAGTTTATAGAGATTATGGAATATAAATTCTTTCTTTCGGAAAGCCAAATGGTGTTAAAAGCGTTTTATATTGAAAACGCGATGATAGCCATGTTAACTGGCGCGAAAGGAAATGTCGTGATCAACGGTCAATCCATTGAAATTGAAACCGATGTCACCTTAATTATTCCTAAATATAGCCAAGTTTCTTGCAATATTGTGTGTAACACCGTGAATCAGCCGCTTGAATTACACACCTTGTCGATGTCAGAAGAAGAATTACAATCGGTATTTTTATTACTAAAAACATTGATGAAGTCGGGTGAGCCACTGACTAGCCACCAACCCATTTACCATGTTTCTCCCCCTGAAACGGTGAGAGATAACTTTAGTTTATTAAAACAATGCTTACCATTAAAAAAACAGAGTGAATCCCAAGAGGCATTGTTAATGAAACAGAGCCTATATTTTATTTTAATGGCTGTATATCAAGAAGGTATCGATATTCTTAACCTGTTTCGTTTTAATTATGATGAACCGAAAAACCAAGCAATTACCCATTTGATAACCCAAGAACCGCAAAAAAAATGGCATTTAGACGATGTCGCGAAAGCGTTATTTACGACACCTTCAACTTTGCGTCGCCATTTGAACCGTGAAGGGGTGTCATTTCGTCAATTACTGCTAGATGTTCGAATGGGAATGGCGTTGAATTATTTAACATTTTCGAATTATTCTGTTTTTCAAATTAGTCATCGTTGCGGTTTTGGCAGTAATGCCTATTTTTGCGATGTCTTTAAGCGAAAATACAATATGACGCCTTCTCAATTTCGGTTGCAATCAAGGCAGTCGAACGACCCGAATTTTATTACCAATTTGTCCTTGCACTCTAACCCAATTGAATTTGACAAAGAAATTGATGAGTAGTTGTTAAGGTAAGTCAAATAACGGCTTAATTTTGACGGTTTCTCGAATAAATTCGCTGTTCTATTGATGTAGCGCCTAGCAATCAGGGCGTTAAATTTAATATAACTCATATTGGTTACTCTACACATAGTGAATATCTCACCAATAGCGACATTAATGAAAATAACGTCATTAATTATATGAAATAAAAAATAAAATCTGTCTATAGAGGGATGTATGATTAAAAATATCGTTGCCGCAATGTGCTTTATGGGGCTCACACTGCAAGCACAGGCGGCAGAACCGGCTCAATCACAAACTTTACGTTTAGCGATTGGCTCAGAGCCAACAGAGGGTTTTGACCCCATGCTCGGGTGGAGCCACGGCAGCTACCTACTGTTGCATAGCCCATTACTGAAACAAAAGGCTGACCTTTCATGGCATAGCTATATGCTTGAAAGTTATCAACATAATGCAGATGGTAAACAGTGGACACTCAAGCTGAAAAAAGGCTTAAAATTTTCCGATGGCTCACCGTTAACGGCAAAAGATGTTGTATTTACCTATAACAATGCTGCGGCAAGTGGCGGTAAGGTGGACATGGGGAATTTTGCCAAAGCAGAGGAAATTGACCCACTCACCGTAAAAATCACGTTATCTTCCCCACAAAGTACCTTTATTAATGTACTTGGTTCGTTAGGGATTGTTTGTGCTGATAAATATGATGCGAAAACCTATGCACATAACCCAATTGGCGCAGGCCCTTATCGTTTAGTTGCATTCCAGCCGGGGCAGCAACTGATTGTCGAGCAAAATCCGTATTATGCAGGGCCAAAAAATGACTTTGGTAAAATGGTCTTTGTTTTCCTTGATGAAGATGCGGCCTTTGCGGCGGCACAAAGCAATCAACTGGAAATTGTTCGTATCCCTGCTGCGGTAGCGGCGAATGCTAATGATGTGAAAAACATGAAATTGGTTGAGCGCTATAGCGTGGAAAACCGCGGCATTTCTTTCCCAATTCCACCTGCCGGTGAGAAAGATGCTCAAGGTAACCCTATCGGTAACGACATCACTTCAGATGTTGCTGTCCGTAAAGCCATTAACTATGCTCTTGACCGTAAACTATTAGCGGAATCCGTGTTGGAAGGCTTTGCCGTACCGGCTTATACCGGCGTTGCAGGGCTGCCATGGAATAGCCCAGACTCCGCTTTTAAAGATGGTGATCTTGAAAAAGCGAAATCCATTTTAGAAGATGCGGGATGGAAGCTGAATAAAGAGGGCTTACGTGAGAAAAATGGCAAAGTGGCAAAACTGACATTATGGTATGCCAGTGGTGATACCACACGTCGTGACCTTGCGCAGGCAATCCGTTCAAGCTTAAAACCGATTGGTATCGAGATGGATTTAAAATCGGGGAGCTGGGAAACCGTTGAGCTACACATGCATGCTAACCCAACACTTTTTGGTTGGGGAAGCTTAGACCCGATGGAAATTGTCCATAATTACAGCAGCAAAGCAGCAGGTGTTGGCTTTTATAACCCTGGTTATTATAAAAATGCAGTCGTTGATGAGTTAATCGAAAAAGCGTTAGCGCAAGCTGACCAAGACGCAGCGATTCCGTTATGGCAACAAGTAGATTGGAACGGTAGCACGGGAGTTGGTATTAAAGGTGATGCTCCGTGGGCTTGGTTGATGAACCTACAACATATTTATTTACTGAATAATTGTGTTGATTTAGGTACCAGTGCTCCTGAAATTCACGGATCTTGGTCGGTGTTAAATAATGTCGATGAATGGGCGTGGACCTGTCAGTAATGCGAACCGCACTTGGGCTTTTATTGCGATTTTTTGGTTTATTAACCGTAACGGCAGCGGGGATTTTTATCCTGCTGAGTTACTCGCCTATCGACCCAATAAAAGCCTATATTGGCAATGACTTACTGCACGTGCCTCCTGAGCAATATGCGCTAATTGCTGCGCGATGGGGGCTTGATCAGCCTTTATGGGTACAGTTCTGGCGTTGGTTTTCACAAGTATTACAGGGGGATTTGGGCTATTCCATGCTCTATAATACCCCTGTAATTCAAGTGATTGCAGACCGCCTTGTGCCTTCTTTAGCATTGCTTATTTGTGCTTGGTTGTTTTCTGGTATTGTGGGTTTTGCGCTAGGGTTAGTCGCTGGGCGTTATTTAAACCGCTGGCCAGACAAACTTATCTCAACATTATGCTATTTACTTGCTTCAATTCCTGTTTTTTGGGTCGGTTTGCTGTTGCTGTCTTTGTTCGCGGTGACATTACAATGGGCTCCAATATGCTGCGCTTGGCCGATAGGCTTGGATGAGCAAACGGCAACTTTTTCACAGAAACTTCATCACCTAATTTTGCCTGTAATTGCGTTGGGTATGCTAGGCGTGGGTAATATCGCATTGCATACACGAGCCAAAGTTGTTGAGGTGATGAGCAGTGAATTTATTCATTACGCACGGGCTCAAGGGGATAATGGCTGGTCAATGATGGGTTTCCACGTGTTGAAACATGCCATCACCCCCGCAATTTGTTTGCAGTTTGCTTCTGTAGGTGAATTATTGAGTGGGGCATTGCTAGCTGAAAAAGTATTTGCCTATCCAGGCTTAGGTCAGGCAACGATAGATGCGGGGCTACGTGGAGATATTCCCTTGTTGATGGGGATCGTCATGTTATGCGCTGCGCTAATATTTTTAAGCAATACGGTAGCAGACAGCCTGCTAAAAAAAGTGAATAAGGGAGTGATGAGAGGATCATGACCTATAACCCTAATCGCGCCTTATTTAAGTTAGTTTTCTCATTACTTTTATTGGTCATCGTTAGTATTTATGCGTTTGGCCTCCCCCTTAATGATATTGAAATGAATTTACTCGATAGGCGCTTGCCACCTTCGTGGGCGCATCTATTTGGTACAGATAATTTAGGGCGTGATTTATTTGCCAGAACCTTTCAAGGTGTGGCAACAAGTTTGCAAATTGGCCTTATGGCTGCCATTACCAGTGGTTTCATTGCTCTTGTCATGGCGGGGTTATCTTCAATAAGCAAAGTTATGGACTACGTGGTGCGTGGCATTATTGATGCTATGTTGGCATTGCCGCATCTTTTATTACTGGTATTGATTTGTTTTACGCTGGGTGGTGGAAAAATGGGGGTGATTTGGGCCGTTGCACTGACACATTGGCCAAAATTAGCCTTAATTTTACGTTCGGAGTTACAACGAGTTAGTCAGTCAGATTACATTATGTTATCTCAACGTATTGGTAACAGTGCGTTTTATCGTTGGCGTTATCATTATTTACCCATGATTTTGCCGCAATGGATGGTAGGAACGTTGTTAATGTTTCCCCATGCGGTTTTACACAGTGCGGCATTAAGTTTCTTAGGTTTTGGTTTGTCGCCCCATGAACCCTCACTGGGTATTTTATTATCTGATGCATTGCGCTACCTCAGCACAGGTGCTTGGTGGCTGGTGGTTTTCCCAGGCGTTGCATTAGTCGGATTAGTGTTATTATTTGACCAATTTGCTAAGGCCTTGCAGCAGCTATGGTTGAAGGGGGGCGTATGTTGAGTCTTGATAATCTCACCGTAGATGTCGCGCAGTTTCGTTGGTTAGGGCGTAAACGTTGGGCTCCGTTACTACAAGGAATTTCCTTAGATATTCAGCCCGGTGAGATGGTTGCACTCGTAGGTGGGAGCGGGGAAGGTAAGAGCTTGTTATTACAGAGTGTTTTGGGGTTACTTCCCCATAATATGCGCTGTCGTGGCGGTATTCACCTTAATGGTAAAAGGCTGACGGAACAAAACAAAGCTCAGCACCGTGGTAATGCATTATGCTATATTCCTCAAGGGGTTAGCGCGCTTAATCCGCTAATTCGTATCGGCCCACAATTAGAACGTGCCGCAGTGTTAAGTGGGCAGCATATTAAAATGCACGATGTTGCACGGCACTTACAGCAATATAATTTGCAAAGCTCACTAGTGGATAGCTACCCAAACCAGTTATCCGGTGGAATGGCAAAACGGGTACTCGCCAGCAGTGCGACACTTTCCCGCGCACAATATATTTTAGCGGATGAAATTTCATCATGGTTGGATGACGACCATGCGATGCAACTGCTCGAAAATATAAAATCACTGTGTCACGTTGGCCGAGGTGTTTTATGGGTCACCCATGATTTATCCATGGCTGTGCGTTTTGCTGACCGCATCGCCTTATTACGTAACGGAGAGTTGGAAGAAGTGCTAAGCAGCCAACAACTGCAACAAGGCGGTGGTGGAAAATGGCTACAATCGTTGTGGAATGCGTTACCTGAACATCAATTTATGGCAAGTAAATGAGTATTACTGAACCTATTTTACAAGTAAATAATTTATGTATTGATCAAGGTGGGCAACGGCTGTGGGATGACTTTAGTTTGTCACTGGCTAGAGGTGAACGCCTTGGAATATCTGCGCCCAGTGGTTTTGGTAAAACTACGTTAGGCCGAGTGTTAGCTCAGTGGCAAAAAGCATCCCAAGGAACCATTCTATTTGACGGCCAACCATTGCCTCGACATGGTTATTGTCCGGTTCAATTAGTCCCTCAGCATCCAGAGAAAAGTTTTAACCCATACCGTAAGGTCGGTGCGAGTGTATTTGATGCTTGGCAGCCAGACTCTCACTGGTTAGCGTATTTTTCGATTAAACCTGCATGGCTAGAAAGGCTTCCCAGTGAGTTATCCGGTGGTGAGCTTGCTCGTATCGCCTTATTGCGAGCCCTTGACCCGCGAACGAAAATTTTGATTGCTGATGAAATCACCGCACAGTTAGACGCCAATTTGCAAAAAGAGATTTGGCAGTTGTTAGTGAGATTATCGGAAGAGCGGCCACTGGCGATGATTATTTTTAGCCATAATAAAGCGTTATTAGAGAAAGTGTGTAGTCGCGTTTTTAGCCCAGATAAATAAAAGGTTATGTTATGCCATCGGTTATGACGGCATAACTATAATTCAATTATTCAGTAATTTGGGCCAGTTTATCAATTTCTTTTAATAAATCATTGACATTCGGGCGATAGCCAATCCCATCGTTAACACCTTCCGTATAGGTCGATTTTCTTATCAGTTCGCGCATTCCCCAAGCAGATAAAATAATTTGATGTTGTTTAGCATAGCCTTGAAGTAATGCTAATGCGCCTGCACACAAAGGAGTCGCACTAGATGTACCTGAGTAATCTTTTGTGTAATTGCGTTCATTACCGGGGTATTTTTGTAGTGAGCCATACCCTGTGGTTGTAACACTCCAATCTCCCCATGAATTAATTAATGAACTTTTTTGATTGTAATTAGAAAAATAAGCACGACTTCCAGTCTGATTATTACACGCGCCAACTAACATACTGCCATTATCACCGAAATCAGTCATAACTCCGGGTTCACTTAAATCTAACCCACCATTACCGGCTGCCAATATAACCGTTGCACCTTTGTCGACCATAATTTTGATTCTTTCCCACCAATTACGCACAGCTGTGGCAGGAAGTAATTTTTCGCCAAAAGAAAATTGAATGTCTAAGCTTACAATATCACCAGGCTGGGCATCATTAGTAAGTTGATCGAGATCATCAGTATCATAGAAATAAAATTGACAATTGTGTGCAATGCCAGTTACACCAAATGCATTTTTAGTGGCAATAATACAGCCTGTTGATGCGGTACCATGATTACAATCTTGGGTTTCAGGGCGGCTACTAACGACGATCAGATTTGAATTTTTGAGATCTTCATGGTTTTTGTAAACACCAAAGTCTAAATGGCGTACTACGGCTTGCGAACCATCAATGTTTTTTTCCCATGCGTTTCTCACATTCATACCCATTGGTGCATCTAAATATTTTTGTAAATAAGTGAAATTAGGGGTTATCTCATTGCTACTGGTGTCTTCTTCTAGAACTTGACTATTTAAAGGGAGTTTTGGCGGAAGATAGCCGGTCGTGTCAGGACAAATACAGCAATAGCTGACATAATCTAATTGTTCAATCTTTTGTGATAGTTCAAGTAAACGATCAAAATTATCTTCTCCATAAAGGTTTAGGTATTCATATTGTTTAACAGAGGATTCAATATTTGATTTGATTAATATTAATTTTGAATTCATTAGTTCATTTGGTAATATATCCATAATCAAATGCGAACTTTTTATTTCAGATTTAATTTCTAAAAAATATTTATTAATTCCATCTATTTTATGATTTATTGTTTTTGATTTGGATTCTTTTTTAATATTTTGCTTGGTTTTCTGTTGGGTGAAGTAATAGCTAGCAGGGCTATCAATTAGGTGGTGAATGTTTTTATTGCTATCTATAAATGAAATGGTTACGTGGTAGTTCCCCGATTTATCTACCTTGAAAAGATAATGGTCATTATTAGTTGATATGGTTTCTATATTTTCATTATCTAAAAATAAGCTAATGGTGACTGTTTTTTTGTTTCTATTATCAAAGTTAACGACAATGCCATTTGAATATTTATCGATAAATTTAAAGGTTTTTATATTCATATATTCTCTTTTTATATAACATATATTGATATGCTTTTAATTATTTAAGCATTAAGTTGGGTATGTTATTTAAAAGGGAAATTGTATTTACGACAAGATTGATAATTTAATAGAATTTAATGGAAACTATAATTTTAATATAAATAATAAATTAATTTATTTTGGTTTTGACAAATGTCATAGGGATATCTATACCCATCCTCTATTTTAAATGCCTCAAATGAAAATGATAACCATTACTATTATTGGGGTGAATATATGTCTTATCGTTTAAAACGGCACCAATTGGCGCATTGTATTGCACTCACTTTAGGCATAGGTACTTTGGCGACACCAATTGGGTTCGCTGCACCAGCAGGCACACCAGACAAACTGATCGTCACGTCTTCAACAGGCCAAAGCCGTTTGTCACCGAGTGAACAGCAAGAAAAAGATAAACTTGAAAAAGTAGCTGGTGGAACCAATTTAGTTGTTATCGAAAAAGAAACTCGCCTTGCTACCTTACAAGACGCCTTGGATTACCAGCCTGGGTTGGTTATCCAAAATTTCTTTGGGGGGATTGACCAGCCGCGTTTAAATATTCGCGGCTCTGGCGTGCAAAGTGCACCGCTTGCTCGTGGTGTATTGCTGCTGCAAGATGGCTTACCCGCAACGGATGCAGACGGCAGTTTTCACATCAGTACCTTAGAAATGCGTGATGCGCGGATGGTGAGCGTACGCCGCGGCGCAAATAGCCTTAACCCACAAAGTAACAGCTTGGGCGGTGAATTGGATGTGCTCTCTTACACTGGCCGAAGTGAGCAAGGGCGCCTACGTTATGAGTACGGCTCCCATGGGCGCGAAGGGCTACAAACTGCCTTCGGTGGTGTTTCTGATGATGGGTTATTTGATGGGCGTATTAATTTCACTTATGACCATTTTGATGGTTATCGCAAACACTCTGCTTCCCAACGTAAAACGTTACGCAGCAACTTTGGTTATGTGACTGATAACTTTGAAAACCGAACTTGGCTGAGTTGGACAGATTTGCGCTTTGACGTTGCGGGGCCAGTTTCTGAAGAGGTATTAAATAATAACCCAACAGAGGTGTACCCAATGGTTTGGTTGCGTGATCCTCACCGTAATGTTGAGCAATTCCGAGTGGCTAACCGCTCTGACTGGCAAGTGGATAACCAAGCAATTGGTGCAGGAGTTTGGCACATTCGTACTCATGATAATTTTACTACTCCCGCTTACTACCGGTTTAGCCGCAGCCACAGTGAAGGGCTGCAATTTACCTATAATATTGAAACTGAGCCCGTGACATATCGTACAGCTCTTGCATGGGACCAAATGACCTTGCAGACTGAATTAATGCAAAATCGTAAAGGGACACCCGCAGATAAAACAAAAATAGGTAAATATGATGGCCGAGCTGAAAACCTCTACGGCAGTGTTGGGGTAGACTTACATATTACGCCAACAGTGACCGTTAATTTAGATGTGAAAGGCACACATGCGCGCCGTGATGTAGAAAAACGACAGAGTCATTTGTCGTTAGACCAAAGTTGGACATTTTGGACACCAAAAGCGGGAGTGATTTGGCGACCAACGGAAAGCCAGCGTTACTTTGCTAATATCAGTGCGAGTGAAGAACCTGCAACATTTTGGGAAATTATTAACTCCAGCAATGGAAAATTGACGAAACTCTCACCACAAAAAGCCATTACTTATGAAATTGGGGGAGAAGGCGATGTCACCGATGGGTTGAAATGGAGCCTTGCGCTGTACCGTAGCCAAATTAAAGATGAGTATATTACCACTTATGACAGTGCAGGAACTGTCGTTGGTGTGTTTAATTATGCCGCGAAAACTCGCCATCAAGGCTTAGAAGCTGGGCTTACAGGACGTGTTGGCGCAGGTCCGGGGGATATCAATTACCGAGTTTCTTGGACTTATAATGATTTCCGTTTCATGGGCGGTGAATATAATGGCAACTATATCGCGGGTATTCCACGTAATATTGTTGCTGCCGAGGTGTTATATGAAATTGGGGATTGGAGTGTTGGGCCTAATATTCATTGGGCACCTACGGATATGGCAGTTGACCACCAAAACAACCTTGATATTCAAAAACGTAAACATTATGCCGTACTGGGGCTGAAAGGCAGTTATAAGCTAACAGAGCAGTGATCTGTGTATTTATCGATGGATAATTTAACCGATGAGCGCTATGCAACAACATCGGTTGCCAACCAAACCGTCACAGCAAAAGACAGCACTTTATTCCCCGGTATGGGGTTTAATGTGAATGGTGGCGTAACCTATAATTTCTAATAATAAATAAACGCATTAATATTGGTTAATGCGTGGTTGTTAAAATGGGCGCTGTGCAGAAATAGATAATTGCGTTAAGTAGTTTTCATTATGGATATGCACAGTGTCTTTCTCGATATCAATAAACCCTTTTTGCCGCCACCCTGAAACCAACCGGCTGAGTGTTTCGTAGCGTATGCCTAATTTAGCGGCGAGCTGGCCCCGAGATAAAGGTAAAACAATATCTGAAGTTAGTTGTTTATGTTTTAAATCAAGAATATAAGCAGCCAAGCGTTGTTCAGCAGAACTTGAAGTTAGCCAATCAATATGGTTAATGTTTTCATACAGTTTGCTACTAAAACGCATGAGTAGCTTTTCCATAATTTGTGGGCAGGCATGGCAAAGCCGTAAAATATCACGTTTATCGAGTAGCAAGGCTTCACCGTCGGTTTTTGCCCGTAAACTCATAGGATAGCGGTTATGTGGCATAAAAACGGCTGCGATGGCAACAATTTCCCCTGTGCAAAATAAACCAAAAATTTTTTCCTCGCCCAAATAAGTGTGGCGATACACCTCGATTTGCCCGCTTATCATCAAAGGGCAATGCTTAAATGGTTCTCCTTCATGGTTCAGGATTTCACCACTTTTAAAGCGAATATGGCCACAATTTTCCAGCAGTAATGCCAGTTTTTCATCTTCTATCCCATTAAACAGTAAGCACGATTTTATGGCATTGAGTGATTGTGTATGGGGGAAAACGTTTTTGACAAATGTCATAGGTCATCCTCTTACGCCGTCTTAGAATGGCATAAGTATAAATGATAATCATACACATTATCAATTGAGATCTTAGCAGAGAGCTGAATAACCCTATGATAAATAATGCTTTTAGACTCATCGCCGTTTTTCTGACCTTGTGGGGGATGGGCAACGTATATGCATCACAAGCCGTTGATTTCACAGATATGTCAGGGGATAAAATTCATTTGTCAGCCCCTGCAAAACGTATTGTCGTGATCCCAATCCCTGCCGCTTCGATGTTAGTTGGTATGGATGAAAGCAGTGAAAAATTAGTTGGAATGCATCCTTTTGCAAAGGTTGCTGCGCGAGATGGCATGTTAAGCCAAATGTTTTCTTCTGTTTTACAGGTGAATTCAAATGTCGTAGGTAACAACTTTACACCAAATATTGAAGCATTGCTTAATGTGGAGCCCGATCTGGTATGGCAATGGGGTCATCGAGGGGATGATATTATTTCCCCTATGCGTGATGCAGGGCTGACTGTTGCTACGTTAGATTATGGGCAAGAACGCTATACGCAAGAGTGGGTTCGCCTAATGGGACAAACACTTGGCCACAATGATAAAGCACAGAAGATGATCCAGTGGCGCCAAGAAGTTGTCGATACACTCTCAGCAACTACCGCTGAAATACCAGAAGCGCAGCAGCCTCGTGTTCTGTATCTCTCCCATTTTAACCAGAGTATTCAAACATTTGGCTCAACATCACACAACAACGCGGATTTTGCATTGGCGGGTGGAGTGAGTTTAAACCGCGACCTCACTGGGCCAAGAACGCTCAATATTGAGCAAATTCTTGTTTGGGACCCTGACATTATTCTATTGGGTAATTTCGAAGAGGGGTTATCGCCAGCTGACGTTTATCGCAATCCCATGTTAAGCGAAGTCACTGCAGTGAAAAACCAGCGCGTATATAAGCTTCCTATTGGTGGTTTTATCTGGGATGCACCAAACCAAGAAACACCGCTGTATTGGCAATGGTTATCAATGATTTTTCATCCAGAAACGATGAAAATGCCATTGCGTGAGGAAATTCGCCTGAGATATCAGCAACTTTATAGCTATGACGTGTCTGATGAGCAAATTGACGGCATTTTGCAAATGGAGATGAACAAAAATAGCCAGCACTACATCTCTTTAATGGGGAAACCGCATGCGTAAGCCCCAATATCTTTGGCTCGTTTTCGCCATTTGCCTATTGTTGACGTTTGTTTTGGCACTAAGTTGTGGCCGCTACCCGGTTTCGTTTTCTGCGGTTTGGCATATTCTCTATGACACCATTTTGGGTAACGAGATGATGGGGAACTATAGTCGTACGGAACAAAATGTCGTGTTAAATGTGCGCTTACCACGAGTTCTGATAGCAGGTACAGCAGGGGCTGGGTTGGCGGTTGCGGGGGCGGCTTTGCAAGGCATTTTCCGTAACCCATTAGTTGGGCCGCAAATTATTGGCGTCTCATCTGGAGCCGCATTGGGTGGCGCGCTAGCTATTTTGTTATTTTCTTCTTTGTTGATCACCATTTCATTGGCTTTTGTCGGTGGGTTGTTAGCTATCGTGCTAGTTTTTTTACTCGGCTTGAATCGCCAAGGCAGCCAGCTATTAATGTTAATCCTTGCGGGGGTGATTATTAATGCTTTTTTTGCTGCATTAATTTCGTTAATTACCTATTTTGCAGACCCTAATAATACTTTGCAAACCATTGTTTTTTGGCTTATGGGCAGCTTTGCCAGTGCGTCTTATCTTAAACTTAATATTGTTTTTCCTGTTGTTATGGTCTGTGTTTTAGTCATTTTTGCACTGCGTTTTCGTATCAATGTGCTCTCCTTAGGGGAAGAAAATGCACAAGCCTTAGGGATGAAAATTAATAGAACCCGTTGGGCCGTGTTACTCAGCGTGACCTTGATCACTAGTGCGACAGTGGCGGTATCCGGCACCATCGGCTGGGTAGGACTGATTGTTCCGCATATTGCACGGCTAGTGGTAGGACATGATCACCGGATATTACTGCCCGCTAGTGCAGTTATTGGTGGGATTTATATGGTAGCTGTCGACACCTTTGCCCGCAGTATGACGAATGCGGAAATTCCATTAAGTGTGATCACCGCACTAATCGGTGCTCCCATTTTTGCACTACTGATCCATACATTAAATAAAAAGGTGGCCAATTTATGATCCAAGTTGAACACCTTAATTTCAAAATTGCACAGCGCCAGTTATTTACGAATTTAACTTTTCAGCAGCCCAAAGGCAGCATTGGCGCGATTTTAGGGCCGAATGGCCGTGGAAAAACCACCTTATTAAAACTCTTGCTCGGTTTACAAAAAGGATCAACAGGCAATATTTCACTAAATGCCCCCGTCGCTTATGTTCCACAGCTTAGTGGTTCACTATTTCATTATTCTGTTCGCACCATGGTGAGTCTCGGGCGTATTCGTCACTTGCCGTGGTATGCCTCACCCAATGAAAAAGATAACCAAATTGTAGAGCGGTGTTTAGCGTACTTAGGCATAAGTAATTTTGCGGACCAACCCTTTAACTGTCTCAGTGGAGGGGAAAAACAAATGGTTATGATTGCGAGAGCATTAGCCAGTGAACCAAAAATTTTGATTCTGGATGAACCGACATCCGCGTTGGATCTTGCCAACCAAGACAGTGTGCTCAGCGTTTTACGTGATTTAGCCATACATCGCGGAATGACCATCTTATTTACGAGTCATTATCCACAGCATGCGCTGCATATCGCTGACTATTCATTATTGCTGTTTAACAGTAGCGGCTGTTTATTTGGTGAAACTGAACAAATTTTAACGGAAGAAAACCTGACACAACTGTACCAATTACCTGTTGCAATTATGCCAATGGACTATCAAGGCCGGCAGACCCAAGGGGTCATTCCGCTATTTAGATAACTGAATGAAAATGATTAAATTAAGGAATATAAACGATGAGCAATAACACAATAACACCCGCAGAAGCGCTGATTATCAATCAGTTAATTAATTATACCGAACAAGGTATTGCAAGCCGTGTATTAGCGAAAAATGGTGGGGGGAATATCACCTTATTTGCTTTTGATAAAGGCCAAGCGCTATCTGAGCACAGTGCCCCTTTTGATGCCATTGTGATGGTTGTAGAAGGGAATTTACAACTCACGATCGAAGGTAAGTCAGTGATGGCTAAACCAGGGGAAATTGTCAGAATGCCGGCTAATATCCCTCATGCGGTAGATGCGCTTGAACCAGCAAAAATGCTGTTAGTTATGTTACGTGAGCCTGAAATAGCTTGTACACACTAACTTGGAGGTGTGAATGGACCAATCATTTACTGCCCATGAAGCAGGGCACAAATTTCTAGCTCGTTTGGGGAAAAAACGCCTACGCCCAGGAGGGAAAGAAGCAACCGAGTGGTTACTTAGCCAATCAGGATTACATAAGAACAGCCAAGTTCTTGAAGTTGCGTGTAATATGGGAACCACAGCTATTGAAATTGCCTCTCAATTTCATTGCCATATTACAGGTATTGATATGGACAAACAGGCGCTTGCACAAGCACAAAAAAACGTTGCGAATAAAGGGTTAACAGAATTAGTGACAATTCAAATGGCAGATGCATCGAAATTACCGTTTGAGGATAACAGTTTTGATGTGGTCATTAATGAAGCCATGCTAACCATGTACGCTGATAAAGCGAAAGCAAAGCTATTGCAGGAGTACTATCGAGTACTAAAGCCAGGCGGATGTTTATTAACCCATGATATTGCATTTAAGGATGCCCAAGCTGTCCAAAATGTCGTTTCTCAAATGCAACAAGCGATTAATGTCAAAGCGCAACCATTACCGGAAACACAGTGGGTGGAATTATTCCAACAAGTGGGCTTTCAGCAAGTGGTATCCCATACTGGCCCAATGACGCTATTATCGCCAAAAGGGTTAATTTACGATGAAGGTGTATTCGGTGCGCTAAAGATTATCCGCAATGCATTGAAGAAAGAAAACCGTCCTCAATTTTTGCGTATGTTCCGTCATTTTCGGCAAAATCGTGGAAAATTGAATTATATTGCAGTCGTTAGCGTGAAGTAACCTATAGGAAGATCTTACGCAGGGATGCGTGATTTGTATTTTTATGTTGAATAACCTTATATTTTATATTGCTAATAATAATAATTCTTATATTTATCTTGATTCTTAGTTACTGTTGATAATAATTATTTGATAAAATAATAAATAGTAATTTAATCATGCATTGTGATTTATTTTTTAGATTCAATAACAGCAATTCTAATAATGTAAAGGTTTAATTTAATGAAAATAAAGCATTTTTTTATTATCTCTCCTTGCTTTTTCCCTTTTATTTCCCCCTCCGTATTTGCCGCTGATAAAAAAGAAGAATCCATAACCGTATCCGCTACACGTGGTTATAAAACCGTTTCAGAAATGGCGCAAACCACATGGGTGATTGATAATGCTGAAATTGAACAGCAAGCTGAAGGTGGAAAAGAGTTAAAAGATATTTTAGCGCAGCTTATTCCAGGAATGAGTGTCAGTGGCCAAGGGCGGACAAACTATGGCATGAATATGCGTGGCCGTTCAATGATTGTGATGGTGGACGGGGTACGCCTTAACTCTTCTCGTAGTGATAGTCGCCAATTAGATTCCATCGATCCTTTTAATATCAATCATATCGAGGTTATTTCAGGTGCAACGGCGATGTACGGCGGTGGCAGTAGTGGTGGCTTGATTAATATCGTGACGAAAAAAGGCCAAGAAGAAAAACAGGTTTCTCTGCAATTAGGTGGAAAAACAGGCTTTAACAATGGTAAAGATCACGATGAAAATGTTGCCGCAGCAGTAAGTGGTGGTAATGAGAACGCTCACGGACGAATTTCTGTTGCTTATCAACGCTATGGCGGTTGGTATGATGGCAAAGGTAATGCGATTAATATTGATAATACCCAAACAGGGCTGCAATTTTCTGATCGTCTTGACGTGATGGCATCAGGTACTATCAAAATCGATGAAAAACAACAGCTTCAAGCCGTTTATCAGCATTATAAAAGTGAGTCTGATGGTAAACACGGCCTCTATTTAGGAAAAGACTTTTCCGCGGTTAAAGGACAAGGTGAAGCTTATAACAGCAGTAAATTAAGCTCTGATCGTTTGCCAGGAACTGAGCGCAATTTGCTCAATTTACAGTATTCAAATGCAGATGTGTTTGGGCAAGATTTTGTTGCTCAAGTTTATTATCGTGATGAATCACAAAAGTTTTATCCCTTCCCAACCTTGACTGGCAAGGATGTTACAAGTATCAGCTCATCGGATCAAAAAACCAATTTTTATGGAACCAAGCTGACATTCAATAGCCAACCTATCGATGAATTAACGTTAACTTATGGTGTGGATGCAGAGCATGAGCAATTTCGTGCGAATCAAATGTTTTTTGATTTAGATAAAGCGAAAGAATCAGGAGGAATGGATTTAACTAAAGCTTTCCAAATCGGCCGCTATCCAAGTTATACCACCACCAATATGGCGACATTTTTACAAAGCAGTTATGACATTACGCCGATGTTCACGTTAAGCGGTGGTGTGCGTTACCAATATACTGAAAATAAAGTGGATGATTTTATTGGTTATGCGCAGCAAGAAGCGATTGCTAATGGTAAAGGTAAATCAGCGGATGCAGTACCGGGTGGGAAAACGGATTACAACAACTTACTGTTTAATGCAGGGCTGCTGGTTAACCTAACTGAAGAGCAACAAACATGGTTTAATTTCTCTCAAGGCTTTGAAATTCCTGATATTGCTAAGTATTACGGAACAGGTGACTATGCGAAGACCCCAGATGCCAATGGTCACTACCATCTCAATAAAAGTGTTAACATTAATGATACCAAGGTAAAAGGAATTAAGGTTAACTCGTTTGAGTTAGGATGGCGTTACACAGGGGAAAACCTGCGCACACAAGTTGCCACCTATTATTCGTTGTCTGATAGAAGTTATGGCATTAATAAAGATGATATGACCATCTATATGAAAACCGATAAACGCCGTATTTATGGGGTTGAAGGCGCGGTGGATTACTTCTTTGCTGATTCAGATTGGAGCGTAGGAAGTAATTTCAATCTACAAAAATCAGAAACTAAAGTGGATGGTAGCTGGGAAAAATGGAGCGTTGACTTCGCGAGCCCGTCAAAAGTGAATGCTTATATTGGTTGGGAACCGAATGATTGGGCACTACGCTTACAAAGCCAACAAACATTCAATTTAACGGATTCGGCAGGTAAGAAACTTGATGGTTATAATACCGTTGATTTATTAGGAAGTTATATGCTGCCAGTGGGTAAAGTTAGCTTTGCAGTGGAAAACCTACTAGATAAAAATTACTCCACAATTTGGGGGCAGCGGGCACAAAGTTTATATAGCCCGAAATACGGAGCTGCAAACCTGTACGATTATAAAGGCCGTGGTCGAACCTTTGCCCTTAATTACAGTGTGACATTTTAATTAATTGAAAATAAGTCACTATGTATTAGTGGCTTATTTCTAGCAGATTATTAGCAATAAAAAGTAATGAGATATTCCATGAAATCATTTCTTATAGGGTTATTTTGCTTGCTCAGTTTTTGGTCGCAGGCAAAAACATCAACGGTGATCACTGACTTACAAGGTCGTGAAGTTACTGTTAATCTTCCCGTCGAAAAATTATTTTTGGTGGATAGCCGTGATATTTTGCCAGTGGATATTGCTGCTGGTAAAGAAGGGATATCACGCATTGCGGGTTGGAGTGATTCGCTTACGCAATACGCACCAGATTTAAAACAAGCTTATTTCAGTGTGTTGCCTGAATTAGGCAAAATACCCACGTTAAAGAAAACACGTGAAGCCGGTCTCCAAGTGGAAAAGTTGATCGAGTTAATGCCTGATGTGGTAGTTATGCATAAGGCTAATTATGGTGCGATGCGTGATAGTCAAATTTTACCGCAACTCGAAGCTGCAGGTATCCAAGTCATTTTTATTGATTTTCGAATGGATATTGCGAAAAATACGCCGAAAAGCATTTTATTATTAGGAGAATTATTAGGAACACAAGAAAGAGCGGGGCAGTTTGCAACGCTGTATCAAGAGAAATTAGAGGCCATTGAAAGCCAACTATCTCAGCCATTTCCAACTGTTTTGATTGAAGCAAATGCCGGGCTATTTGCGGATAGTTGCTGTCAGCTTTATGGGCGTTCAGGTTATGGTGTTTTAGCATCCTTGGCAGGTGGAAATAATCTTGTTGCAGATAGCTTTCCTGCAAAAGGGGCTGAAAGCTCCATTGAGAATATTATTACATTAAACCCAGAATTCTATTTACTGACTGGCGCTGATTGGCACAATTTTAATCGTCGCTCGCTCGCAGTAAGCTTAGGATATAATGCAGATAAAGCTAACGTGCAGAAGCAGTTATCGGTATTAATGGATAGGCAAGGGATTTCATCATTAACGGCAGTTAAAGAAAAGCGCGTTATGGCGATTTACCATAATTTTTACAACAATCCGATGAACATATTTGCCATTGAAGCTATGGCTAAATTTATGCATCCAGAGCGATTTAGCGCATTAAATCCAGAACAAAACTTAATTGACTTTCAAAAGCAGTTTACAGAGATCCGAGAAACGGGGGTGTTCTGGGTGAATCTATAAAAATAGGATCGCTAACTTTTTGTCGGGAATAGAAACTAACAAAAAGTTAGGCGGCTAGTTTATCTCTATATAGCTTTCCATTCATTAACAAACTCTCTGAAATCCCTTGTTCTATCTTATCTCCCAGTTTTTTTATAAACTGGGATTATTGCTATGTTAGTCATGGCAACTAAAAATTTGTTAGCTAGAATCAAGATATAGATCACAAATTGCTCAAATCTTGATTGAGTCTCCATTATGATCTAACTAATATTTAGTTAGGCTTAAAATAAGTTTGGTAGAAAATGAAAATTATCCAAGACAACTTTGAAATGTTATTGGCAGTTATGAAAGGGATTGCGGGCCAATTTGGCGACACTTGTGAAGTGGTATTACATGACCATAGTAAAGGGCTAGAAAGCAGTATTGTTGCAATTATTAATGGTCATGTAACGAAGCGAAAGGTGGGAGACCCAAGTAGTAATTTAGGGCTTGAGGTATTGCGCGGCACTGATGTTGATGGCGACAAATACAATTATTTTACCCAAACCAAAGATGGGAAAATGTTGCGTTCAACTTCAATCTATTTACGTGATGAAACTGGCAAAGTTTCTGGGGCACTTTGTATTAATCAAGATATTTCAGAATTTATTGCTGCAGAAAAAGCTATTCAAGGCATTACACAGCGCAATAGCATTGAGCAGGATACGGTTAAGGAAGTTTTTGTCACGGACGTTAATGAAATATTAGATCACCTTATTCAAGAATGTATGCAGGTTATTAAAGTCCCCGTCATCAATATGGGAAAAAAAGAAAAAATGGATGCAATTAAATTCTTTGATGATAGAGGTGCGTTCTTAATCAAAAAAGCAGGTGAGAAAATCTGTGAATTTTTAAATATTTCCAAATATACCCTTTATACCTATTTAGCGGAATTAAAAGGGGAAGACAATAATGAAGAATAAGAGAGGTTTTTATGCCAATAACGCCTTATGTTGCTTTAGATTTACAGCAACTTGAAAAAAATGTCAGAGGCATGATAGGCAAGCTAACACAGCAAGATATTGAACACTGGCCACATATAAAAACGCATAAATCAGTAGAATTAGCAAAATTTGAGATTGCCTGTGGTGCAAAAGGAATTACGTGTGCCACATTGCAAGAAGCGACAGTTATGGCGGAAGGCGGAATTGATCATATTCTACTTGCTTACCCAATGATCGGTGAACAAAAGTGCAAGCAATTTATTGAGTTAGCTAAAAAAATCAGATTAAGAACAATTATTGATAGCCTACAAGGTGCTGAACAATTATCAGCAGCAGCAAAGCAAGAAAACCAAATTATTGAGGTCTATATTGCTGTTGATTATGGTGCTCACCGAGAAGGAATTCAATTAGATGACTTAGAGCCATTTGCACTGGCAATACAAAAATTACCTAATTTGAAAATTATTGGTGTATTTACTTATGCAGGAACAATATACCAATACCGTACAGAGCCTGAAATACGTAAAGCGGCAAAAGCAGATGCAGAGCTTTTATTATCTTGCCAAAAACGGTTAGAGAAATTGGGTATCGAAGCGCCTCGGACATCTGGCGGCTCAACATTATCTTCATTCTATGCTGATGAATTAAAAGGGATTACAGAGTCACGGGCTGGGAACTTTATTTTTGGCGATATGAATGCTATCTATGGTGGTATTTATACGCCTGAAGATTGCGCTTTAACAATAAGAACAACGGTTGTGAGTATTCCTATTGAGGGGTATGCAACAGTAGATGCAGGGACAAAAACATTAACTTCTGATCAATCCGCAGAACCAGGGTTTGGTTATATAGTGGAAGACCCAAATATAAAACTAGTTAAATTAAATGAAGAGCATGGCTATCTTCGCTATGACCCAAAACAAATTAAATTAAATATTGGTGATGTATTAAATATTATACCGAATCACAGTTGTGTTATTCCTAACTTAACAAACAAAATATATGCATTAAATAATAATGAAATAGACCATATTATTATACCAGACGCACGATATTAAATATCGGAGAATAAAATGTATAAATTAAATGAACAGCAACAACATGAGTTGCTAGAGCTTCTTTGTGCCTTAATTCGGCATAAATCTGAAAACCCACCAGGGGAAGAACAACAAGTTGCTGAATTTATATATCACTACTTTAAACAAGAAAATATTGATGTTGAAATGCAAGAGGTTGCTCCTGGACGTCCAAATGTTATTGCACATTTAAAAGGTTCAGGAAAAGGTAAACATTTATTATTCAACGGTCATATAGATGTTGTGCCTTGTGGTTGTGGTTGGAGCACCGAGCCATTCGACCCAGTGATTAAAGATGGCAAAGTTTTTGGGCGAGGAGCCGCAGATATGAAGTCTGGTGTTGCTGCAATGATGTATGCGGCAACATTATTAAAGCGTAATCAAGATGCATTTTCAGGTAATTTAACATTAGTATTTAATGTGGATGAGGAGAGAATTAATCTTGGCATGCTGCATTACATTAAAGATGGAATTTCTGCAGATTATGCCATTATTGGTGAACCAACGTCTCTTGGTGTTTGTATCGCACATAAAGGCGTTAGCCGTTATAACTTAAGTACTAAAGGCACCGCGGGTCATGCAGCAAAAACTCGTTATCCTGATAGTGCCATTTCTAAGATGGCCAAAATACTACCTGCGATAGAGCAACATCGCACTTCTGTTGAGGAAATTAGTCACCCACTATTAGGAAATGCTTCAATGATTATTACCACCATAAATGGTGGTACAGCTCCGAATATCGTTCCGCAGCATTGTGATATTGAAATAGATAGAAGACTCGTTCCAGGGGAAGAAAAGCAAGAAATAGAGGCGAGATTGCATCAAGCTATTGCGCAATATAATAAAGGTGAAGAGATAGATTATCACTTAGATAATTACTTATTTATTCCCGCTTCAGATATCCCAGCAGATCACGAATTAACTAAAGTTGCATTAGATACAGTGAGCCGTTTTACAGAAAAAACAGCGCAACCAGAAATATTTGAAGCGACATGTGAGGCGCCTTTTTTCTCGGTTACCAGTGAGATCCCTACACTTATTATGGGGCCAGGGGGATTAGCTCAAGCTCATGTTAAAGATGAATTTGTTGAAATAAAAGAATTATACCTTGCTGCGGAAATTTATTATGACATGGCTAATATCTTGCTCAATAAATAGGAAAATTGAATGAATATTGAAAAAAAATTAGAAGATAAAGGGATTAAACTTGCCACACCAGGGGCACCAAAATTTTCATATGTATCCATTAAGCAGTATGGGGATTTATTATATACATCAGGCCATGATTGCCAAAAAGATGGCGTTTTAATTTATAGTGGTACATTAGGTAAAGAATTAACAGTCGAGCAAGGTCAAGAAGCAGCAAAACAGTGCATTGTTAATATATTTTCCTCGTTGAAAGCATATTTAGGAGATTTAGATAGAATTGATGAATGTATAAAATTATTAGGTTTTGTACAAAGTACTAATGATTTTAAAAACCAACCACAAGTCATGAATGGAGCTTCAGATTTTTTAATTGAAATACTCGGTGATAAAGGTAAGCATGCACGTTCAGCAATCGGTACGAATACATTACCTTTTGATACGCCAGTGGAAATAGAATTAATATTAAAGTTAAAGTCGTAAATAATAGATAAAAAATAAAGATTATTAATAAAATAAATCTGCGGAGTAAATATTATTCCGCAGGGTCCTGTTACGTCTTAAAGGTACTTAATTATGTCACTACATGCGAGTAAAAGGCTAAAGCGCTGGCAGCTTATTGCGCTTACATTTTTGTTGATAGCAGGTATCATTAATTTTTTAGATAGAGCATCACTCTCTATTGCTAACTCTACAATCAGTAAAGAATTAGGATTTAGTGCAACTCAAATGGGATTACTGTTATCGGTATTTTCATTTGGCTATGCGTTATGCCAACTACCTATAGGTATGGTAATGGAACGCTTTGGGGTTAAAAAGATCTATGGCTTCGGTTTGTTCTTATGGTCGTTAGCACAAACGGTTACAGGGCTATTATCTTCATTTACCCATTTAATTATTGCACGGGTTATTTTAGGTATTGGTGAAGCACCGCATTTACCGACAGGCGTTAAAGTCGTTAATGATTGGTATAATATCCGTGAGCGTGGTCTGCCAATGGGGATTGTAAATATGTCCTCTACTCTAGCTCAAGCATTAGCGCCACCTTTGCTCATTGCATTAATGTTAGCTTTTGGCTGGCGTACAATGTTTATTATTATCGGTATTAGTGGGATTATTCTGTCTATACTTTGGTTTATTTTCTATCGTAATCGTGAACAATTAGAATTAACAGATGATGAATTAAACTATTTAAATGACGGTGCTCCACCATCTTCAACGAATAAAGTTTCTTTCAAGGAATGGGCGTCATTATTTAAACAACGTTCTTTATGGGGAATGATCATTGGGTTTAATGGTGTGGGTTATATGGTTTGGTTATACCTCACATGGTTGCCTGCTTATCTTGAAAACTCCAGAGGTTTAAGTCTAGAAAAAACCGGCTGGGTTGCAGCAATACCCTTTTTATTTGGTGCGCTGGGAATGCTGGTAAATGGTGTTGTTGCAGACTATGTGGTGAAACGTGGTGCTGACAAAATGAAAAGCCGTAAGTGGATGATTTGCTTAGGCTTGTTATTCGCTGCGATGTTTACATTGCCTGCCGCTTATACTGACAGTACCTTTTCAGCCGTTGCGTGTATTAGTATGGCACTATTTTCTATTCACTTTGCGGGGACTTCTGCTTGGGGATTGATTTTAGTTTCAGTGCCTTCTCGCTTAATCACTTCTGTGAGTGGCATTCAAAATTTCGGTGGTTTTATTGGAGGGTCGTTTGCTCCGATTATTACCGGTATTATTATTGACCAAACACATTCATTTACCTTAGCCCTTGTGGTTTGTGCAACTGTCGCATTCCTAGCATCATTGGTTTATTTCTTCTTTGTTAATGAACCAATTAAAGATCCTGCTGAGATGGAAGTAAAAACAGTCTAATTAAATAATCATAGCCACTTTGTATAAGTGGCTTTTTTATAAAAAAATATATCGTATATTGATGGTCTAATTAAGTAATTGTTCATAGTTATTTGTTTTTATTATTTATTATTCGAATTTTTGACTCGGTATAAATTTAATCATCAAAATTAGAATATGTAAGTTCCATAAATAATATGCTAATAATATTCCGGCACATGATTCTGTGTTTTTAATTTTCAAAGGAGTTCAAAATGAGAAAGGTTATTATATCTAGCGTATTACTTGCTGTATCTACAATTTCATTTAACTCAATGGCGGCAGACAAAAATACGGTTACACCTGAAAATATGACTTGCCAACAATTTATTAATTTAGACCCTCAGAGCTGGGCACCTATTGCGTTATGGGTAACAAATCAAGAAACGCAATTTAAAGGTGGAGATTATGTTGCGCTAACAGAGCAAAGTGTTGCCGAAGTCCCTCAGATTGTTGAGTTTTGTAAGAAAAAGCCGGAAGGCACTCTACAAGATTATTTAGCATCTAAGAAATAAAGCAAACTATTATGCCATGGAGGGCATAATAGCCATTTCCGATTAGGAAAATAGCTATTATACTGTGGTAGATTAGAAATCTCTATTTTAGAAACATTGAACCGACCTATCTTTATTTCTTTGCCGCTAATTTATCGGTTAAGAAATCGATAAATGCACGTGTCTTAGCCGGTAAAACAAAAGTATTTGGGTAAAGTAATTGAATATTTTGTTTCGGCAAACGGTATTCAGGTAATACATGAACTAAGCGTTCATACCGCAAGTCATCATCAACCATCCAAGCTGGGCATATTGCAATACCTAATGAGGCTAACACCATATGGTGAATAACGGCGGCAGAATTAGACTCATATTGGTTTTTAATTAAAGGTAAGTAATATTTTTCATTTTTTGAATTCTGTAAAAAATATTGAGGATCTTGCCAGTTTAATAGCGCATGGTTAATCCATGGAACATTTGCTAAATCAGTGAGTTGTTTGATTGGGTGTTTTTTTAGAAATTCAGGGGTGGCAACTAAGTAAATTTCATATTCACCCAGTTTTTTCATTTTATGGGATGAATTTTTTAAATTACCTAACCGAATAGATAAATCGAGTTTCTCTGTGATAAGGTCATCTAAGGATGAGTTAAATGAATACTGTAACCTTAGCTTAGGATAAAGGCGGCAAAATTCAGGTAGTAGTGGCAAAATAAAACGTTGGCCAAATTCACTTGTTGATGAAAAGCGCAGCAAACCTACAATATTAGTTCCTAAATTTT
Source organism: Providencia sp. PROV255 (assembly GCF_028478065.1). Lineage (NCBI taxonomy): Bacteria > Pseudomonadati > Pseudomonadota > Gammaproteobacteria > Enterobacterales > Morganellaceae > Providencia > Providencia sp. PROV255. Next base: position 133,899 of record NZ_JAMPMI010000001.1, on the reverse strand, counting down.
GGCTTTTTTCGAAAGCTTCATCTATTTGACTTTGAATACGTTTAAAGTCGTCATAAAAATGTTTTCCCACCTCTGTTAATGCAATATTTCGCGTATTTCGTGTTAGCAAGCTTACATTAAGCTGAGCTTCTAATTGTTTGATATCGACACTCACCATAGAACGGCTTAGCCCTAAAATATCTGCGGCTTTAGTGAATGAGCCCGAATCAACAACTTGTAGAAAACTGATAATCTTTTTGAGATTTTTTTGCATAATAACAATGATTGTTCTTATTTATTAAACAATCATGTTACCTCCCTTGTATCGACAAAGAAAGGACTAAAACTTATTCTTTGCCACCGGAGGAAGTCCATGACTTATCGATACAAAATTGCCACAGTATTTTTACTTGGTTTCTTTATTGATTGTATTAACATTTTTATGTCAGCGATAGCATTACCTGATATTGCATCGTCCTTTTCAGTAAGCCAATCTCAAGTTGCATGGGTTGCCAATGCCTATATTTTAGGTCTAGTTTTAGTGATGCCAATCAGCTTATGGCTAGCAGGTAGGTTAGGCAATCAAAAATTACTGTGTTATTCCATGTTACTTTTTTCTGTTGCTGCTTGGTTTAGTGGAAGCAGTGGTTCAATTTATAGCTTAATTTTTTGGCGCTTTATCCAAGGTGCAGCAGGAGGGTTATTAATTCCGGTAGGTCAGGCGTTAGTTTTCGCATTATTTCCCAATAATGATCGCCAGCGTATATCAACATTGATTATGACTGTAGCGTTAATTGCTCCCGCATTTTCGCCTGCAATTGGCGGCCTAATTATTGATTCTCTGTCTTGGCATTGGGTGTTTTATTCTAATTTGCCTTTCTCATTACTAACAGCAGTTCTAGCCTGGAGTTGGATAAAAAATGAAGGAGTAAAAATAAGAGAAAAACCAGATATTTTGGGATTAATAATGGTGAGTTTAAGTTTGTTAAGCCTATTATTATCATTCTCTTTTTATAATGATTATCACAATTTATTATTGGCTTTGGTGAGTTTTTTTACTTCAGCCCTCGTATTTATTGTTTACCTTAAATACGCTAAAAAATGCCGAGAACCTATTTTAAATTTTCAGTTATTAAAGAATTCCAACCTACGCAACGCTTTTATTGTTTACTATGCTGTTCCCGGTATTTTTACGGGAGTTAATTTACTCAATATTTTTAATCTACAAGAAAATATGGGGTTCAGTGCGGCACAAACCGGGCTATTTATGGTGCTATATGCATTGGGGGCAGTAATATCAATGCTAACCGGTGGACGCCTTTATTTGCAGATAGGAAAAAAGCGATTATTTATTATTGGTATTACACTGCATAGCTTTGGTATTTTTCTGCTTTATTGGGTTTCATCTTCAAACCAGCTCAGTTTATTAATAATCGCTTATTTATTGATGGGGATGGGGGGGGGATTGAGCGCCAATACTGCACAAATTAGCTCGTTAATGGATTTTAAAGACAAAGATTTACTTCAAGGTAGCGTATTGTGGAATATTAATCGACAAGTCGCATTTAGTGTTGGTGCAGTCGTATTTATTTCTATATTTAGCTTAACGACTTTCTCGAATGATTTAATACGTTATCAATATACGTTTTTTATCGCATCAATACTCGGGTTACTTTCATTAATTTCAGTGATCAAGGAAAAATAAATGAGTGAAACAATGAAAAGAGCGCTGCAAAGCGTAGTGGATTTACATGTTTTAATTGAAGATGTATTTAAGGGACGAAATAGCGATAAAAGCTTATCTCTTTTATTAAGCAGTTTTGATGACAACTTCAAAATGGTCACAATACAAGGCTATTGCATTGGTTTAAATGACGTCACCACGTTATTTAGCCAAAATATTGGGACTCGAGCATCATTTACGACAAGATGTACTAATCTGGTTCCATTAAGAGAGGATAATGGCTATTGCTGGATTCAATATCAAGAGAAACAGCAAATTAGTGATATAGAAACATTACGAACTTCCGTTGTTTGCATTAGAGTGGAAGCGGAGAAATGTTATTGGGTTTATCTACATGAAACTCCGGTACTTTCAACTCAAACGGATTAAAATAAGAATAAAACGGCTAAAGGCCGTTTTTTCAAAGAGTAAAAAAATATAAGTGATAAATGATATCTATTCTCATTTTTATTGACCGTCGGTCGGTCGAATATTATCATATTGCTATGATCGATGATGAGGTATAAAAAATGAGACGGCTTTTTTTGATCCTAGCAGTTTGCTTGGGTACCTTTATGGCAACGTTAGATATCAGTATTGTAAATGTTGCACTACCTGCTATTGGGCGTGACCTCAAGGCTCATATGTCAATGCTACAATGGATTATTGACGCCTATGCGTTATGTCTGTCAGCGTTGATCCTATCTGTTGGCCCGATAAGCGACCGTTATGGGCGTAAAAAAATTTGGTTAACAGGGATTGTTATCTTTACTCTAGGATCTGCAATTTGTGCATTTTCTGCGTCGCCACACATGTTGATAGCGGGGCGGGTTATCCAAGGAGTCGCTGCTGCTGCTTTAATTCCAGGGGCACTTTCTATTATTACGCAAGCTTTCTCGAATGATATCGAGCGCATCAGAATTATTGGTATTTGGTCAGCAGTGAGTGCACTTTCGTTAATTATTGGTCCTATTTTAGGGGGCTTTTTAGTCGATAGCTTCGATTGGACAACGATATTTTTAATTAATATCCCGATTGGACTACTGACATTACTGTTAGGCTGGTTAGGTATACAAGAAAGTGCAGATCCAGATAAAGCCGCATTAGATCCAATGGGACAAGTTTTAAGTATCATTGCGTTAGGTGGGTTAACTTTTGCTTTAATCGAAGCTGGAGAACACGGTTGGGGCAGTTACCTCACATTGAGTGGGTTAATCATTGCGATTTTTGCATGCTTAGGGTTTATTTGGGTTGAACTTCACGTAACTCGGCCATTATTACCGCTTTTTTTATTCAAAAAAAATCCTTTTTTCTTTCAATATAATATGGCGTCTTTTGCTTTGGGTTTTGCAACTTACAGTAATGTATTCTTCATCGCACTATTTTTGCAAAAAGGCCAAGGGTGGGGGGCATTTGAAGCCGGGATCCGCATGGCTCCTGAGTTTATTGCCATGGCTATTTTTTCATTTTCTTTTGGTAAACTGTCTCGCCGTTTAAGCGTGCGAAACCTCATGATTTTGGGTTTTATTTTAATTGCATTGGCTTCATTATTATTAACTCGTGTGAATACTGAAACACCTTATATTCCTATTGCGATAACCTTATTTATTTTGGGGGCTGGAATGGGGATGTCTACCCCAGCAATTGGGGCACTGGTTATGGCGAGTGTTGATAAGGCCTATTCTGGTATTGCTTCTGCGGTCATGAACGCATTAAGGCAAACAGGTATGACCCTTGGCATTGCTTTTTTAGGGACATTGATGACACATCGCGCTGTAGAGCAGCTATTACAGGATAACAAGCTGGCCATGATGTTGTCGGCACAGGAAATCGAACGTTTGATTCAAACTTCCTCGGTGATGCCATCAACATTTATTGAGCAGGCAACGCGTTCTGCTTTTGTTTCCGGTTTTAATCTGGCGATGTTAGGTGGCGCGATAGCGATATTGATAACGTTATGTCTGATGGCAAGGAATAAATCAGAGAATTAGCGAATATTGGGTAGTAAGCATAAAAAAACACCTGCCGGAGCAGGTGTTTTTAGATATAAATGAATCAATTATTCGTCAAGGAAGCTGCGTAGCACTTCTGAGCGGCTTGGGTGACGTAATTTACGTAACGCTTTCGCTTCAATCTGACGGATACGTTCACGGGTAACATCAAACTGTTTACCAACTTCCTCAAGGGTGTGGTCAGTATTCATGTCGATACCAAAACGCATACGCAGTACTTTTGCTTCACGAGCGGTTAAGCCTGCTAACACTTCGTGAGTTGCAGAGCGTAAGCTTTCTGATGTTGCAGAGTCTAAAGGCAGTTCTAAAGTGGTATCTTCAATAAAATCACCTAAATGTGAATCTTCATCATCACCAATAGGGGTTTCCATTGAAATCGGTTCTTTAGCAATCTTCAGTACTTTACGAATTTTATCTTCCGGCATTAGCATGCGTTCTGCCAGTTCTTCTGGCGATGGCTCACGGCCCATTTCTTGCAGCATTTGACGAGAGATACGGTTCAGCTTGTTGATAGTTTCAATCATGTGAACCGGGATACGAATAGTACGTGCTTGGTCAGCGATTGAACGCGTGATAGCCTGACGGATCCACCAAGTCGCATAAGTTGAGAACTTATAGCCACGGCGATATTCAAACTTATCAACGGCTTTCATCAGACCGATGTTACCTTCTTGAATCAGGTCAAGGAACTGCAAGCCACGGTTGGTATATTTCTTAGCAATAGAAATTACCAGACGTAAGTTTGCTTCAACCATCTCTTTTTTCGCACGGCGTGCTTTCGCTTCACCGATAGACATACGACGGTTGATATCTTTAACTTGTTCGATTGTCAGACCCGTTTCTTCTTCAATTTGGCGCAGTCTTTGTAGGCAACGCAGAATTTCTTCTTCAACTTCAAGTAATTTTTCTGACCAAGGCTTGTTCATTGCTTTTGCAGCAGTTAACCAAGTTTCACTGGTCTCATTACCACTAAATAAAGTAATGAAGTTTTTCTTCGGCATTTTACATTGTTCAACACACAGTTTCATGATGGTACGCTCTTGTAAGCGAACTCGGTCCATCATTTCACGCATGTTATTGACCAAATAGTCAAATTGCTTAGGAACTAAACGGAACTCTTTAAATACTTCGGAAAGCTGCTCGATAGCGGCAGCCGTTTTCGCGTCACTACGACCATATTGTTTAATATGTTGACGCGTTTTTTCATATTGCTCACGAAGATCAGAGAATTTTTGACGCGCTAATTCAGGATCGATGCTGTTATCGTCATCGCTATCGCTGTCATCGCCGTCTTCATCTTCTTCGTCTTCGTCATCGTCTTTATCAAGCTCTTCTTGTGGTAATTCAGAGCCAACGTGAGTCGCTGTTGGTGCGAGATCTTCTTCCGCGTTAGGGTCAACAAAGCCGGTGATTAAATCAGATAAACGGCTTTCTCCTGCTTCAACACGGTCATACTGCTCAAGAAGATAGGTGATAGCCTCAGGGTATTCAGCTACAGAGCACTGAACCTGATTTATCCCATCCTCGATACGTTTTGCAATGTCGATTTCGCCTTCTCGAGTGAGAAGCTCGACGGTTCCCATTTCGCGCATATACATGCGGACAGGGTCGGTTGTACGGCCGATTTCACTTTCAACACTGGACAGCACTTGTGCAGCGGCTTCAGCTGCATCTTCATCAGTATCGGAAGTATTTTCAGCCAAAATTAAATCATCGGCATCAGGTGCTTCTTCCATGACCTGGATGCCCATGTCATTAATCATCTGAATGATATCTTCGATTTGATCTGAATCGACGATATCTTCCGGCAGATGGTCGTTGACCTCAGCATAGGTTAAGTAACCTTGCTCTTTACCCTTGGTTACGAGTAGCTTAAGCTGCGACTGCGGGTTTTGCTCCATAAGACGGTATCCACACTTCTGAGTATTTAGATTGGTGTCGGTCGGCGAAACATTCGGCCAACAAGAACATACAAAGGGAACATTTATTATTTGCTACGCCCTTTATTTTTCGTAGCATTTTACAGGCATCTGCCTTGTGTTTATCGGCACTTAAGCCGTTTAAAATACTAATTCTGTTTTGGGTTGATACTATGTTTTCACTCTAGAAAGAGTGATTAAGCGGACTTCTTCGCGCTCTTCTGGGGTCAGCCCTTCAGTTCGTTCTTTTGCTATTAAGTAGTCAAAACGTTCGTCGAGTGCGCTGTTAAATAGATGGTTTAAGGCATCTATAAAAGTATTTTCCGCTATCTCCTCTATTTCTATATCGTTCCACGTTGCGAGTTTTTCAAGCTGTTTCGCAAATTTATTATCACGATAACGCTCTAGCAACTGCCCAGTTGACATTCCGGGGGTGGAACGGCAGACATCGACCAATTCCTGAAATAGAGAAAGCCCCGGCATTTGAATATGGGCAATTCCCTCTAACGAGGGAACAAGTTCCGAAAAGTTCGGATTCTGTACCAACAGCGCGATAAGTATTCGCATTGTGGTTGGTTTTAATTTGGGCGCCTGATAGTTAACTTGTTCTGTGCTCTCTCTATCAATCATAGCAAGAACTTGAGAAATATCCGGTATACCAATAAAATTTCCTAGCTCTTGTGCCATATAAAGGCGCAGTGTTTCACCAGGTATTTGTTTAATCAAAGGGATAGCCAGTTTACTAAATTTTGCTTTCCCTTCTTGTGTTTTTAAATCTACCTGTGGCACAAGTGAATCAAATAAAAAAGCAGAAAGGGTTTGAGCATCTTTCATACGTTGCTCAAAAGCGTCTTTGCCTTCTTTTCGTACTAATGAATCTGGGTCTTCACCGTCGGGTAAAAACATAAAACGCAATTGACGGCCGTCAGTCAGATAAGGCAGTGCTGTTTCAAGTGCTCGCCATGCCGCTTCTCGGCCAGCGCGGTCTCCATCATAACAGCAAATAACCGTATCTGTTGAACGATAAAGTAACTGAATATGTTCTGAGGTTGTTGATGTGCCAAGTGAAGCAACCGCATAGCGGATATCGTACTGAGCAAGTGCAACAACGTCCATATAGCCTTCAACTACCAGTAATTTTGATAATTCATTACTGTTTTGTGTTGCTTCATAGAGGCCAAATAACTGACGGCCTTTATGGAAAATATTTGTTTCGGGGGAGTTTAAGTATTTAGGGAGAGCATCTCCTAATACGCGCCCACCGAAGGCAATCACACGACCGCGCCTATCCCGAATTGGGAACATGACACGCTCTCTAAAGCGGTCATAGACTCGGCCATTATCATTTGTCACTAACATGCCTGCATCATCAAGCTGTTTACGACTTTCTGGGTTTACAGCGAATTTTTTGAGCAAATTGTCCCAGCCCGCAGGGGCGAAACCAATTGAAAAATGCTCAATAATTTCGGCACTTAAACCACGTTGGCTTAAATAATCTTTCGCTTTATTAGCTGAAGAATGACTTAAGGCAGCACAGTAAAATTGATTAATTTTTTCCATCAACTGATATAAATTTTGTCGTTGATGAAGTTCTATTTGGCTTGAACCCGTTCCTTTTTCGTAAGGAACATCAAGGCCATGTAGTGCAGATAATTCTTCAATGGCTTCAACAAAATCGAGTTTGTCATAGTTCATTAAAAAATCGATAGCGTTGCCATGAGCACCACAACCAAAACAGTAATAAAATTGTCTTTCACCATTTACGGTAAAAGAAGGTGTTTTTTCATTATGGAACGGACAACAAGCGTGATGGTTTTTACCCTGTTTTTTTAACGGGACTTTTGCATCGACTAAATCAATGATGTCGGTTCTTGCTAACAAGTCATTGATAAATGAACGCGGAATTCGTCCAGCCATAAGCCTCTTTTTCGCCTGTTGATGAACGATAATAAGCCGCGCTTCCTTTAGGAAAGCACGGCCTTTAACTGCTTAGCTATGTACTACTACAAAAACTGGAGTGACTACAAGAGAAACTAAAGTTTTGTATTAGCTATCGTCTACAATGAATGCGGCTTTCACCGCAAACAATTAATACAGACGAGTACGGCGTGCGTTTTCGCGAGCCAGTTTCTTAGCGTGACGCTTTACAGCTGATGCTTTAGCGCGTTTACGTTCAGTCGTTGGTTTTTCATAGAATTCACGACGACGAACTTCAGCTAAAACACCTGCTTTCTCACAGGAACGTTTGAAACGACGCAGTGCAACGTCGAATGGCTCGTTTTCACGTACTTTAATTACCGGCATGTGCCTCTCACCTCAATAGAAATCGGTTTGTTGCTGGTACTGATTCACCAGCCTTCATTTAAAATGGTGCGGAATTTTACTTCAATGAGTACGGGTTTGTAAAGTGCCGTATAAAATTGAATCACACAAGATTACCTGATTTGCAGTTCATTTGATGAAAAAGCAAACAAAACCAGATAATAATGAGAATTAGCCACACGAAATTTTTATTACAGGGGACTGATTATAGACTATACAGTCAGGAAAGTCAGCCTTTTGACAACATTAATTACGCGATTGAACGAAAATAGTGATAGACTTGCGGTTATGCAATAAACAAGGGTAGTGCAATGCGTGTTTTAGGTATCGAAACCTCTTGCGATGAAACTGGTATCGCAATCTATGATGATGAGCATGGCTTATTAGCCAATCAATTATACAGCCAAATTAAAGTTCATGCAGACTACGGTGGTGTCGTGCCTGAATTGGCTTCACGCGATCATATTCGTAAAACAGTGCCGTTAATTCAAGCAGCGTTGAAAGAAGCCAATTTAACAAGTCAAGACATCGACGCTGTAGCCTATACTGCGGGGCCAGGTTTGGTTGGGGCTTTAATGGTTGGTGCAACAGTAGGGCGTTCATTAGCTTTTGCCTGGAACGTTCCCGCCGTGGCCGTTCACCATATGGAAGGCCATTTATTGGCACCGATGTTAGAAGAGAAAAGCCCTGAATTTCCTTTTGTCGCGTTACTGGTTTCTGGTGGGCATACTCAGCTTATCAGTGTGACCGGAATTGGTGAGTATGAGCTGCTAGGCGAATCCATCGATGACGCAGCAGGCGAAGCGTTTGATAAAACAGCAAAACTATTAGGTTTAGACTACCCAGGTGGCCCAGTGTTATCTCGCATGGCGGAGCAGGGTACTGCGGGTCGTTTTGTGTTTCCTCGCCCAATGACCGACAGACCAGGGCTGGATTTCAGCTTCTCTGGGCTAAAAACCTTTGCAGCCAATACCATCCGTGAAAATGCGGATGACGACCAAACTCGTGCGGATATTGCGAGAGCCTTTGAGGATGCCGTGGTCGATACTCTGGCAATTAAATGCAAACGCGCTTTAGAACAAACAGGTTTTAAACGTTTGGTGATGGCGGGGGGTGTTAGTGCTAATCGCGCACTTAGAGCTAAAATGGAAGATGTTCTCAAGCAGCGTGGCGGTGAAGTTTTTTATGCTCGCCCTGAATTTTGTACGGATAACGGCGCAATGATCGCGCTGGCGGGGCTTATTCGCCTTAAAGGTGGAACCACTACAGGGCTTGGGGTGACGGTTCGCCCACGTTGGCCTTTGGCAGAATTGCCCCCGCTAGAAAAATAGTGTTGTTGGTGTATCTCTATTTTTGTAAAAGGGCTGGGATGACAGCCCTTTTGTTATTCAGTTAAGTACTAATGTAAAATAACGACCGCATCTTCCAGCCGGCTTGACCGTTCTTTTACCATTTTCGATGTCTCTGTGCTTTGTTCTACCAGTAATGTGCTTTGTTGTGTGATGGTTTCGAGCTCACTGACTGCTTGGGTAATATCGGCTATCCCTGCCGCTTGTTCAGAGGTTGCTTGGCTAATATGGGTGATCAATTGCGTGACGTTTTGTATTTGGTCAACAATCTCCTTCATGGTATCCCCTGCCGTATGGACTTGATTTTTCCCTGAATTGACTTTCTTTTCACAATCATTAATTAATTCACGAATATCATTTACTGCACTTGCACTACGGCTTGCTAGGCTACGAACCTCATTTGCGACAACGGCAAAGCCTTTGCCTTGTTCACCTGCACGTGCGGCTTCTACCGCGGCATTTAACGCGAGTATATTGGTTTGAAATGCGATGTCTTTAATCACGTCAGTGATGGAGTTAATTTTGCTGGTGCTACTGACAATTTCATCCATGGTATCCACAACAGCTTCCATCATGGCGCCCCCATTCACTGCTGTTTTGCTCGTTGTATTCGAAAGTTGGTCAACTTGAATCGTGTTATCAGCATTCATTTTTACGGAAACGGCCATTTGGTTCATTGTTGCAACGGTTTGTTGCATATAGCCGACGGTTTGTTGAGAGTGAGTGTCTAATTCATGACAATCGGAGACTAAAGATTCACTGCCTTTGCGAACGTTATCAACTTGTTCGGAGACATCTTTGATTAACCAACGGCAGATTAGCCCAAGTTGCCCGATAGAACGTAATATTAAGCCAATTTCATCTGTGCGCTGCATATGGTTAACGCTATGTCGATTTCCTCGTGCAATACCAAGTGCCTGTTTGGTCATGTTTTCCAGTGGAGTTGCTAGCATTTTTTCAAGTATCACATCACCGACCAATAGTATGATAAATGTACAGGCACTCATCAGCAGTAGAGGCACGCTTGGCTGCAAAATAAAGCTAGCCGTAATGAGCCAAAGGATAAATAACAGACTCATGATGAGTCGGATACGTGAACGTGTTGAATATGTTGAGAAGTGAAATGGTAATTTTTTAGAAAGCACAATCCCCTTGAAAATTTTTTGTTGGCTTTTATTTTCATTCATTGCTGCATAGAGTGGTTCTACCGTTGCAATTTCTTGGCGTGTTGCTCGAGTACGAATGGACATATAGCCTGTAATAACGCCTTTGCGTTCCACTGGGACAATATTAGCTCGAACCCAGTAGTGGTCACCATTTTTCCGACGATTTTTCACAATGCCAGTCCAGGGTTCTCCTTTTTTAAGTGTTGCCCACATGTCGGCAAAAGCTTCTTTGGGCATATCTGGATGGCGGATAATATTGTGTGGACGTGTTAATAATTCATCTAATTCATAACCACTAACCTGCACAAAGAAATCATTAGCGTGAACAATGTTTCCTTGTAGATCGCTGGTTGTCATTAATGTGATGTTTTCATCTAACACATATTCATTTTGAGTGATATAAGGGGTTCTGCTCATTATAAATACCATTATTATAGTTTAATTTTCCTTTTATATAGTCGACAGCTTTTAAATATTCCTTAGTAATAAATTTGCAATAATTTAACTTTTTTTTAAAAGTGTGCGCTAGTTATGGCAAAAATGTAACGTAGCACAAATTACTACTAGTACAGTTTTAAGGAGGGATATCACGCTGTTGTTATCAATGAGGATTTTTGGGAAATTTTAAACAAGGCAAGTAACATAAAAAAAGAGCTGAAATCAGCTCTTCTTAGAGAAAATCAAATGTCACCATTAGTCATCGAGTTCTTGTTCTTTAGCTTCTTGGGCTATTTCTTTATTGGTTTTTCGTTTTTTATTTTTCAGCTTTTGCCAAATACGACTTTCTTGACCACGCCAAAGGCGTTGTATATTACCGTGATGGCGAACTAACACTAAACAAGATAGCATAGCGACCGGAAAGGTGAATTCAGGTTTAAACCACCAAACATAAAAGGGAGCAAGTAAGGCGCTGACAATCGCTCCTAGTGACGAATAACCACTAAGTAACACCGTCAGTAACCATGTTCCTGCGACTAAACCAGAAAGATCCCAACCAATAGCGGCAATTGAACCAAATGCGGTTGCTACCCCTTTTCCGCCTTTGAAACGAAAGAAAATGGGATATATGTGCCCAAGACAAGCTGCAATTGCAACAAAGCCAAGATAGAATGGTTGCACATTTAAATAATAAGCAAGCCAAACTGGGATCATCCCTTTTAATACGTCACAAATGAGTACTCCGGCAGCGGCTGCTTTACCGCCTACACGTAATACGTTAGTTGCACCAGGGTTACCAGAGCCGTGTTGACGGGGGTCGGGTAGTCTCGCCAAACGGCAGATCAGTATCGCACTCGAAACTGAGCCGCAAAGATAGGCGAAGATTATCATGCCAAGCGCGGTTGCACTCATAGCTAGCTCCAAAAACGGTTAAGGCCATAAATTCACTTCAGTCTTGGATAATACGCATATTTTTGCTGAAGTGGTATCAATTCAGTACATAAATGAGAAAATGACGTGATGGATATCGTATTTATTGAGCAATTATCAGTCATCACCACGATTGGTGTATATGACTGGGAACAAGATATTGAACAGAAATTGGTGCTCGATATCGAAATGGGATGGGATAACAAACGCGCGTCTATGAGCGATAATGTTGAACATTGCTTAGATTATGCCAAAGTTAGCCAAGCTATCCTTGCTCATGTTGGGAATAATAAATTTGGTTTAGTTGAACGTGTTGCCGAAGAAGTTGCACAATTATTGCTAACACAGTTTGATAGCCCATGGGTTCGCATTAAAGTGGCTAAACCGGGGGCAGTAGCACGCGCTAAACAAGTTGGGGTTGTTATCGAAAGAGGCACGAAAACCGCTTAAATGTTGTCTGGCGGTGTTTAACCGCCAGTTTTGTATCTATTAGGCAACGACAACTATGATTTTTTGTCGCTGTTGCCAATTGCCGACCGCTTCTATACGTTGTCGAGTGAGTTCTTGACGAATTTCAGGGCCTTTAAACCCTTGCTCAACAATAGGTTTGACTTCAACAGCTTGCGCAATAGCAAAAGCTTGCCTGAAATATACCCCTTGTGGGTACGGCTGTTGTTCAAGACCTAACCGACCTCTGGCATCCGCTTCACTGATTAAACTTAGTTGTTCAATACGTTCTGGTTTACGCCAACTATCAAGTCCATCAAAAATCGCAATTAGATCATTAGCATGTAATTTATTGATAACATGGATTTTATCATGATATCGTGCCGCTAGACGAGCTAAGTCACGAGCCGTGGTTGGTACTTTTAATCTTACACAGAGTGTTTCTATTAATGGAATACCTGCTTCACCATGGTTTGGATGGCTTGGCCAAATATCGGGTGGTGTTAGAGCCTTGCCTAAATCATGGCACAATGCGGCAAAGCGAATATCCACATCCTTAGATAAGCGGGAAATCACTTTCATTACCATTAGAGTGTGGATACCTGTATCAATTTCAGGGTGCCATTTTTCAGGGGCAGGAACGCCAAATAGCGCATCAATTTCAGGAAAAAGTACAGCTAAAGCACCGCATTGGCGTAAGACATCAAAATACACCTGTGGGGAATTTGATTTCAGCGCTTTTTCTGTTTCGGTCCAAACTCGCTCGGCGGTGAGATGAGATAATTCCCCTGTAGCGGCCATCGTTTGCATCAAGGCGAGTGTTTCTGGTGCGATAGTAAAACCATGCTCAAAGTAGCGAGCGGCAAAACGAGCAACCCGTAAAACCCGTAAAGGGTCTTCAGAAAATGCATCGGAAACATGGCGTAAAATACGCTTATCGAGATCAATGACACCGTGGAATGGATCAATAATTTCACCTGACTCATCTTGAGCTATCGCATTAATCGTCAAATCACGACGCAGTAAGTCATCTTCGATAGTGACATCCGGTGCGCTATAGCAGCTAAAACCGGTATAGCCTGCACCAATTTTACGTTCTGTTCGGGCTAAAGCGTATTCTTCATGGGTTTTTGGGTGCAAGAAAACAGGAAAATCTTTTCCGACTTGTTGAAAACCTTGCGATAGCATTGCCTCGGGGGTTGCGCCAACCACCACGTAGTCTCTGTCTGAAATAGGCAGCCCAAGCAGTTGGTCACGTACTGCTCCACCCACGAGATATACTTTCATTCGAATGGCCTCAATTACATCCAGCCGTCATTACGTTTTTTACGACGTGGAATAATGTGCGGTAAAATTAGGCCTAAAATTAAGCCAACACCAGCAACACCACCACCATACATAAACCATTGTAAGATCAATTCGCGACGGCGATCGTCTAAGTTAACTTCTGCAATTTCGAGTTTCTTACCTGACTTGATCAACTCGTTTTTTAATTTTTCATTTTCAGCCTTCAGTTGGCTGACGATATTGTCATTATCAGCGACTTTTTGCTGCATATCAGCCGTTCGTGTATTCCACGTGCTGTCAATATTGTCGAGCTGTTGGCGTAATTTTTGGTTCTCAGCTTCAAGTTCTGGAATTCGGGTTTTCATACTTGGCGTATTGCTGAGTTGGTCAACAGGTAACCAGACTGTTCTGCCTTTTTCATCACGGACTTGCGCGAACTTGTTATCTGTGGAGAGCAATTCAACCGCTTCCCCTGCATTGAGCGTACCTACAATACGATATTTTGTGCCAGGTCCACTATGAACGTATGTGGATAAATCATCTGACACATAACGTTTTTCTGCTGCGTGTGAATTTAAGGAAAGGCCTAGCCCCATGATTGAAATTAATAATAATGGAATTTTTCGCATGGTATTTACAGTCTTTTGGTGGTGAGTGAGTTTTATATTATTTGAATATTAATGAGTAAAGTGTATGGGTGCAAACCCTAAACGCAGATGTCTCTACACTCTAAAGGAGAATGAGAACTATCCTAACTGTCTAAATTACCCTTATTTTTACTCTATTTTCAATATAACTCACTGAAAGAAATATGACAGGTAGAATTTTTGATTACCATACAGTTTCTTTTCTCAGCTTAGCTCGATTGGGGTAATATGAGTGAAGTGAAATAATTAAATAAGGATATGTATGAGCCACGTAGAGGTTGAACTCAAACTTGCTGCTAAGAGTTCCGCAATAGAGGCTGTACGACAGTGTTTATCGACATTGTCTCACCAATACAGTGAGCCGACAAAGTTAACTAATATCTACTTTGATACGGCAAACAAGCAGTTACGTCAGTGGGATATGGGCTTACGCATCCGAGGTTGTGATGGGCGTTATGAAATGACCATGAAAACTGCTGGGCAGGCGATTGGTGGTTTACACCAACGGCCTGAATATAATGTTGACATTGATTCGCCAGAACTTGATTTAGCGGCATTACCCGCTGAAATTTGGCCCGAAGGAACTGATATTTCTCAGCTTCAGTCTGAATTAAATATCCTCTTTAGCACCAATTTTACCCGTGAAAAATGGTTAGTGACTTTTGAAGATAGCGAAATAGAAGTAGTTTTTGACCAAGGCGAAATTTCCTCAGGCGCAAAGGATTTGCCTATTCAAGAGTTTGAATTAGAGCTTAAAAAAGGCTTTATTGCTGATGTACTTAATTTAGCAAAGAAATTTGCAGATATCGATGGTCTGCATTTGTCATCACTTAGCAAAGCTGCGCGCGGATATTCATTGTTATCGCCGCTAAAAGAACCATTAACCCGCCCAGATTCGTTGTTTGACTATGAAGAGCAACCTCTCGAAAAGTCATTAACTCATATGCAATTACTTTGCCAGCAGCATGAAGCTTATTGGTTAGCCAATGGCAGCAATGCACGCCAAGGCTTTAGTGAATTTTTACGCTTTGTTCAGGCATTTTTAGTCCATTACCAAAATTCAGCGCCTCACTTTATTCATGACACTCCGCTAGAGCAATTACGTTCGGATATTGCCAATGAAGCGGTTAGTGCTGAGGATTTTTGCTATAGCAGCCAGTGGTTAAAATGTAAATTAGCCTTTATCCAATGGTTAAGTGCTTTAACCTATCAAGAAGCCCATTAAGGTACTGATAACATGCATGCTTTTCCTGAATTATTGCAAAGCCAAGGTGAACGCGTTTTAAGACAATTAGCAGAACAAGCGAATGAATTATTACCGTTAAATGAACAAGAAATTCAAGTACTTACCTTTAGTGATTTTGTGTTAAAGCAGGTATTGGCACATTCACGGTTTTTACTTGAAATTCGCGCTCAACCACCCAAAGCCGATGAATGGAAAAGTTATGCGTCATGGTTAGCTCAAGACTTGTTATCTGTTAGCAACGAAGATCACTTGATGCAAGTGTTACGCTCATTTCGTCATCATATGTTAGTGCGCTGCGCCTGGATGCAAGTACTGGAAATAAGCACGCAAAAAGAAACGATTTATCAGCTCAGTGTATTGGCAGAAACCTTGGTTGTTGCGGCGCGAGACTGGTTGTATCAAGAATATCGTCAGTCATGGGGAACGCCTTGTAATGCAGAAGGCAAGCCTCAGCCGCTATTGATTTTAGGAATGGGGAAATTAGGGGGCAGAGAGCTCAATTTTTCTTCAGATATTGATCTGATTTTTGCATACCCAGAAAATGGAGTTACTCAAGGTGGCAGAAAAGAGTTAGATAACGCGCAATTTTTTACCCGTTTAGGGCAAAAATTAATTCGCGTACTCGACCAAGTGACTGAGTATGGTTTTGTCTATCGGGTCGATATGCGTTTGCGGCCATTTGGTGATAGCGGGCCGCTGGTTTTTAGCTTTTCCGCGCTTGAGGATTATTACCAAGAACAAGGGCGTGATTGGGAACGCTATGCGATGGTTAAAGCTCGTATTATGGGCGCTGATAGCCTCCATTATGAGGAGTGTTTACGAAAACTTTTGCGTCCTTTCGTTTATCGCCGCTATATTGACTTTAGCGTGATCCAATCCTTACGCAATATGAAAAATATGATTGAGCGGGAGGTTCGGCGCCGTGGTTTGGTCAATAACATCAAATTAGGGGCTGGAGGTATTCGTGAAGTTGAATTTGTTTCACAGGTTTTCCAGTTAATTAGAGGGGGACGGGAACCTGTTTTACAGTCACAATCCTTATTTTCAACGCTACAAGGTATCCGAGAGCTCGCATTATTAACCGAAGATCAAGTTAATATTCTGCAAAATAGCTACCTTTTCTTGCGTAGAGCCGAAAATTTACTGCAAAGTATTGATGACCAACAGACACAAACGCTCCCTGAAGAGGCTTTAAACCAAGCGCGTTTAGCGTGGGGAATGGGTTTTGCTGATTGGCCTGCATTTTATCAGGTTTTGAATCAGAAAATGTCGGCAGTGCATCAAATATTTACTGAGCAAATAGGCCAGGAAGATGACACCGAGAACACTGATGCATTTGATGAAATCTACATCACATTATGGCAAAGTGAATTGTCAAAAGAAGAATTAGCCACCTATTTGCCGTCTAAAAATGAAGAGATTGCACAACGTATTATCCACGGCATAGTGATGTTCCGTCATGACCTCAATAAACGCACAATTGGCCCTCGTGGACGGGATGTACTTGATGAATTAATGCCTAAATTATTGGCAAAAGTCGGTGAGCGCGATGATGCAGGGCAAGTCATTGAACGTATCACACCACTGTTATTGAGCATTGTTAGCCGCACAACTTACCTCGAGTTAATGCTTGAATTTGACGAGGTTTTGACGCACGTTATTCGCCTATGTGCGGCTTCACCAATGATAGCAGAGCAGTTAGCCCGTCACCCATTGTTACTTGATGAGTTGCTCGACCCTCAATCGTTATACCAACCTCTACCACTAACCGCTTACCGTGATGAATTGCGCCAATATTTAATGCGCGTTCCTGAAGATGACGAAGAACAACAACTGGAAGCATTACGTCAATTCAAACAAGCCCAGTTATTGCGTATCGCTGCTGAAGATATTTCAGGTGTTTTACCCGTAATGAAAGTTAGTGATCATCTGACTTACCTTGCAGAGGCGATTATTGATGCGGTGGTACACCAAGCATGGCAAAAAATGGTAAAACGTTATGGTGAGCCAGCACATCTAGCGCAAAGTGACAAAAAACAATATGGGTTTGCGGTATTAGGTTATGGAAAGCTAGGCGGCTGGGAATTGGGTTATGGCTCTGACTTAGATCTCGTTTTTCTTTTCGATTGCCCTTTAGATGTGGTTACCAATGGCGAACGCTCCATTGATGCACGCCAATTTTACTTACGTGTTGCTCAGCGTATTATCCATTTGTTTAGTACTCGAACACCTTCAGGCGTGTTGTATGAAGTTGATGCGCGGCTCAGGCCTTCCGGTGAGTCAGGAATGTTAGTCAGTACGATACAATCATTTGATGATTACCAAAAAAATGATGCTTGGACATGGGAGCATCAAGCGCTCATACGAGCCCGAATGGTATTTGGTGATGAGGATTTACAACGGCAATTTATACAGACTCGCCACGAAACTCTGTGTATGCCAAGAGACCCTCACACCTTGCAGCAGCAAGTGCGTGATATGCGCTTGAAAATGCATCAGCACTTAGGAAGCCATCAAGCCAATGAGTTCGATTTAAAAGCCGATCCCGGTGGGATCACTGATATTGAATTTATCGCACAATACTTAGTTTTGCGTTTTGCCACAGAAAATAATGTGTTAACGCGTTGGTCCGATAATGTGCGTATTTTCGAGCTGATGGCGCAATATGGCTTTATGCCAGAAGATGAAGCAAATGCCTTAACTCAAGCGTATGTTACGATGCGTAATGAACTTCATCACTTAGCATTACAATCATTGCCAAGCCGTGTTGAAATGACCCAATTTACTCAACAACGTGAACAAGTTTTAGCGAGTTGGCAAAAATGGCTTGAGGAATAAGGAATAAACGCATTTTATTTAGCTAAATAGCGCAATATGCTAGTATTGTTGCTAATTATTATCAGATTTCCTTTTTAAAACTGGAGTGCAGGATGAAAGTAACTCTTCCGGATTATAAACAAGCCGGTGTGCTGGTGGTTGGTGATGTTATGTTAGACCGTTATTGGCATGGTCCTGCAAACCGTATTTCGCCAGAGGCCCCTGTTCCGGTCGTTAAAGTCACGATGGTAGAAGAGCGTCCCGGTGGTGCGGCTAACGTCGCGATGAACATTGCCTCGTTAGGGGCAAATTCACGTCTTGTCGGGTTAACTGGGATTGATGACGCGGCAAAAGCACTGACTGAAAACTTAAATGCGGTGCAGGTGCGTTGTGATTTTGTCGCTATTCCAACCCATCCAACGATTACTAAATTACGTGTACTTTCACGTAATCAGCAACTTATCCGTCTTGATTTTGAAGAAGGTTTTGACAATGTTGATGTCGCACCTGTGTTGGAACGCATTGAACAGGCGTTACCTCATATTGGTGCTCTGGTGTTATCTGATTACGCGAAAGGGGCGTTAACTCATGTCGAGAAGATGATAGCGCTTGCCAACAAGGCCAATGTTCCCGTCTTGATTGACCCGAAAGGCAACAATTTCGAACGTTACCGCGGGGCAACATTACTAACGCCAAACATGTCTGAGTTTGAAGCGATTGTTGGGCCTTGTAAAAACAATCAAGACGTTGAAGAAAAAGGCATGAAGCTGCTTCAGTCATTGGAGCTTAAAGCACTGTTAATTACGCGCTCAGAACAAGGTATGAGCTTAATTCGTCGCGATGAAGCACCATTGCATTTACCGACTCAGGCGCAAGAAGTGTTTGACGTAACAGGAGCCGGGGACACCGTAATCGGCGTACTTGCAGCGTCTATTGCATCTGGTCGCCCATTACATGAATCTTGCGCATTGGCTAATGCCGCAGCAGGCGTGGTCGTGGGTAAATTAGGAACCTCCACGGTTTCGCCAATTGAATTGGAAAATGCCATTCGTGGCCGTGCTGACACCGGGTTTGGTGTGATGAGCGAAAGTGAATTGAAACAAGCCGTTGCGAATGCAAGACAGCGCGGTGAGCGTGTGGTGATGACGAATGGTTGTTTTGATATTCTTCATGCAGGGCATGTGTCGTATTTAGCCAATGCACGTAAATTGGGAGACCGTCTGATTGTAGCTGTAAATAGCGATGCATCGACACGCCGCTTAAAAGGTGAAACACGCCCAGTCAACCCATTAGAACAACGCATGACCGTTTTAGGTGCTTTGGGGGCAGTGGATTGGGTTGTGGCTTTTGAAGAAGACACTCCGCAACGCTTAATCGCAGAAGTGCTGCCAGACATCTTAGTTAAAGGGGGGGATTACCGCCCTGAAGAGATAGCGGGCAGTGCGGAAGTGTGGGCCGCGGGAGGCGAGGTCAAAGTCCTTAACTTTGAAGATGGTATTTCCACAACGAATATCATTAAAAATATTATGAAAACGAGTTAATTTATCATTATTAATTAATTAATTAGTTAGTTAAAAACCTCACGTGGGTATGTAAAAACGCCGTGAGGTTTTTATTTATCTAAAATTAAAGAGGTGTCACTTTTTCAATTTAATTACTCAGCTGTCTTTTCTTCTACATTTAAATGGGCTTCAAGTGCGCTAACGCGTTGTTCCATTTTCGCTAATTTTTCGCGGGTACGTAATAAAACTTGAGTTTGAATATCAAATTCTTCACGGCTGACTAAGTCTAATTTACCGAGCTGTGATTGTAACAGTGAACGCAGTTTTTTATCAAAATCTTCACCTAAATCACGTACGCCTTGCGGTAAAGCGCCTTGAATTTGGCGGGCAACTTGTTCAATTTTTTTCGGATCGAGCATTCGCGGGTCCTTCAGTTAATCAAGATATTATTAAGCGTAGTGTAATACCTCTTTTCGCCTTGTGCTAGCTCGAATTAGTTAGCAAAAAGGCCTCGTTGTATTATCTGTGACGAGAGCAGCTTGCTATTCGTCTAAGGTAGTAAAATTAACCGTGATAACTCTAAGTTTTTATTCATGTTTTTTGACTAAAAGTGTGAGTCATTCGCCAATTTTGATTATCATCGTTGCGAACTTGAATTATTGGCGTTATATTAATTGCGTATATCTCAGGGCGGGGTGAAAGTCCCCACCGGCGGTAAACATGCATCACGCATGAAGCCCGCGAGCGCTTTACCATTTTGTGGTAAAGGTCAGCAGACCCAGTGTGAATCTGGGGCCGACGGTTATAGTCCGGATGGGAGAGAATTAACAGTATCTGCATGTTTGTGCTGTTACGCACAATAGTGTTCTGCATACCTGAATAGGTAAATGCCTGTTGTTGGCTATTTATATATTCACCATTTCTCGTATTCCTAAGACTGCCTTGATTCTGGTAACTAGTTAATAACTATTTAAGAGGTTTTTTACCATGGATCATTCGCTACTTTCTGTATTCGGTAATCCTATCGAGCGTGTTGAAAATGCTATCGAGGCTTTACGCCAAGGTAAGGGTGTTCTTGTTCTTGATGATGAAGATCGTGAGAACGAAGGCGATTTAATTTTTGCTGCAGAAACCATGACTGCGGAACAAATGGCATTTACCATTCGTTATAGCAGTGGGATCGTATGTCTTTGTATCACTGAAGAACGTCGCAAGCAGCTCGAATTACCAATGATGGTGGAAAATAACACCAGCCAAAACCAAACTGGCTTTACGGTAACCATCGAAGCGGCAAAAGGCGTGACTACGGGGGTTTCTGCGGCGGATCGTATCACCACTATTCGTGCTGCTATTGCTGATAATGCAGTTCCTGCTGACCTAAATCACCCTGGCCATGTTTTCCCATTGCGTGGACGTGATGGTGGGGTATTAGCGCGTCGTGGACACACTGAAGCATCTATCGACCTTGCAACTCTAGCGGGTTTCAAACCTGCTGGTGTGTTGTGTGAGTTGACTAATGATGATGGCTCTATGGCTCGCACCCCAGAAGTGGCAGCATTTGGTAAGCAGCATGGTTTGACGGTTGTGACAATTGAAGATTTAGTGCAGTACCGTCTTCAGGTCGAGAAGAAAGCGAGCTGATCCTCATAATATTTTGAGGAAGAGCTCTAGATAGAGATTTTGATAAGTTTAAATATTAATAGGCTAAAATAAGCTAATTTATTTAAATTATTGATAGTACGTTAAGCATATAGAATGTTATTAAGGCCACTGAGTTGCACACCTCGTGGCCTTTTCAATTTTTTTGATGATCATACTCATAATTAGCCCACTGTGTTTTTGACAGGAAAGCGTATGCTGTAGGAAGAAACTAATTGAGTTGGAGTTGAAATCATCATGTCGCTAAATACTTCAGTGGTAAAAAATAAGATCCCTGCCATTTTTATTGGTCATGGTAGCCCCATGAACGCGATTGAGGATAATCCTTATACTCAAACGTGGGAGAAACTCGGTAAAGCTTTACCTCGGCCAAGTGCAATTTTAGTGATTTCAGCCCACTGGTATACGCGTGGAACCGCAGTTACTTCGATGTTAAAACCGAAAACGATTCATGATTTTGGTGGGTTCCCTGAAGCCTTGTACCAAATCGAATATCCTGCCCCTGGTTCTCCTGAATTAGCTCAGCAAGTTGCCTCATTATTAGCCCCTGAGCCAATTTACCTTGATGAACAAGAGTGGGGATTAGACCATGGCACGTGGGAAATTTTGGTACGTATGTATCCAGAAGCCGATATCCCCGTAATCCAATTGAGTATCGATGGTAGCAAGCCTGCTATTTGGCACTATGACCTTGGAAAAAAACTATCCGTTCTAAGGGATGAAGGTGTATTGATTATGGGGAGTGGCAATGTTGTACACAATTTACGAGCGATGAATTGGCAAAATTCCCATGCTGAGCCATACCCGTGGGCAATATCTTTTGAGAAATTTGTGTATGACAATCTGAAAAGCCATGAAACGCCACATCCACTAGCTAGCGGATTGGAACGGGAGGATGGCAAATTGTCGAACCCATCACCAGAACATTACTTGCCTATTTTACCTATTTTAGGCACTTGGGATGGTCAAGAAGAGATTAGTACACCGATTGAAGGAATTGTGTCAGCATCGTTAAGTATGTTGTCTATTCAGGTAGGATAAATTTTTCTGCGATAGCTTTGTTTCATAAAAAAGCCCAAATCATATTGCTATGTTTGGGCTTCATTTTTAGCTTTAAGTATGATTAGTCGATGATCGTATGTGGGTAAAAACGTGATAAATCTTGAGTGATCAATTCTTTATCTTCACGAATACAGATCCCCGCAGGTTGATCATTCACCAACCAGCTTCCGACTAAGGTGTAATTACCTTCAAATTGTGGAAGTGGGTGGAACTGTTGAATAATCATGCCTTCTTCGCCGTATGGGCCATCCGCGGCTGCAATTTCTTTACCGTTTTCGATAATACGGATATTAGCACCTTCGCGAGAGAATAGGGGCTTAATAACGTATTTTTCGAGTTCTGGTTGGGTTTTGCCATCTGCAAAATAAGCAGGCAGTAAATTTGGGTGATCTGGGAACATTTCCCATAACATTGGCAATAAAGCTTTATTAGAAATGATGCTCTTCCATGCAGGTTCTAACCAGCGTACACCAGCATCTTGCAATTTAGTCGAGAAAATTTCTCTTAGCATAAATTCCCACGGATATAGCTTGAACAGGTTACTAATCACCTGATCTTGTGTATCCGAAAATTCACCTTTTTCACCTAGACCAATTTCATCGATATATAAGAATTCAGTGGCAATACCGGCTTCATTTGCACAGTCTTGTAAATATTGAACGGTACCGCGATCTTCTTCTGTATCACGGCAACAAGACATATGCAACAAACGGAAACCATACTGATCTTTTAATTGCGTAAAGCGCTCGATCAATTGCTCTTGAATGCTATTAAATTGATCGGCGTTTTCAGGGAGTTTTCCTGCTTCAATTTGATCTTCTAGCCAGATCCATTGGAAAAATGCAGACTCATATAATGAGGTTGGAGTATCCGCATTGTTTTCCAATAGCTTAGGTGGGTTAATACCATCGTAAGCGAGGTCAAGCCTGGAATATAAAGAAGGTTGTTCGCTTTTCCATGAACTGCGAACAAATTCCCAGCAATGCTTAGGGATCTGAAAACGTGCCATTAGCTCATCGCTTTCAACAACACGTTCAACCACTTTTAGGCACATTTGATGCAACTGCTCGGTTGCATCTTCGATTTCTTCAATCTGTGCCATAGTGAATTGGTAATACGCATCTTCTGACCAGTAAGGCTCACCATACATAGTATGAAATTCAAAGCCAAATTCAGAGGCTTTTTCGCGCCAGTTTGGGCGCTCTACTATAGGAACTCGTTTCATTACTTATCAACCACCCATCGAACGGGAAGAAGAGGTTGA
This sequence comes from Providencia sp. PROV255, assembly GCF_028478065.1. Classification (NCBI taxonomy): domain Bacteria; kingdom Pseudomonadati; phylum Pseudomonadota; class Gammaproteobacteria; order Enterobacterales; family Morganellaceae; genus Providencia; species Providencia sp. PROV255. The sequence goes on along the minus strand of NZ_JAMPMI010000001.1, from coordinate 110,130 downwards.
TTTTGCAGAAGAAGATGAACGTTGTGCCATCGCTTGTTTATTTACGGTGTCACCAAAACCACCACGGGTAACGGTTGAAGTTGTTGGTGGTTTAGGTGCCATGGCTGTTTTCGGTACGCTCATTGAACGACCACCTGCAACTGCAGGGCCATAGCTTTTACCTGATGCATCCACAAACTTACCGTTGGCTGGGCTAGCTGGGTTTTTTGAGCTGAATAATGGTTGTGATGCAGCGCTACCGCCCATCATACGGCCCATCATATAACCCATCATTAATGGCATCCACATGCTACCACCGCTGCTTTGTGCTTGGGCCGTTTGTTCACCATTGGTTGAACTAGTGCCTGCAAGACCTGCTTGAGCTGGAGCTTGAGTACACATTGATTCACCAAACTCAGCAATGCAGTCAGCTTGAGTTTCATATTTAGGTGCAGTTTTAGCCGCTTCTTGTAGAGCATTATTGTAGGCGATGGTGCACTGTTCTGCTTGCGATGGGTTCGCTTGGCTACAATCTTGCGCATTGGTGTACAGTGATACGGTTTCATCGCTTTCTTCACAAGCGGAAAGCATAAATACAGCACTGACCGCAACAGCCACAGGTGCTAAACGGTATGAACGCCAAGACTTACGGAAGGCGCTCTGGTTAATATTTTTGGTACGCTTCATGGTCATGGTAATTACCCTGAATTAAATTAAGTAAGATGTTTTTAGATGTTAGCTCTAGGATAGGGGATAAACGCTGAAAATTAAAGCAGAAATATAGGAGAAATGAGCTGAATTTATCATTTTGATAACTTTCTGCTATTTTTCCCTAATTAGCATGGCGTTTCTTGAAGAGAAAATAATATTTTTATTTTATATCAATATATTAGATGTAGGTTATTTTTTGCTCTAATGCGTAGTAATAAGAGTGAGAATTCACTGAATTTGTGCCCGTGGCTAATGAAAAGGCGTTATAAACGGTTTAATTAGTACAAATTAGCAATTCTAAGTAGTTTGCAGGATTACCCTCAAAAAATAACCCGCTATGTAAGCGGGTCATTATGTCATTTTCACATGAGCTAAATATTTTAGTTCATTTTTGGCGCATTGGTATTACGGATAATACTACTTGCAGAGGTTGAAATCTCTTTACCTAAATTCGCATTCAGGCGTGCAATATCGTCTTCGTTCAATGTGCCGCGAGCAAATTCGATATTCAGTTGGTTAATCATGTAGTCATAACGCGCATTAGACAGATTCTGCTTCGCTTGGTATAGCGCTGTTGTTGCTGTCAATACGTCAACAATGGTACGTGTTCCTACTTGGTAGCCTGCTTCCATCGCATCTAATGAGCTTTGTGCGGAAACAACAACTTGTTTGTAAGCATTAATACTACTGATTGACGATGCTACGTTATTAAATGATGAGCGAACTAACTGAACCACATTGCGATAAACGCTTTCTAGTTGCTCACTAGCACCTTGGAAACCATATTGTGCTTGTTCAACCTGAGAACTTACTGCACCACCACTATACAGTGGAATGCTTAAATTTAAGCCAATGCTATTTTGGCCGTTGTAGCTATTGCTCGCACTACCGCCATATGGAGTATTATAACCACTGCCGTGTTGGTAACTATTTGTGACTGATGTTGAGGCATCAAGGCTAACCGTTGGCATGTGACCTGTTTCCGCTAAACGGATGTTTTCACGAGAAACGTCTTGTGCTAAACGTGCGCTTAACAGGCTGAGGTTACGCTCTTCCGCTTCTTTTAAGATAGCGTTGATATCGCCCAGTTCATTGGTTTTAAAACGGTCGATATTTAAAGAGGCAAGTTGGTTATAGTACACGCCGCTGACTTGACGCAATTTTTCAATCGCATTTTCTAACTCGTTACGGCCTGCAACTTCTTGTGCTATAACGCTATCATAGTTTGCACGGGCGTTTTGCACGTCAGTAATAGCAACAAGACCAACGTTAAAGCGTTGTGTCACTTGGTCTAATTGGCGATAAACAGCTTCTTTATTCGCTTCAATATAAGATAACGCGTCAATCGCTTTTAATACGTTAAAATACGCAATTGCAGTATCTAAAATTAATTGCTGCTGACTTGTTTGGTAAGTGACATCAGAAATACCCGCTGTTTTTTCTTGGATAGTTAATTGACGCCATTTAGACATATCAAACACAACTTGGGTTAGTTTCAGTGAAGCATTTAAACCTGTGCTTTCAGTGTTTCTTGCATCACGGTAACCGCTTCCGTAGCTAGCTCCTGCACCTAAACCTAATTGTGGCAATAATGGGCTACGAGATTCATTAATTTTTTCAAAAGCTTGATTACGTTCTGCTAATGATTTTCTTAACTCAGGGTTACTTTCTTTGGATTTTTGGTAAACCTGTAGTAAATCTTCTGCGTAGCTATTGGTACTGAGACCCACAAAACTCATCGAAATTAAAAGGGGAAGCAGTTTCTTCATTTTGATTCCTTGATTAAACAGCAAATTAAGTTGAGTCTGTTGCCTAAAACGTACCATGCCTAACTAGGCGATAGATATTAAATTATCCGTTTTAGAGACAGTTATTAAAAACAGACACTACGTTGCTCTTAGATTTGAATAATGGCGCTTATTGTAACAGAGTATCACTTCTATTAACGGTAGCCTTTTGTGCCATTTTGTCTCAATTTATTAAACATTACCTCATCTGAGGTTAAAAAACCTTAAAAACTGTTTTAATCCACAATTATTTCCTTAAGATGGAATAATTGGGTTTGGAGAATGCAATGACAAAACAAATAAAGCAGCCAATTAAATATGGCAAGAATGATGTTGAAATTATATCCAAGCGTAAATTATTTAACGGTTTTTTTCAAATGGTTGAATATCAATTTCGACATCGTCTTTTCGCGGGCGGATGGAGTAAAGAAATTCGCCGTGAAGTTTTTGAACGTGGTCACGCAGGTGTGGTTTTACCCTATGACCCGAAAACGAATAGTGTTGTTTTAATTGAACAAATTCGGTTACCTGCGATCGAAACTAGCGAAACACCTTGGCTGCTTGAAGCGGTTGCTGGAATGATTGAGCCAAACGAATCGCCCGAAGAGGTTATTCGTCGTGAAGCCGTTGAGGAAGCTGGGCTTATTATTGGTCGTACTGAAAAAGCAGTAAGTTATCTTTCTAGCCCGGGTGGTACGACTGAACGTATGCATGTATTTATCGGTGAAGTCGATAGCAGCCAAGCGAAAGGGGTGCATGGGCTAGCGTCAGAAAATGAAGATATTTGTGTGCATGTGGTTAGCCGAGAACAAGCTTATCAATGGGTTGAAGATGGCACAATTGATAATGCAGCAACCGTTATTGCTATTCAGTGGTTACAGCTCAACCAGCAAAAACTTTATGAAAAGTGGATGAAACAGTTTTAAATAACGATTAATCTGGTGAAGTGTGTGCTGATTATCAGAAAGTTAGAAAGTAAAGTTTTAAGATAGTTATAAGTGTGTTTAGCTTTTATATAGTTTTAATGAATAGATTAGGTACTAAATAATATTTAAGGAAAGGAATACTTTTGGACAGCCAGCTTGAAGTGACTGCGAAGAACTCTAAAATTGTGAGAATTTTACAGGTTACTGATACGCATCTTTTTGCTAATACAGAAAATACGCTTTTAGGGGTAAATACTTACCGTAGCTATCAGGCGGTACTTGATGCTATCACAGAGCAAAATCTTCCAATTGATTTAATTGTTGCGACAGGGGATCTGGTTCAAGACCAATCACCACAAGCTTATCAGCATTTTGCGGATGGTATTGCGCGTATTCCTGCCCCTTGTGTATGGCTTCCTGGTAATCATGATTACCCACCTGCTATGGTAGAAACACTGCGAGTTGCTGGGATTTCAAGTGCTAAACAAATTTTAATTGGCGATGAATGGCAAATTCTGATGCTTGATAGCCAACTTCAAGATGTACCTCATGGTGAGCTTTCTGAACAACAATTGGAATGGATGAAAGCCAGCTTAGATGCTGAACCTGAACGTACCACATTGATTATGCTGCATCACCATCCTCTAGCTTCGGGTTGTACTTGGCTTGATCAGCACAGTTTGAGAAATTCACATATTTTAGCTGACTACTTAAAAAACTACCCAAATGTTAAAGCGATGCTATGTGGCCATATTCACCAAGAAATGGATGAAAACTGGCACGGGATTCGGTTATTAGCTACGCCTTCTACTTGCGTACAATTTAAACCTCACTGTACTAATTTTGCCCTTGATACTGTCGCGCCGGGTTGGCGATATTTAGAATTAAGCATTAATGAGCAAAGTCAAAGGCATATTACAACCCACGTTCACCGTTTAGACACAAGAGAGTTTAGCCCTGACCTTGACTCTGACGGTTATTAATTCGCTTATGTCTACTCTACTTTATATTCATGGTTTTAATAGCTCACCTCAATCCGCTAAAGCTAATAACTTAAAGCAATGGATTGACGAGAATTATCCACATATTAATATGCTTGTACCGCAATTGCCGAACTACCCTCAGCAAGCTCAAGCGATGTTGGATGATATTATCCAACAGCATCAGCATGAAAAAATGGGGCTAGTTGGGTCTTCACTAGGCGGTTATTTTTCGATTTGGTTTTCAGAGCGTTATCAGCTCCCAGCTGTCGTTGTAAACCCTGCAGTGCGTCCTTTTGATTTACTGCAAGATTACTTAGGCGACAATACAAACCCATATACTCATGAACAATATGTGTTGGAAGAAAAGCATATCCATGAGCTAAAATCCTTATACATTGAAAGACTCGCATCTCCTCATCTTATCTGGCTATTACAGCAAATGGGCGATGAAGTACTTGATTATCGAGAGGCAGTTGCCTATCTTTCAAAGTGCAAACAAACTGTGGAACCTGACGGTAATCATGCCTTTATTGGTTTTGAAGCTTACTTTTCTCAAATTGTTGATTTCCTTCAATTGGCAGAGAAATAGTGTCAAAACGTATGAACACTGTTATTATCAACAGTAACTCACTGATTGAATAGTTCAATTAATCACCTATTACCGCAGAATGACAACATGACTCAATCTAGTTATAACGCAGAGGCCATTGAAGTCCTCAGTGGTTTAGAGCCTGTTCGCCGTCGTCCGGGGATGTATACCGACACCAGTCGACCGAACCATCTGGCTCAAGAAGTAATTGATAATAGCGTCGATGAAGCGCTTGCGGGGCACGCGAGCCACATCGAAGTTATTTTACATGCCGATCAATCCCTTGAAGTAATCGACGATGGGCGCGGTATGCCTGTCGATATCCACCCTGAAATGAAAGTGTCAGCTGTTGAGCTGATTCTAGGGCAATTACATGCAGGGGGAAAATTCTCCAATAAAAACTACCAATTCTCAGGTGGTTTGCATGGTGTCGGGATTTCTGTCGTCAATGCGTTATCAAAACGTATTGAAGTTACTGTTCGTCGTGATAGCCAAGTGTATCAAATTGCTTTTGAGAACGGCGACAAGGTTGAAGATTTGCATGTAATAGGGACTTGTGGCAAACGTAACACAGGTACTAGCGTGCATTTTTGGCCAGATGGCAGCTATTTTGATAGTCCAAAGTTTTCAGTAACTCGTTTAACTCATAACTTAAAAGCTAAAGCCGTTTTATGCCCTGGCGTGAAAATCACGTTTAAGGATAAGCTCAACAATACAGAGCAAAGCTGGTGCTACAGTGACGGGTTGACCGATTACCTAATGGAGTCAATTGACGGCCTTGAAGCGTTACCGCCAAAACCGTTTACAGGCGAATTTTCCGGGGAAACTGAAGCCGCACAATGGGCGTTGCTCTGGTTGCCTGAAGGCGGGGAATTACTAACAGAAAGTTATGTCAACCTTATCCCAACAGCGCTAGGTGGGACCCATGTTAATGGTTTACGCCAAGGGTTGCTTGATGCAATGCGTGAGTTTTGTGAATTCCGTAATATATTGCCTCGTGGTGTTAAGCTCTCCGCTGATGACATTTGGGAGCGCTGCACTTATGTGCTTTCCGTTAAAATGCAAGACCCACAATTTGCAGGGCAAACGAAAGAACGTCTGTCTTCGCGTCAATGTGCTGCGTTTGTTTCGGGTGTGGTAAAAGATGCTTTCAGTTTATGGCTTAACCAGAACGTGCAAGTGGCTGAACAACTCGCAGAAATGGCAATTTCTAGCGCGCAACGTCGAATGCGTGCAGCGAAAAAAGTGGTGCGTAAAAAACTCACCAGTGGCCCTGCATTACCGGGTAAATTAGCCGATTGTAGCTCCCAAGACCTGAGTATGACGGAATTGTTCCTTGTAGAAGGGGACTCCGCGGGAGGGTCTGCAAAACAAGCTCGTGACCGCGAATATCAAGCTATCATGCCGTTGCGCGGTAAAATCCTCAATACATGGGAAGTGTCTTCTGATGAAGTTTTAGCTTCCCAAGAGGTACATGACATCTCTGTTGCTATTGGGATAGACCCCGATAGCGAAGACCTTAGCCAATTGCGCTATGGGAAAATTTGTATCCTTGCGGATGCGGACTCCGATGGCTTGCACATTGCTACACTGCTATGTGCATTATTTGTCCGTCATTTCCCAACATTAGTAAAAGCAGGGCATGTCTATATGGCAATGCCACCGTTATATCGTATCGATTTAGGTAAAGAAACGTTTTACGCCCTTGATGAAAGCGAAAAAAATGCTGTGCTTGAACGTCTTAGCCGCAAGCGCGGTAAACCCAATGTTCAACGTTTTAAAGGGTTGGGTGAAATGAACCCACTGCAATTACGTGAAACGACATTAGATCCAAATACTCGTCGTCTTGTACAGCTAATTATCGATGATGAAAACTACCAAGAAACACTTGCTGTCATGGATATGCTTCTTGCTAAAAAACGCTCTGAAGATCGCCGTAATTGGCTGCAAGAAAAAGGCGATATGGCTGAAATTGATGTCTAATATTCGAATTGCGATGAGAAAGGAACGAATTGAATGAGTGAAATTACTCATGATGGTGTAGAGCGTTTACCGCTGCATGCCTTCACTGAAAATGCCTATCTGAACTATTCGATGTACGTCATCATGGATAGGGCATTACCATTTATTGGCGATGGGCTTAAACCTGTTCAGCGCCGTATTGTGTATGCGATGTCAGAACTTGGCTTAAGCAACACTGCGAAATACAAAAAGTCCGCCAGAACGGTGGGCGATGTTCTCGGTAAATATCACCCACATGGTGATAGCGCTTGTTATGAAGCGATGGTGTTGATGGCGCAGCCATTTTCTTACCGCTACCCGCTGGTGGATGGCCAAGGGAACTGGGGGGCACCCGATGACCCTAAATCATTCGCAGCAATGCGTTATACAGAATCACGTTTATCAAAATATGCTGAAATTTTACTCAGCGAACTTGGCCATGGCACAGTTGATTGGGTACCAAACTTTGATGGTACGCTAAACGAGCCAAAAATGTTGCCGGCACGTTTACCGAATATTCTGCTAAACGGTACAACGGGAATTGCGGTTGGGATGGCGACAGATATTCCACCCCATAACGCCCGAGAAGTGGCTCAAGCGTTGGTTGCTTTACTGGATAAACCGACACTAAATCTTGATGACATCATGGCATTTGTACCGGGGCCTGATTATCCAACTGAAGCAGAAATTATTTCTTCCCGTGATGATATCCGTAAAATTTATCAAAATGGGCGCGGTTCTGTACGCATGCGTGCTGTGTGGGAAAAAGAAGATGGTAATGCGGTTATCACGGCTCTACCTCATCAAGTTTCTGGGGCGAAAGTCTTAGAACAAATTGCCAGCCAAATGCGTGCGAAAAAATTGCCGATGGTTGAAGATTTACGTGATGAATCAAACCACGAAAACCCAACTCGTTTAGTGATTGTTCCGCGCAGTAATCGTGTTGATCTTGAACAAGTCATGACACACTTATTTGCGACAACAGATTTAGAGCGTAGTTACCGTGTTAACCTAAATATGATTGGTTTAGATAACCGACCAGCGGTAAAAGGGCTTGTTGAGATCTTAAATGAGTGGATTGCTTACCGTCGTCAAACCGTACGTAATCGCTTAAATCATCGGTTAGAAAAAGTATTAAGACGTTTACATATTTTAGATGGTTTATTAATTGCCTATCTGAATATTGATGAAGTCATTGAAATTATTCGTACAGAAGATGAACCGAAAGCGGTTTTAATGTCACGTTTTAATATCAGTGATACCCAAGCTGAAGCTATTTTAGAGCTAAAATTACGCCATTTAGCCAAGCTTGAAGAAATGAAGATTCGTGGCGAGCAAGATGAGTTGGCTAAAGAACGCGATGATTTACAAGCGATTCTCGGGTCTGAAAGACGTTTAAATACATTGATTAAAAAAGAGATTCAATCTGACGCCAAAGATTACGGTGATGACCGTCGCTCCCCGTTGCATGAGCGGGAAGAAGCGAAAGCAATGAGCGAGCATGAAATTTTACCGTCAGAACCGATTACCGTTGTGCTTTCTGATATGGGATGGGTGCGTAGTGCTAAAGGGCATGATATCGAACCGACTAACCTAAATTATAAAGCAGGAGATGGTTTTAAAGGAGCAGCACGAGGCAAGTCAAACCAAGCGGCGGTGTTCCTTGATACGACAGGGCGCAGCTATTCTGTGGACCCACTGGAATTACCTTCAGCGCGTAGTCAAGGTGAGCCTCTAACGGGTAAATTAACTCTGCCTCCAGGTGCGACCATTGAGCATGTATTAATGGCGCCTGACGAACAGAAATATTTAATGGCTTCTGATGCAGGTTACGGTTTTATTTGTACCTTTAATGATTTAGTCACTAAAAATAAAACAGGTAAGGCCTTAATCTCCTTACCTGAAAATGCCAAAGTATTAGCACCAATTGAACTGCATAATGAGCAGGAAGATTTGCTATTGGCAATTACCAAGGCAGGGCGTATGTTGATATTCCCTGTAGCGGATTTACCTCAACTTTCAAAAGGTAAAGGTAATAAAATTATCAATATTGCTGGCGCGCAAGCGGCAACGGGTGATGATTTATTGACTTGGTTGATGATCTTGCCTGTGGGGGCATCAATGACCTTGCATTTTGGTAAGCGGAAACTGAAATTTAAAGCAGAAGATTTGCAAAAATACCGTTCAGAACGTGGCCGTAAAGGGACGTCATTACCGCGTGGAATGCACAATATTGAGCGTATTGATATTGAGCCAGTAGATACTGAATAATTAACAAAAACAAACCTTATAAATCTTGTTGAGTATGAAGTTCAAAAGGTTTATAAGCAGACAATATTCATCATGGGGCTGCGAAGCCCCTTACAATTTGGGGTTAGTATGTTAGCGCTGATTAGAGCGATCATTGTCATTATCTACACTATTTTTGTGTGCATAGGCGGCGGTATTTACTGCTTGTTTAGCCCACGCAACCCAAAACACGTAATGACATTTGGCCATATGTTTGGGCGGTTATCCGTCGTGTTTGGGATTAAGGTTATTAATCGTGTACCTGAGAAAGCCAAAAGTTATGGCCCAAGTATTTATATAGGGAATCACCAAAACAATTACGACATGGTGACTATGTCAAATGGGGTATTACCGAGAACAGTTACAGTCGGTAAAAAAAGCTTGGTTTACATTCCATTTTTTGGTTTTCTGTATTGGATCACCGGTAATATTTTGATTGACCGTGCGAATCGTTCTAAGGCACATAATACGATCACGCAAGTCGCAGACCAGATCAAAAAACGTAAAATATCCGTATGGATGTTCCCTGAAGGAACGCGTAGTCGCGGTCGTGGTTTATTGCCATTTAAAACAGGGGCATTTCATGCGGCTATTGCAGCAGGGGTACCTATTGTGCCTGTTTGCGTTTCGAGCACACAAGGTAAAATTAAGCTAAACCGTTGGAATAACGGTAGCGTAATTATTGAAATGTTAGACCCTATTGATACATCACTTTATACCCGTGAGCAAGTGAGGGAATTATCGGAACATTGCCATGCTTTAATGGAAGCAAAGATTAAAGAACTCGATCTTGAGGTTGAAGAGATGGCAAAACAGGGTAAATAGCCTAACCGATTGAATTTATTTTAATAATAGGCAATATGTGAATATTGCCTATTATTTTAGATTGAACATAGCATAAACTGTCTTTATTGTTATCGACTGCCTGACTTTCCTTTTCTAATTACTTACCCTTACTATTTATAATCTTATTAATTAAATTTTAATGTATTGGATAGATATTTTTAGAATTTAGACTTTTTTCGCGATATCATGGCTCACAAATTATTGCGGTCTTAAATTGTTGTATCTAAGTAGTTATATTGCTAGCGCCAACCTAAAATTAGCCATATCATTGGCTGAATATTTATAATATCAAATAATAAAATGCGCTGGAATTTTGTTTAGCGGAGAATTTATGTCATTCAATCGATGCCAAACCCTAATAGCGGCAGGGATGGCTCTATGTTTGTCCTATGCGCCTATTTATGCAAATGCAGAAGGGGCAACAGCTTTACCTGTACCACCGTTATTAGAATCACGGTCTGGACAGCCATTATTTTTAACATTACAAAAAATTCATTGGTCTTTTGATGGAAAATATTCAGCCGATATTTGGGGAGTTAATGGTTCTTCTCCTGGCCCGACTGTCAAAGTAAAAAATGGCGATGATATTAAGCTTATTTATAGTAATCGCTTACCTGAAGCCGTTTCGATGACTATCAGTGGCTTGCAAATACCAGGAACACAAATAGGTGGAGCCGCACGGTTAATTTCACCTAATGCGGACTGGTCTCCGGTGATCCCGATACGCCAAAATGCAGCTACGCTCTGGTATCATGCGAATACTCAAGGGAAAATGGGCGAACAAGTCTACAATGGTTTATTAGGGATGTGGATCATTGAAGATGATGTGACGAAAAACCTGCGTTTACCGAAACACTATGGTGTTGATGATTTTCCGGTCATTATTCAAGATAAGCGCTTAGATAATTTTGGCGTTCCAGAATACAAAGCGGATGAAAATGGTTTTTTAGGCGATACATTACTGGTTAACGGCGTGCAAAATCCATACATTGAAGTTTCTCGAGGATGGGTGCGCTTACGGTTATTAAATGCGTCGAACTCCCGTAATTATGTAATGAAAATCAGTGATGGCCGCCCATTTTCGTTGATTGCATCTGACCAAGGTTTACTAACTGTCCCTGTGAGTGTTCAAGAACTACCGTTAGCGCCGGGTGAACGACGCGAAGTCTTGATTGATATGGCTAAAACGCAAGAGTTAACTATCACGGCAGGTGAGTCGGCGACCTTTATGGACCGCTTAAAGGGGTTATTCGAGCCATCGAATAATTTAATTTCAACTAATGTGCTAACTATCAAAGCGACAGGGTTAATGTCATTAGTAACAGACGGCTTACCGACACAATTAGTTGAAGATAAAACGCAAGTCACATCCAGTATTACACAACGCAATATTCACCTTAATGATGGTTTTGGTATTAACAATGCGACCATTGATACAAATAGGGTCGATTTCTCAAGTCTCCAAGGTAATTGGGAGCGTTGGGTTGTGACGACGAATGAACCGCAAGCGTTTCATATTGAAGGTGTGCGTTTTAAGGTTTTAAACCGTAATGGTAAACCAACTCCACCAGAAGACTATGGCTGGAAAGATACGGTATGGGTTGATGGTCGCGTTGAATTATTAGTGGAAATGATGCAGCCATCCTATAACCACTTTCCTTTTTTATTCTATAGTCAAAACTTGGAAAAAGCGGATTTAGGTTCAGTGGGGCAGTTGGTTGTTGCACCGCAAGACACAATGCAATAATTCGTATTACAACAATATTGAATATTTAAAAAGCAGGCATTTAGCCTGCTTTTTTGATGGGAGCTAATAAGGCTAGCTTAGCGCCACTCGAACACCAAAGGCGATTAATACCACTCCGAGAACCTTATCAACATAGGTTTGTACTTTTGCTAGGCCTTTTCTGACAGGGGCACTTTGGATCAAAAAGACTAATATTGGCCAATAAATGACAGCTAAGCCCCAAATAATAAAGGCAAACCATAATTTTTCACCGACGGTAGAATTAACATCTAATACTTGAGTGAAGACGGCTAAAAAGAATAGCGTGGCTTTTGGGTTTAATACATTGCAGAGGAAACCTTGCATAAAGGCTTTCTTGAATGAAACAATTTCGTGTTTACTGGTCGTAAGATCAACGCTATGGCCGGATTGCGGAAGTAAGCTTTTGACACCGATCCAAATTAAATAGGCCGCACCTGCGTATTTTAAGATATTAAACAGCCAAGGTGTGGTGGTAATTAAAACAGCTAGGCCCGCAACGCAGTAGGACATATGCAACGCGATAGCGACTATCACACCACATGCAGACATTAATGCCGCAGCGCGTTGATAGCGAGCTGAGTTTTTGACAATTAAAAAGAAGTCAGGCCCTGGAGAAAGCATACCGAGTGCCGCGATGGTCGCAACCATAATACTCGTTTCGTACATTTTTGATCTCTTTTCCCGTTCAATGTTGGTAAATAAAAATGACCGACTAAATACTCGTATTTAGGCTGATATCAGAGGGTTCATTTTGTTTTTTCATGTTATTTTTAGTCGTAAGTTTATCAATTTGAGTATAAGTGATTCAAACCTGTTTAAGGAAGCTTAAATTTAGTCGACGAAACAATTCTCTTTCCGTATAGTGTGCTCAATTTTTATATCTTATTTCTAAGGTGAATAGATGAATATTAGCTTAATCGCAGCAATGGCGATCGATCAGGTTATCGGCATGGAAAAAGCGATGCCTTGGAATTTGCCGGGGGATCTAGCGTGGTTCAAACGAAATACGTTAAATAAACCGGTTATCATGGGGCGTGTGACCTATGAATCTATTGGGCGCCCATTACCACAACGTGTAAATATTGTATTAAGCAGTGTTCCTGGCACTGATTCTGATGTGATTTGGGTAACGTCAATTGAAGAAGCGTTAGCCGCGGCACAAGCAATTGAAAATGTTGATGAAGTGATGGTGATTGGCGGTGGTAAAGTTTATCAACAATTTTTACCATTAGCGAATAAACTCTATTTGACTCATGTTGATGCCGAAGTTATTGGTGATACCCATTTTCCAACTTATGAGCCTGATGAATGGGATTCTATTTTTACGGAATACCATGAAGCTGATGAAAACAATACCCATGGTTATTGTTTTGAGATCCTAACCAAAAGAGCTTAATTTTTGGTTTGATCACAAAATGGCGCTTAATTGCGCCATTTTGCTATAACTTACAGTTGATCATATAAAAAGTTATTCTTTGCGGCGTTTTTGATATGACTTTTGGCGGTGATACTGCTTGGTTTCCCAATGGAATAGCGTCAAGTCTCCTCCCCAGCAGCACCCAGTATCTAAAGCATAGACGTTATCGGGGGTACATTTTCCTTCGAGCGATGCCCAGTGACCAAAAAATACCGAGTAATCATCAGGAATTTGGCTTGGTAGATCGAACCACGGTTTTAGTGGGGCAGGTGCCTTTTTGGGGTTTTCCTTGCAAATCATATCTAATTGCCCGTTCGGAAAACAGTAGCGCAGACGTGTTAAGGCATTGGTACTAAAACGCAAGCGTGCTAGCCCCATTAGGCTTTCAGACCAGTTATTTGGCATATCACCATACATGGAGTCGATAAATAGTGGATATGCATCACTGGAAAGCACTGCTTCAACTTCTCTTGCACACATGCGTGCTGTTTTGATATCCCATTGCGGAGTCATACCGGCATGGGTCATCAAGATCTTTTTTTCTTCATCAATTTGTAATAAAGGTTGGCGACGTAACCAATTGATCAGTTCGTCAAGATCAGGGGCATGTAATAACTCATCGAGGTGATCTTTGGGTTTATTGCGACTGATCTTACAGTAAATTCCCAACAGATGGAGATCATGGTTACCAAGCACTAGACGTACGGCTGAGCCAAGGCTTTTTACATAGCGTAAAACTTGCAGTGATTCAGCTCCGCGAGCAACGAGATCGCCTGTTAACCATAATGTGTCTTTGGTTGGATCAAAATGAACACTTTCCATCAAGTCACGGAGTTCACGATAGCAACCGTGAATATCACCTACTAAATATGTCGACATAATTAATTAATCAGTGTTGGGATGGCAAGACGAAAAGCAGGGATATCAACGTGGAAACTGTCCCCTTGCGTACTTATCATCACATAATAACCTTCCATCGTACCCATTGGTGTTTCAAGGATTGCGCCACTGGTATAACGATATTCTTTTCCTGGCTGAATAAGGGGTTGTTCACCCACTACTCCTTCACCTTGAACTTCGGTTTTATGGCCATCACTGTTAGTAATGAGCCAATAACGGCTCATTAATTGGATAGGTTCCCGCCCTAAATTACGAATGCAGATTGTGTAAGCAAACACATATCTCGCAATATCGGGTTGAGATTGGCTTTCTATATAGACACTCTGAACTTGGATGCTAACATTCGGCTCATTAAGCATAGTGCCTCCTTCAACAGACTATTCTGAACGGTTAGAGAGATAGTTTGCCATTTTACAATATTGTTCAACAGAAATATTTTCTGCTCGAGTGCTTAAATCAATACCCAGTTCTGTTAACTCTTCAACGCTGAATAAATCCCCAAGACTGTTACGAACAGTTTTACGGCGTTGATTGAAAGCTTGTGTGGTAATGCGACTTAAAAATTTAATGTCTTTTACCGGATATGGGGTTTCACGATGAGGAATCAACCTAACAATGGCAGAATCTACTTTTGGTGCGGGTGTAAATGCAGTCGGCGGTACTTCCAATACAGGCACCACGTTACAGTAATATTGTGCCATGACACTCAAGCGGCCAAAGGCTTTGCTGCCAGGGCCTGCGACCAGACGATTCACCACTTCTTTTTGTAACATGAAGTTCATATCAGCAATGGAGTTGGTGAATGTGAATAGATGGAACATTAATGGTGTAGAGATATTGTAAGGCAAGTTACCAAAAACGCGCAGGGGTTGACCTGCTTGTTTGGCTAATTCACCAAAATCTACTGTCATTGCATCTTGCTGAATGATAGTTAATTTATCTTTTAGCTGAGGGTGAACGTGTAAGCGTGCTGCAAGGTCACGGTCAAGTTCAACTACAGTCATTTTATCGATTCGGCTACCGACAGGTTCGGTTAAGGCACCTAAGCCGGGACCAATTTCTACAATGGACTGACCCGGCAGCGGGTTCATGGCATCCACGATGCTGTCGATAATAAATTGGTCAGTTAAAAAGTTCTGCCCGAAGCGTTTGCGGGCAAAGTGCCCCTGATGGACTCGATTATTCATGTATTCTTAGATGTCATTTGGATAGCTAACTTTAATGCGGTGATAAAACTTCCCACATCAGCATGACCCGTACCAGCGAGTTCAAGGGCTGTGCCATGGTCGACAGAGGTACGGATAAAAGGCAGGCCGAGAGTAATATTTACTGCTCTGCCAAAACCTTGGTATTTTAACACAGGAAGGCCCTGATCGTGATACATTGCTAACACTGCGTCTGCATGGTCTAAATACTTAGCTTGAAATAGGGTATCTGCAGGCAATGGCCCAATCAAATTAATCCCTTTTGTGCGCAGGTTTTCGAGCGCGGGCTCTATCGTATCAATTTCTTCGGTACCCATGTGCCCGCCTTCTCCTGCATGTGGATTTAAACCACAAACATAGATGGCTGGTTTTTCAATACCAAATTTTGTTTGTAAATCATGGTGTAAAATCGTGATGACTTCATTCAGGCTCTGTTGAGTGATGGCAGCTGACACGTCCTTGAGTGGCAAATGCGTTGTGGCTAATGCAACACGCAGTTCTTCGGTAGCTAGCATCATAACAACGCGTTCACAGCCACTTCTTTCTGCAAAGAATTCAGTGTGGCCGCTAAATGGTACGCCAGCATCATTAATGATGCCTTTATGTACAGGCCCTGTGACTATGGCTGAGAATTCATCCTTTAAACAGCCGTCACAGGCTTTTGCTAAGCTTTCTACGACATATTGGCCATTATCAACGTTAAGTACACCTGCCTTTGCAGCCGTTGCTAAATGAACAGGTAGAACGGATAAACTACCCGCAGGTTGTACTTTAGTGACGGTATTGGGGATATATTCGGTTAATGTCAGTGGCAAATTCAGCGCTTTGGCACGCTGGCGTAACAATTCAGGATCAACACAGGCAACCAGCTCAACAGGCCATTGCTGTTGAGCAAGCTGAATCAGTAGGTCAGGACCAATCCCGGCAGGTTCGCCGGGAGTGATGACAATAGGCTTAATTTGATTTTTCATCTGTAGACTGGCTGTCACGGCCATCAACCATTTTCACATAAGCGGAAGCACGTTGTTCTTGCATCCAGCTCTGTGCTTCTTCATTAAATTTACGGTTGAATAGCAGGCGGTACGCTTGGTCTTTTTGTGCCGCATCTGTTTTATCAACGTTACGAGTGTCTTCTAATTGGATTAAGTGCCAACCAAAATTTGATTGAACAGGTTGGCTTAATTCGCCTTTATTCAGTCTCATTAATGCATCACGGAAAGCCGGGTCGTAGACATCAGGCATATTCCAACCTAATTCACCACCTTTTAATGCGCTACCTGGATCCTCAGAATTCTCTTTTGCTGCATCTTCAAATGAAACTTTGCCTGAACGAATTTCCTGAGCAATTTTGGTTAATTTTTGTCTTGCCTGTGCATCATCCATAATTGGTGATGACTTAATTAAGATGTGACGTGCTTTCACTTCTGTGACAGAAATCGGTTGGCTGCCACCACTTACATCATTTACGCGTAAAATATGGTAGCCGACACCGGAACGAATTGGGCCAGCAATATCGCCTTTTTTCGCATTTTTCAGCTGTTCAGCAAAGACAACAGGCAATTCTTGTAGGCGTGACCAACCCATATTACCGCCTTTCAGCGCTTGAGGGTCTGCTGAATAAGCGATAGCTAACTTACCAAAATCTCCGCCTTTTTTCAGTTCAGCTAAAATTTTATTCACTAATGCTTCAGCGTTTTTTAGTTGTTCTTGCGTTGGGTTTTCTGCCAACGGGATCAAGATATGGCTTAGATTAACGCCCATTTCATAATTGGCTTGTGAGCTCATTTGCTCTGCTAGAGAATCAACCTCTTGAGGTAAAATGGTAACGCGGCGGCGAACTTCATTGTTACGCACTTCAGCGATCAGCATCTCTTTACGAATTTCGCTACGATATTGATTCATATTGATGCCATCTGCGGTTAAGCGTTGTTGCATTTGCTGCAGTGTTAAACCGTTTTGACGAGCGATATCCGTAATAGTTGCATCCACGGCTTCATCTGGAATATTGATTTGCATTTGGCTAGCCATTTGCAAAATGATGTTATCCATAACGAGACGCTCGAGGATCTGATGACGCAGAGTTTGATCATCAGGCACTTGTTGACGTGCGTTCTGAGCGTTCAGTTTTACTGTGTTGATCATATTCTGGACGTCACTTTCCAGCACAACACCGTTATTGACGACCGCAGCGACTTTATCCATTTGCTGAGGCGCAGCCAAAGCAGTGGAGCTTGCGAACATCAGTCCCAGAATAAGCGTTCTCCAATTCTTCATAATGGTCCTATAAATATTGACTTTGATTCCGCAAAAGCGGGCTAATCTCTTTTTTACTCGTCATACTTCAAGTTGCAGTGTTGTTGACTGCGTTCGTTCGCACTAGTCACATACTTATGTATGCTCCTAGCGACTCACTTGCTTGTCACCTAACTGCAACTCGAATTATTTAGAGTAAATTTATGTTATTTTTATCAGAAAGCACGTTGATAAGGCATAATGCCACTTTCTAACATTTTCTGACTACCTAAACTATGATTGTTATTTAGGCCTCTAAGTTCCACATTGATTGACCATTTATTGTCATATTCACTGCTAAACTTCTCTTTTTGCCAACCAACTATCTTACGTTCATAGCCAAGATTGACTGCCCAGCAACAAGTATTGTATTGCAAACCAACCAGTTGGCTCGCAGGTTGCTGTTGTTTGGTATCATAATAATATGAACCTACAAAGCCCCAACGCTCGCTTAATGGCCAACTCATGACAGCACCCACTTGTGAAATACCGCGTTGGTATTCAGGCAGTGTATAGGTATAGCCACCATTCGCAGTATCTTCACGACGGAAGGTTGCTTGAATATAATCGCGGTCAACGAAACGGTAGTTCAACTGAACTAAACGATCGGCATCTAAACGGTATTCTGCAACCGCATTCCCCATTGTGACATTACCGAGACGGCGGTCATATTGTAACCCACCACGCAAGCCCCAGTTATCATCAATTCGCCACATAGAGTCAGTGGCCCACAATAATGAACCTGTGTTGCTTTTATCATCTATTGGGCGATTTGAATCACCAGCACGTGGGCGTTCAAAGTAATAAATTTGCCCCACAGAGAAGTTAAAGCGCTCAGCTAAAGTATCGTCATAAACACGTGTTGTGACACCTGTGGTGAACTGGTTTGCAGAGGCGATACGGTCAAGGCCACTGTAAATCCGGTCACGGAATAAACCGCTATAGTCTGACTGCAGCAATGAAGAGTCAAAGTTATTGATATTATCTTGATCTTTATACGGAATATACAAATATTGGACACGTGGTTCTAATGTTTGAACGAAATCGCTGCCTTGGAAAAGGTCTCGTTCGAAGACAACTTTTGCATCGCTTTTAAACATGGGTAGAACACGCGTAACATTTTTTTCTAAGCTAGTATCCGTATTCGAGCGAGGAATATCTTGGTCGTAATGAGTCGCATACAATTTGATGCTGTTATTCATATTTGCCCAACCATTAGACAATGGCAGGTTTACTTCTGGCTCAATGTGTAAGCGAGTTGCGTCTGGGTTATTTTTACCCACACTCGTAAAACGAGCAGCTTGTGCGTAAGTATGCACGTCAAAGGCACCTAAATTATTTTTATAATAATTGAAGTCCACTTGTGGCTCTGCTTTATAAGCGCGCTTGTTGGGGTTATCCGCAAAAATTTGGAATTGCTTGTGAGTGACTTTCGCATTCCAGTTTGTATCTGAATAACCTGCACTGAATTTTTGCGTAGCGTAGCCATCAGTGGTGCTACCGTACTGGGAACTAAAGTCAGTAAAATAGCTAGGGTCGCTCACTTTGGTATAGTCAGAGCTGAAGTTCCAATGCCCCGCGTAAGTCCCAGAATGGCGCCAGTAGAATAACCAACGGTCATCGCTATCACGATCTTCACGCTTACCACGTTCTTTGTCTTTGATATAAGCACGGTCATGATTTAGAAAATCAAAGGCCACGGTGCCTGTACCTGGAGCAATAAGGTAGCGGAATTCATTATTTAATTTTACACCACGGTGGGTCATAAATTGCGGTGTAATTGTGGCATCGTAGTTTGGTGCAATATTCCAATAATAGGGTAATGAGAACTCTAGCCCATCGTTACTTGAATAACTTCCCGTCGGAATTAAAAAACCTGAACGGCGCTTATTGCCAATCGGTAATTGCATATATGGGCTATAGAAAATAGGCACGTCACCCACTTTAAAGCGCGCATGCCAAATTTCAGCGACTTCTTCTTCGCGGTCGATAATGACTTCAGAGCCCGCGACGCTCCAGCTATTATTACCGGGTAAACAGGTTGTGAATGTACCGTTTTCCATAATAGAGTAACGGTTTTCACCACGCATTTTCATTTTCGTCGCATCACCACGCCCCTGACGGCCTACCATCATGTAGTTACCGTCATTCACATCAGTGTTTTTATTATCTAAGTTAGACCACGCAGAAGGGCCTTTTAAGATAATTTGTGGGTCATCGTAGTGCACATTACCAGTGGCTGTTACTTCACGCACAGGGAGTTCACCCGCTGTTTCTGTTTGGGTGAGTTTAACGTTATCAGCGGTTAATGTTTGGTTCCCTTGTTGAATATCGACATTACCTTCATATTCAACAAAATTAGGGTATTCACCACGGACATCTTCAGCGGTAATGTGAATCGGCAGGTTATTAGGGTCACCTTTTACAATCGGTTTGGTGTAAACAGGGACACCCAGCATACACTGCTGTGCAAGGTCAGCATGCGCTTGCTGACTATAAATTGCCGCCCATACCATGGTGGCGAGTAGTGTTGGATAGCTTTTTTTCATCATTAAATATGGGGTTCCGTCATCATTGGCATCGCCAGCAAACGCTCAAAGACTAACTTAGCCAACCACTTTGCGCCAGTATAATGTAAGAAACTTTACGCGCGGGTAGTTATGCATAGAGCTGAATGAATAGTATGATAATGCAAAATTGCATTTTGAGCATTGAAGAATTGAGGGATATATGCACTATTGGGGCAAAATTATTGGCGTTATACTCGCAATCGTCTCTGGATTGGGCTTTTGGGGAGCGCTAGTTGGGTTAATTATTGGGCATGGTTTTGATAAAGCATCGATTCAACGTAAATTTGCAGGGAGAATGAATAAGCGAGATCGCCAAATCATTTTCTTTGCGAGTACCTTCCAAATTTTGGGGCATTTAACGAAGTCCAAAGGCCGTGTAACCGAGACAGATATTCAGCTTGCGACCAATTTAATGGACAGAATGCAATTACATGGAGAAACACGAAAAGCGGCTCAACAAGCATTTAGAGAAGGCAAATCCCCTAACTTTCCATTGCGTGATGTATTAAAGCAATTACGTATGGCCTGTTATGGCCGTTTTGACTTGATTCAGATGTTTCTGGAAATTCAATTACAAGCTGCTTTTGCTGATGGACAATTACACCCGAACGAACGAAAAGTGTTGTTTATTATTGCCGAAGAGCTCGGTATTTCTAAGGTTCAGTTTGAACAGTTCTTGGATATGATCCAAAGTGGTCGCCAATTTGGCCAAGGATACTCTCAGCAGCAATCAGGAGGGTATTATCAGCAATCAAATGGCCCAACCCTTGAAGATGCTTGTAAAGTGCTTGGCGTGTCTCCTAGTGATGACCCAACAAAAATTAAGCGAGCCTATCGTAAACTGATGAGCGAGCATCACCCCGATAAACTGGTTGCGAAAGGTTTGCCGCCAGAGATGATGGAAATTGCGAAGCAAAAGGCGCAGTCTATCCAAGCAGCTTATGACTTAGTTAAGAAGGAGCTCGGCTTCAAATAAATTTCCCCGTCATATTTCGCGCCGCAGCGTTGTTGGCTGCGCTCGCGCACCCTAGTCACATACTACAGTATGCTCCTAGGGATTTGCTCTCTTGCCGCCTAGCTGCAACACGAACTATTTAGGGGAAATCAGGCTAACGAAGAAAAACCAAAAAATCTCGCTTTGTTGTCTTCATTCATGAACCCTAGTCACGTAGTAATCTACGCTCCTAAGGATTCGCTCTCTTGCCGCCTAGCTGCAACACGAACTATTTAGGGGAAATCAGGGGAATAATTAAAATGGATTATTTCGCTTCCGTTTTTTGTTGGCTGCGCTCGCGCACCCTAGTTACATAGTTATGTATGTTCTTAGGGTAAAAACAAACGGGAAAATAATCAGCGCAAAAACAGAGTGAGTTAATTTTTGCACTGGTAATATTGAAATCTAATCAATCGATTAGAGACCGTTAAAAATCCGGTGGGCAGGTAAAATGCATTGGTGTGCCATATTCAGGATGAGTGATGTATAATTCCTGTGCATGTAATTGTAAGCGAGGGGCGAGCGCTTTGGCTTCATCGTGAGCATAGAAACGGTCGCCTAATATTGGGTGGCCTAAAGCTAACATATGGACTCTCAGTTGGTGAGAACGACCCGTAATAGGTGAAAGCTTCACGCGTGTCGCTTGTTCTTCGTATTGTAATACTTGGTATTCAGTTTGTGCCGATTTCCCTGTTTCGAAACACACCTTTTGCTTAGGGCGGTTTGGCCAATCGCAAATTAGCGGCAAATCAATCAAGCCTTTTTCTTTTTCTAAATGTCCCCAGACACGAGCAATATAGAATTTTTTGGGCTCACGCTCCCTAAATTGGCGTTTGAGCTCACGCTCAGCCTTTTTGTGCAGTGCCACAACCATGACGCCACTGGTTGCCATATCTAAGCGATGTACGGATTCAGCAGCAGGAAAATCACGTTGAATACGGCTCATAATGCTATCGTGGTGCTCAGGGGCTTTTCCGGGAACAGAAAGTAGTTCGCTTGGCTTGTTGACGACAATGATATGGTCGTCTTGATAGAGGATGTGGAGCCAAGGTTCTAGCGGTGGATTGTACGGTATCATTCAATTACCCGTCATACTTCAAGTTGTAGGGGTGTTAGCTTCACTCAGCTACTCGGGTCACGTACTTATGTATGCTCCCCAAGATATCTTCGTTTGCTGCCTACCTACAACTCGAATTACTTAGGGTAACCCTATTTTTATTACGCAAAAGTACGAAATAAAATAATTAGTTCGAGTTGTAGATTTTAAATTAATTATCAAACCATATAGAACAATATGGTTTGATTATCATAGTTTACTGATGAGTCACCACAACTAAGCGAATGGCATCTAGGCGCCATGTGGCTTGGTCGATATTGGTCATCAGTTGCTGGCGCTCTTCTTCAATAATATCAAGCTCTTCATCACGGATGTTTGGGTTGACCGCTTTGAGTGCTTCTAAACGAGAAAGCTCCAACGTCAGCGCTTTATCAGCCGCTTCTTTTGCATTTTCTATCAATGCTTTGGCTTCTTTTTCGATCATCGGCTCAGATAAGCGTAATACCGAATGAACCTCATTTTGTACTGCATTTACCAGTTTGCTCGCCATATGGCGGTTAATGGCATTTAATTGGCGGTTAAAACTTTCAAACTCAACTTGAGATGATAAGTTATTACCTTTTAAATCAATTAATAAGCGTACCGGGGTTGCTGGTAAGAACCGGCTGATTTGCAGGTTCTTAGGCGCTTGAGCTTCCACAACGTAAATGAGTTCAGTCAATAAGGTGCCAACAGGCAGCGCTTTGTTTTTCAGTAAAGAAACCGCACAACTGCCTGTATCGCCAGATAACACTAAATCTAAACCATTACGAATAATAGGGTGTTCCCAGCTGATAAATTGCGTATCTTCACGGGAAAGCGCTTGCTCTCTATCAAACGTGATGGTGCAGCCATCTTGAGGAAGTCCTGGGAAATCAGGTACTAACATATGGTCAGATGGCGTTAGGATAATTAAGTTATCACTTTTGTCTTCTTGATTAATGCCAACGATATCAAAAAGATTGAGCGCAAAGTTAACCAATTCAGTATCGTTATCGCCTTCGCTAATTTCTTCAGCTAACTGATTACCTGACTCGCCACCGTTTGAATGCATTTCAAGTAAGCGGTCACGGCCTTGTTCTAATTGCAATTTTAAGCTGTCATGCTCTGCGCGGCAGGTTTTAATAAAATCATCAAAACCTTCAGTGACTGTCGGTTCAGCCATAAATTGCAGCAATGGTTGGTAGTATTTATCGTAGATAGCTCGGCCTGTTGGGCAGGTATGTTCAAAGGCATCTAAGCCTTCGTGATACCAACGGATCAATACAGATTGAGCGGTATTTTCTAAATAAGGCACATGAATGCTGATATCACGGCTTTGGCCAATACGGTCTAAACGGCCGATGCGCTGCTCAAGTAAGTCTGGATTAAACGGCAGATCGAACATCACCAACTGGTTAGCAAATTGGAAGTTACGCCCTTCAGAGCCGATTTCAGAACACAATAGCACCTGTGCCCCTTCTTCTTGAGAAGCGAAATAGGCAGCTGCTCGGTCACGCTCTAATAGTGATAACCCCTCATGAAACACGGCAGCACGAATCGCTTCGCGTTCGCGTAACACTTGCTCCAATTGTAGTGCGGTTGCGGCTTTCGCGCAGATTACTAACACTTTTTCATGGCGGTTTGCGGTCAAAAAGCCCATTAACCATTCAACACGTGGGTCAAAGTTCCACCAAGTGGCATTTTCACCTTCAAACTCTTGGTAAATTTGCTCAGGGTAGAGCATTTCTTTTGCACGTGTTTCAACGTCTTTTTTACTGCCCATAATACCTGCCACTTTAATTGCAGTTTGGTATTGGGTGGGCAATGGCATTTTTAGTGAATGCAACTCACGGCGAGGGAAACCTTTGACACCATTACGGGTATTTCTGAACAACAGTCGGCTGGTACCATGGCGATCCATTAACATGTTGATCAGTTCTTGGCGTGCGGCATTGCCGTCTTCACTTTCAAGGTTTGCAGCCTTTAATAGTGGTTCGATATCTTGTTCTTTGATTAGCTCATTAAGCAAATTTTGCTGGTCATTAGTTAGTTTATCACCTGACAGCAACAGCGAAACCGCATCAGCAACAGGGCGGTAGTTTTCTTGCTCAGCAATAAACTCCTGGTAATCATGGAAGCGGCTAGGGTCAAGTAAACGCAGGCGAGCGAAGTGACTTTCTTGGCCTAGCTGTTCCGGTGTTGCCGTTAATAGCAAAATAGACGGAATATTTTCAGCTAATGTTTCAATAACTTGATATTCGCGGCTCGGGGCAGTTTCGCTCCACTGTAAGTGGTGAGCTTCATCGACAACCATCATATCCCAGCCCGCTTCAACTAATTGGTCAAAACGCTGCTTATTACGGCGGACAAAATCCAGTGAACACAGAACGAGTTGTTCTGTTTCAAATGGGTTATCGCTATCATGTTGTGCTTCACTGTAACGGCTATCATCAAACAAAGAAAAACGCAGATTAAAGCGGCGCAGCATCTCAACCAGCCATTGGTGTTGTAAGCTATCAGGAACGATAACTAAGACGCGCTCTGCACGGCCTGCCATTAATTGCTGGTGGATAATCATCCCCGCTTCAATGGTTTTACCTAAGCCCACTTCGTCAGCGAGTAATACGCGCGGATGGTGGCGTTTTCCCACTTCATTGGCAATATGTAATTGGTGTGGGATCAGGCTTGCACGAATACCGCGTAGGCCTGTCGCTTGGTGTTTGACTTGCTCACTTTGAAATTTGCGCGCACGAAAGCGTAAAGCAAAGCGATCCATACGGTCAATTTGCCCAGCAAATAGACGATCTTGCGGCTTATTGAATGTGAGCTTGCTGTCGAGGAACACCTCTCTAAGGCTCACACCGGTTTCTTGCGTATCTAAACGTGT
Source organism: Providencia sp. PROV255 (assembly GCF_028478065.1). NCBI lineage: Bacteria > Pseudomonadati > Pseudomonadota > Gammaproteobacteria > Enterobacterales > Morganellaceae > Providencia > Providencia sp. PROV255. The sequence goes on along the minus strand of NZ_JAMPMI010000001.1, from coordinate 84,908 downwards.
GCCGATGTAAGTCAATAATCCTTTATCTTCTTCAATGCTTTCAACTTGAAGTTGCCAGCCTTCGTGGCTGGTAATGGTATCACCTTCATTAAACATCACTCGGGTAATAGGGGCATCGCTGCTAGAGTATAGGCGGTTTTCGCCACTGGCAGGGAAAAGCAACGTTACCATACGGGCATCAATTGCCACGACGGCACCTAATCCAAGTTCGCTTTCTGTATCGCTGATCCAGCGTTGACCAAGAGTAAATGGCATAGATTTAACTTAATTCCATAAAATTGAGAGTTTATTTTTTAGATTTTTTAAGACAATTTTTATCAGTGTCTTCGCCCAGTGTTGGTGTAACTCATTAATAGTTACACAAGGAAGAGTTCGAATTATTTTAAAAATAGTCGTTACCTGATGATTAATTATACACATTTAATCATTCAAATTGCAGCAAAGTGAGCACTAAGGCGTTTGCTGGGCTTGTGGCCGAGACAACGAGTCAGTCTATTTGAATTATAATGAGTATTGTTGATTATCACGCATAATTTGTGTAGCCAGACGTGCGAGACACCAAAGGGGCGATATATTAATTCAACCGAAGGCTATCGTCACCTGTTAAAAAAACATCAAAGGTAGAATAAATTTTAAAACAAAAGGGTAATTTGCCCAGTTAGCAGGGTATCAAAGTCATCCTGTAAGAAAGGCAAGATAGCATCTGCTATCGGTTTGATTTGTTTGGATATATAATGTTCGTAATCCGGTTTTGCCGTGATGATTTCCAATGGTTCAGGCCCCGCCTGAGTAATAATATAGTTTATCCAACCGCCATTTTGGTACTGCAAAGGGCGCTGTAATTTTAAATTATAGTCATCAGCAGTACGAGCGGCTCGAACATGCGGAGGAACATTTTTTTGGTAATCAGTCAATTTTCGGCGCAGACGCTTACGATAAACTAAACGGTCATCATATTGGCCCGAACGAATATTTTGGACATACTCACGAATATATTCACGGTAAGGTTGGTGATAAAAAATACGGGTATAGAGCTCTTTTTGGAATATTTGTGCTAATGGTGTCCAGTCTGAACGAATGGTTTCCAGCCCTCTAAATACCATGGTGTCTTTACTCAATCCTGCATAGCGCTTTTTGCTCCCCATTTCGGCACCACGTACGGTGGGCATCAAAAATCGGCGGTAATGGGTTTCATACTCGAGCTCTAAAACACCTTCTAATTGCCATTCTTCTGCTAAATGTTTTTTCCACCAACTATTTACGTAATCACGTAAAGCAAAGCCAATTTTTTGTGCTTGTTCTTCATTGTGGGCATCACGTAACCATACAAACGTGGAGTCGGTATCTCCATAAATAACTTGGTAACCCTGTGACTCAATCAAGCGTTTGGTTGTACGCATAATTTCATGGCCACGCATGGTGATTGATGCGGTCAGTCTTGGGTCAAAAAAACGGCATCCTTCAGCTCCTAATACTCCAGCAAATGCGTTCATAATAATTTTTAGCGCTTGGGATAGTGGTGCATTATGCTCTTTTTTGGCTTTATCCCGCTCTTGCCAGATATGGCTGACAATATCGGGTAAACAGTGGGTTGTGCGAGAAAACCAAGCTTGGCGAAAACCGGGAACCGAATGTGCAAGGTTAGGGTGTGCTAACCCGTCAATCATACCTGCAGGGTCGATGAGAAAAGTTCTAATAATTGAAGGATATAGGCTTTTGTAGTCCAAAACTAATACGGAGTCATATAACCCGGGTTGGGAGTCCATGACAAAGCCCCCGGGGTTCAGTTGCATTTTTTGTTCTGTGAGGTTGGGTGCGACAAAGCCAAGTCGGTGTAAGCGGGGAATATAAAGGTGTGAGAATGCAGCTACAGAGCCCCCCATTTTATCAACAGCAAGACCTGTTACCGTTGAACGTTCCTGCAAGAAAGCCATTAAATCGGTTTTTTCAAAGATTCGATGGACTAAAATACAGTCCTGAATATTGTAGTGAGCTAAAGCAGGTTTATCGTGAGCGAAACGACGGTTGATCTCATCCATTCGGTCATAAGGGGTATCAATCGCTTTACCTTCACCAAGTAGCGCTTGGGCGACAGACTCTAAACTAAATGATGGAAAACTCCAGGTCGCTGCTTTTAATGCATCGATACCATCAATAATTAACCGGCCTTCAGCAGCGGCAAAAAAGACGCCTTGTTTAAATCCATGCTCTCGCCATTCCAGCTTTTTGCTTTGCCGGCCAAACAATAAGGGGATGCCATAACGCTCTGCATGTTTTTGTAATACTTGTAGGTCGAATTGGATTAGGTTCCAACCAATGATGGCATCAGGGTCGTATTGGTGAAGCCATTCATTGAGTTTATGAAGTAATTGCGGGCGGCTATTCACATAGATTAAGCGATGTTCAGCGCTCAATGCAGGCCCTTGTTCTGGCCCCAACATAAATACCACGTTGTCACCACAGCCAGACAGCCCTATAGAATAGAGTTCACCATGTTGGCTGGTTTCGATATCAAGGGAAACGGCCTTGACTAAGGGGCGGTAGCCTTCGCAAGGTTTTAGTTGAAACTCCCCTTGCTGATTTCGAGAAAACCAGACAGAGGCTGCGATAAAGCGTTCCATTAGATACCGTTCACTTGGGCGAATATCGGTTTCTAATAATTCAACACCCAATTCGTTGCAGTTTTTTTCAAGGTTCTGTAATTGTCGATATTGGTGGCAATAAATCGCATAGACCTTTTCACGTTTAAAATCAATTAATTCAAGAAGCCGATAGGTAATATTGGGTTGTTCATCTAATAGGTGTTTTACTCGAGGAAATTGAGATTCAGCTAAAAAACCAATCGCTTTTTGATATGGAACAGTGACCTTTTGTGGTTGGTTATCAGTGAGTAGCCAATAAGAGACCTCGACACCGTGACGGGTGTCTCTCCAGTGCCGGCTAAGAATAAAGCCTCTTTCCGCTGGGGCGATGAGTTGGGTCATTAGGCTACTCGCATAAAAATAGTTAGGATAAATATACGCGAATAGTGTGAATTTATACAGTGCTAATTATTAGAAACGGCTGTAATACTCAATAAAGCAGATGCTGCACTTTGCCCTTGTAATAGGCTTTGGGTATCGCCATCGTAAGCAATTTTGCCCTCTGCAATAACCAGTGTTCTCGGGGCAATTTGTAGGGCATCATCAACATTATGAGAAACCATTAACAGTGTGATTGATTTCTCCGTACAAATTTCCTTGAGTAATAGTAGCATTTCTCGGCGTAATGCAGGGTCGAGAGCAGAAAAGGGTTCATCGAGCAGTAAAATCGGTTGATTACGGATCATGCAGCGTGCTAATGCCGCACGTTGCCGTTGCCCCCCCGACAGTTGCGCCGGTAACCTATCTAAACATTCACTCAGGCTGACACGACTCGCCATTTGCTCAACTTGCTGAATTTGCGTTTTATTGAGGCGCAAATTGGGTTGTAACCCAAGGCCAATATTTTGCCGGATCGTCAGGTGTGAAAATAAATTATTTTCTTGAAATAGCATAGAAACAGGGCGCTTAGCGGGTGGGCTAAAGGTATGGTCTTCGCCATTAAGCTCAATCGTACCATTATTGGGGAATTGAAAGCCGCTAATCAAACTTAATAGCGTACTTTTCCCTGCACCACTAGGCCCCATAACAGCAACAGATTCACCAGATTGAACAGAAAAATCAAACGACATTGTCAGGTTGTCGTATTGGTAATCTAGCTGAGTCAATTTAATCATGATGTTTTCCTGAAATACGTTCAATCAAGCTAAATAAGCAAAAACAAAGCAATAACAATAGCATGGCTGTCACTGCACCATCGTTTGATCGGTAAGCCCCTATTTGCTGATAAAGATAATAAGGGAGCGTGCGGAAGTTATCATTGCCAAATAACGCGACGACACCAAAATCACCAATTGAGATAACACAGGCAAACGCAAGAGCTTGAGCGATTGGTTTGCGTAGTGCTTTCAGTTCAATAATTCGCAAACGATTAAAACCCGAAATATCGAGTGATTGGCATAACGGGTTATAGCGTTCAGCACTGTCTCGCATAGGGTTTTCTAATACTTTTAACGCATAAGGAATGGCCAACAAAGCGTTAGTCATGATAACTAATGGGTAAGGGGATTCAGGTAAGCCTATCGTTTCATTAAAAAAGATAAAAAAACCTGTCGCGAGGACGATACCCGGCATGGCTAAAATAATTAACCCGCTAAGCTCTATGGCTTGCCCTAAACGAGCTGCTTGGCGTAAGCGCAATTCGCGGCTGCTCCATAACAACATTAAGGTTAGTACCACACAGACAGCGCCAGCACACAGTGCAATAAACACTGAGGTTGCCGTGGCTTGCCATAAGGCGGGTTGCTGCAATACCGCCCAAAGTTGCCCATTTAATCCATCGAAAATAACCGCGAACAGCGGGGGGAGTAGTAATAGTATGGCAGCGGCGATGAGCAAAAAATCACGAATGCGGCGAAACGTGTTATCAGCAGGATCAACCCATTGGGACTGATGACTAAAACCAACAGAAAATACACTATTTACTCTGTGGCAGATAAACATCAAACCGACACAGAAGAAGAGTTGAATTAGTGCTAAAATAGTGGCTCGCCCTAAATCAAAATCATAATTAAGTGCTTGGTAAATAGCTAATTCGATGGTCGTAGCTGCTGGGCCACCCCCCAACGCGAGAACAGTCGCAAAGCTGGCAAAGCACAGCATAAAAATTAACGCAGCAGTGGGTAATATTTGTCTCCGTAAATAAGGCCATTCTAAAATGGTAAATTGCTGCCACTCATTAAACCTCAGCTGTGCTGCAATTTGCCGTTGCTCAATAGCGATATTTTCTAAAGATTGTAATAGCATACGCGTTGCTAGCGGCATATTAAAGAAGACATGTGCTAGCAAAATCCCCTTTAGGCCATAAGGCGAAAAACTGTAATTAAGCCCCAATAATTGGCACAGTTTAGCCAGCCAACCCGTTTGCCCGTAAACCGATAAAATACCAAATACGGCAACTAACACAGGAAGAACCAACGTCATTGCACATAAGCGTAAAAATAGAGTTCGCCCAAAAAAACGACGGCGATGCAATGCTCTGGCGAGAAAAATAGCAGGGACTACAGAAAAAATAGCGGATAAAAAAGCCTGCCAAAAGGTAAAACCAATCACATGCCACAAATAGCTATCGCTGATAATATCAGCCATTGAAATTTCAGGCGCAAAAAACCACAGAGCACCAAAACTAATGAGTGCAACGGTAATCAGTAATCCGGAGGCCAACGCCCCCGGTAGTAGAGATAAATTAATTAGCGACTGACGGCGGTTTGCCATAAACGAGTCCAATTTTGGCGTTCTTTGGCCACTTCTTGAGAACTAAATTGTAAGGCTTTTTCAGGTAGAGGTAACTGGTTATAGACCTCTGGCAATGGAATATCAATGACCGGATACATCCAGTTGGTTGTTGGTAAAGTATTTTGGAATTCAGGGGTTAAGACAAACTGTAAAAATTGTTTTGCCAATTCAGGCTCTGGACTGTTTTTTAACCTTGCAGCCACTTCAACTTGCATATAGTGCCCTTCATTAAATAAGGCGGCAGCATAGTTATCTTTTTGGTCATTGAGCATTTGATAGCCCGGCGACGAGGTATAACTGAGTACAAAATCACCTTCTCCTTTTAAGAACAGGCCATAAGCTTCACTCCAACCTTTTGTTACGGTAAGCGTTTTGCCTGCCATTTTTTGCCATGCATCAGCAGATTTGTCGCCATACAGCTTTTCAATCCACAGCATCAAGCCAAGTCCAGGGGTACTGGTTCGAGGGTCTTGGTAAATAATTTTCCAATTATTTTCACTATTTAATAATGCATCCATGCTGGCTGGTGGTTGTTTAATTTTATTAGTGTCATATATAAATGCGAAGTAACCATAGTCATAAGGAATGAAAGTTGAGCTATCCCATGAAATAGGGAGTTTTAATGCGCTGGTATTAATGTCAGCAGGGGCAAACAGGCCTGTTTTTTCAGCAGAATCTAATAAATTATTATCTAATCCTAAAATTACATCTGCTTTACTTTTTTTTCCTTCCATTCTGAGCCTGTTTAGCAGAGCTACGCCATCCCCCAGTGCGATTATTTTTAACTCACAATCGCACTGCGCTTCGAAATTCTTTTTAATTTGTGGGCCCGGTCCCCATTCTGCTGCAAAGGAATCGTAGGTATAAACAGTAAGCGTTGGTTTATCAGCCCATGCCAATTGACTTAAACTGAGTGCACTAAAGGTAAGAATAGATGCTATAATTTTGTTTTTAAACATGCTTTTTCCTGCGCTAAAAGATAGTGACACAGGATTTGAGGAGGAACCGGTGCAGATATGCAGGCGGTGGCTCAAATCCCTACGCCGGTATTAACCGGATCAGGTTCTACGGGTTATTTCTCAGCCTAAATAAATTCGGCACCCCGTTGAGATGTTCACTATTGTAGTGACTTCAGGCATATCTGCAAACTGTATTGATATAGGTTTACCAGTTTAGGTATGTGTGAAACAATTAGGCATCTTTCAAATTTGGTTATTGAGGTAGTCTGTGATTGATGATGATGGCTACCGCCCGAATGTAGGAATTGTAATTTGTAATCGGCAAGGGCAAGTTTTATGGGCCCGCCGCTATGGTCAGCACTCATGGCAATTTCCTCAAGGAGGCATCAATCCTGGGGAATCGCCGGAACAGGCGATGTATCGTGAGCTATACGAAGAAGTCGGGCTACAGCGTAAAGATGTCAGGTTATTGGCATCTACCCGTAATTGGTTACGTTACAAATTACCCAAGCGTTTGGTGCGTTGGGATACAAAACCTGTTTGTATTGGGCAGAAACAGCGTTGGTTTTTACTCCAACTTCAATGCAATGATGCCGATATAAACGTGCAGCGCAGTAAATCGCCAGAATTTGATGGCTGGCGATGGGTCAGTTATTGGTATCCTGTTAGGCAGGTCGTTTCTTTTAAACGTGAAGTTTATCGGCGTGTCATGAAAGAATTCGCCCCCGTAGTAATGCCTTTACAGGAACAAAAATTACCACAACGACCCACTTTTAATAACCGTAGGCGTGGAGCAAAGTAGCCTATGTTGATGCGTTTACGTGAAATTGTCGAAAAAGTTGCAATGGCGACAAGTTTGACTGATGCGCTAGAAGTGTTGGTGAATGAGACTTGCAAAGCAATGAGAACAGATGTTTGTTCCATTTATTTAGCCGATCACCTTCGCCAATGCTATTACTTAATGGCAACCCGCGGGTTAAAAAAACCTAGCGGGATTGCTATTCGTCTAGGTTTTGATGAAGGTGTCGTAGGGGCGGTAGGGCGCCAGTCTGAGATGCTCAATCTAGCCGATATTCGTGAACACCCTCAGTATAAATTCCTGCCTCAGCTTAAAGAAGAACGCTTGAGAGCTTTCTTAGGTGTTCCCGTGGTCTATCGTCGCCAATTATTAGGCGTGCTGGTGGTACAGCAGCGGGAAAAGCGGTTGTTTAATGAAACCGAAGAATCTTTCATGGTCACATTGTCAATGCAACTGGCTGTGATTTTGTCACAAGCGCAAGCGAAAGGTATTTTTGGGCAATATCGGCAAAATAGAATTAAAGCGATTCCGGTATCACAGGGAATTGCAATGGCTTATGGGTGGCAAGATAGCTCCCAACCTTCTTTAGATAGTATTTTCCAAGCGAGTGCTATTGATATCGATAAAGAAAAACAACGCCTTGTCGCCGCTCTTGAAAGTGCCACAGCAGAATGTCGTCGTATTAGTAAGCGTTTTATGGCTAGCTCAGCAAAAGAAAGTGCTGCGATTTTTGATCTCTATAATCATCTACTTAGTGACCCTCAACTAAAAAAACACCTGTTTGCCGCTATTAATGACAATGCAACCGCTGAATGGGCGGTTAAAACGGTTATTGAAAATTATGTGGAGCAGTTTTCTCGCCTGCGTGACCTTTATCTAAGGGAAAGAGGGGCAGACTTAAAAGCATTAGGTCAACGCTTATTGTTTCATCTTGATGATTCACTTACCGCAAATGAACAATGGCCAGAAAGCTTTATTTTAGTTGCTGATGAGCTAAGTGCTAGCGTGTTGGCTGAGTTGCCTATTGAACAACTTGCCGGTGTGGTCGTGCGTGACGGAGCAACACATTCTCATTCTGCGATTTTAATCAGAGCCATGGGGATCCCTGCAATTATGGGGGCTGATATTGAGCCTTCGTTATTACATAACCGCCATTTAATATTGGATGGGTACCGTGGTGAGGTCTTTATTGAACCTGAAAATTTAATTGTTCAGGAATATCAGCAAATTATTGAAGAAGAAAATGCCATTAGCCGCTTAGCTGAAGGGACTCTTGAGCAAGATGCAATACTTAAAGATGGCGAAAAAGTTCACATTTACCTTAATGCAGGTTTAAGTCCGCGTTACGAGCAACAAATTAACACTGGGGTTGATGGTGTTGGTTTGTATCGTACTGAGCTGCCTTTTATGCTGCACAATGGTTTTCCCTCGGAAGATGAGCAGAAACAGCTCTATAAGGAAGTTTTGCAACTTTTTCCTACCAAACTGGTTGTGCTAAGAACTCTTGATATAGGGGCAGATAAACAGCTGCCTTATATGCCAATTAGCGAAGAAAACCCAAGCTTAGGTTGGCGTGGTATTCGTATTATGTTGGACCAGCCCGAGATCTTTTTGATTCAGCTAAGGGCTATGTTACGGGCGAATACGCTTTCGGGAAATTTACGTATTTTATTACCGATGGTGACAAGTGTTAATGAGATAGACGAAGCAATTTTGCTGGTTAAAAGAGCAAGAGAAGAAGTGAGTGTTTTATTAAAAATGCCAGTTGAGATGCCTCAAATTGGTATTATGCTTGAAGTTCCTTCTTTACTGTTTTTACTACCTGAAATTAAAAAACGTGTTGATTTTATCTCTATCGGGACTAATGACTTTACACAATATTTACTTGCTGTTGACCGTAATAACACCCATGTAGCAGCGCTATATGATAATCTTCATCCCTCAGTTGTGCGCTTTTTAGCAAAGGTAAGTGAAGAGTGCCAACGCCTGGAACTCCCTGTAAGCGTTTGTGGGGAAATGGCAGGTCAACCACTTAGCGCAATGGTATTAATTGCACTTGGGTATCGCTCTTTAAGTATGAGTGGGCGTAGTGTTCCTCGCATGAAATATTTAATCCGCCAGCTTGACCCTGCTTTGATGTCACAGTTAGTACCGAAGTTATTGGCTGCAGAAACTTGTGATAGCGTTAGGCAAGAAGCCAGTGAGTTTATGGAACAGCACCGTTTAGGTGGTTTTGTGCGTGGTGGAATTTAATTTACAACAAGATGTAAGCATCTAATTTGGTTAAGGCCTAAAAATATCAAGTATAAATGGTGATACTTTTTGTTGTATGCTTCAGGGTGCTTCACAAATTGAAGCCTGTTGAATACGTAATAGTCGACGAGTAGTTGGCTTAATGATTAAAAAGTGGGGAACAATGAGTAACAACTACTTAGCATTTCCGGAAATAGATCCTGTTATGTTTTCGATTGGGCCAGTGTCGTTACACTGGTATGGTTTTATGTACCTTGTTGGTTTTGTTTTTGCCCTTTGGCTTGCAGGGCGTCGTGCCGCAAAACCAAATAGTGGCTGGACAAAAAATGAAGTCGAAAACTTGTTATATGTTGGCTTTGTTGGCGTATTTGTTGGTGGTCGGCTAGGTTACGTTTTCTTCTATAATCTTCCTGTTTTTCTTGATGATCCTCTATACCTCTTTAAGGTTTGGGATGGCGGTATGTCCTTCCATGGGGGCTTAATCGGTGTGATATGTGCCATGATGTGGTTTGCTCATCGTACTCGCCGTCGTTTCCTGCAAGTTTCTGACTTTGTTGCACCATTAATTCCATTTGGTTTAGGCATGGGGCGTATTGGGAACTTTATTAATGGGGAGCTATGGGGACGAGTTACACTTGATACGCCATGGGCATTTTTATTTCCACATTCACGCAGTGAAGATATTCAGCTTGCCGCCCAAGACCCTTCGTTACTACCCATATTAGAGCAGTATGGTGTGCTACCAAGACATCCATCACAACTTTATGAAATGTTCTTAGAGGGAATTGTTCTGTTTCTCATCTTGAACTTATTTGTGCGTAAGCCCCGCCCTATGGGGAGTGTTTCTGGGCTATTCTTGATTGGTTATGGTGCATTTAGGATTATCGTTGAATTCTTTAGGCAACCGGACGCACAGCTTGGTTTATTTGGTGGTATTAGTATGGGGCAAATTCTATCAATCCCAATGATTATTATTGGCATTCTAATGATTGTCTGGGCTTATAAATATGGTAAGAATGTGCCGGCTCATAAGCCACTAAAAGAGCCTAAAAAGAGTTAATTAGTCCATTTATTGGGGCTAACTTAGTCTGTTGAGTATAACTATTTTGTAAATAAAACAATGAAATACAATAAGGCGAAGGTTAGCCACTTAAGTTATTTTTGAAAAAGAGAGTCACTATGAAGCCGTATCTTGATTTATGCCAGCGTATTATTGATGAGGGTCAATGGGTTGAAAACAAACGTACAGGTGTTCGTTGTTTAACCGTTATTAACGCTGACCTTGAATATGATGTTGGTAATAATCAATTCCCCTTGATTACGACTCGTAAAAGTTTCTATAAAGCGGCGATAGCTGAACTTCTCGGTTATCTCCGTGGCTATGACAATGCAGCTCAATTTCGTGAAATTGGTTGTAATACTTGGAATGCAAATGCAAACGAAAACCAAGCATGGCTGAATAATCCCCATCGCAAAGGTGAAGACGATATGGGGCGCGTATATGGTGTTCAAGGGCGCTCATGGCAACGCCCAGATGGAACACATTTAGATCAGCTGAAAAAAGTCGTCAATAACTTAAAGAATGGTATTGATGACCGTGCGGAAATTATCACTTTCTATAACCCTGGTGAATTTGAAATGGGCTGCTTGCGTCCTTGCATGCATACTCATACTTTTTCACTATTAGGTGATACGCTACATTTAACATCTTACCAGCGTAGCTGTGATGTACCTCTTGGTTTAAATTTCAACCAAGTACAATGTTTTGTTTTACTCGCTCTAATGGCTCGTATTACAGGACATAAAGCAGGTAAGGCTTATCATAAAATTGTGAATGCACATATCTATGAAAACCAATTACCTTTAATGCGTGATGTCCAACTAAAACGTGAGCCTTTTGCTTCTCCGTCATTGATTATTAACCCCAAAATTCAGTCATTAGAAGATCTCGAAACATGGGTAACTTCAGATGATTTTATCCTTGAAGGGTACCAGTGCCATGAGGCTATCAAATATCCATTTACTGTTTGATTAGTGAATAAATTTTTAACTAAGATGGTTTTATCAAAAACCATCTTAGTATTGTTTTTTAATATCTTATTAATTTTCCTCCTTTATCAATCTCATCATCCTTGACGAAATTTATCTTGGCTCATAAGCCATTTACTTTCGTGTATTTATTTTGACTGAACTATTTCTTTGCGAGGCTCTTCGCAAATTGAGTTGTATTGCTCTGAATCTATCTATTTTTTTGCGAAACGTTATGCAGTTTGTAATCACAAAACTCGCTATACCGTTTTTTTTGGGCAATCTCAGGCTTGTGTATGAAAAAGTGGAGTCACAACAAGATGAGAGTTGATTCAAATACAATACAGCGTGGTTTCACCTTAATTGAAATTCTTATTGTTTTATTTATTTGCTCTTTCATTATGTTGTCCGGTTTATATCAATGGCAACAGCAGGTAGAAAGACAACGGTTAATCGATGCTGCTAGGCAAGTATCTGAGTTTATTTATAGCCAAATGATAGAAGGGGTCTATTTAAATAGGTACCAAATATTATCGGTTAAGGTTGGGAAAGGTGATTGGCAGCTTATTGTTAAGGATGCAAATAACAAGCAGCAAGTTGGTAAGCTAACAGCAGAAAGGCACCAAGGAATAACTCTTAGCAAAGCAAGCCGTACTTCAATCCAGCTTTATGGAAAACAGGGAACTATTCGTACTTTTAGCATAGAGCTAAAAAATCAACATGAGCAAATCACAATTTATATTTCTTCATTAGGTCGTATAAGAAGTTGTAGCCATAAAAAAATGGCCGGAGTACCGAAATGTTGACCCTCTTAACTAACGATAAATTAAAAAAGCAGCAAGGATTTACGCTAATTGAAATGTTGATGGCAATGGCTATCAGTAGCATTGTGTGTGTATCAGCGATGAGCGCTATTCCCACATTATTTAAACAAACTTATCGGTCTTACATTCAATATCAAATAGACAGGGATATAAGACAAACATTGATAAACATGGAAAAAGATTTTAGAAGGATTGGTTATTGCAGTAGCCTGAATTGTGGAAAGGAGCCTTTAAAAATTGCATCTAAGGCTTTAAGCCAAGGGAACAATTCATGCATTATTTTTGCTTATGACCAAGATTTATCAGGTAACTGGGAAAATATTAAATCTAAATCGATAGATTCTGATTATTTCGGTTATCGCTTAAATAATGAAAAATTAGAAACCAATAGGAATGTCAGGGATTGCAATGGAATACGTTGGCAATCGCTATTTGATGAGAAGCTAATCAAGGTTAAAAAATTAGTATTTAATTGGCGGGAAAATGTGCAATTACTTGAAATGGAAATTAGCCTTAGAACAGAGTTATTACCTAATCAAACATTTAATTACCGAATAGCGGCCTTGGTTAGAAATTTATGAAGCGCATAGAACAACAACAGGGAAATGTTTCTCTATTGATGGTTATTATTTTTATCACAATAGGCACATTATTGATTAAATCTGTGCATTTCTTCCAAGAACGAGCTCGAGATGAGCAGCGTAATGAAATTAAGTATTTCGATGCTTTTAATAAAGCAGAGTCAGCCCTTGCATGGGGTGGAACATTGCACTGGGATAGTAAACATAGAGAACTAAGGCATTGGGTTTGCCAGAAAGAGGAAACTCAACAATGGAAAAGTTGCTTAAAACATTACAAAGGGGCGACTTTCGTACTTTCGGGACAAAGTCATTACCGCTCTGAAAATGAAATTAAAGTTTACCGGTGGATGGTATTGGATGTAAATAAACGACAGTTTTTTCCTCGTGAAAAAGGGTGGTTAGATTATTGTCCAGTGATTAAAAAAGGGTTTTGCGAGTGAGAATAAAGCAGCAAGGGTTTGCATTAGTTGAAGCGATGATTGGCGTGGTTATTTTTGCTATTTCACTGGTAGCTTTGGTAAACTATTCTCAATATATCATATTGAATTTTAATCAATTGTATATAAATTCTTCGGCAATTAGAGTGCTGCATAGCACATTAGAAAAAAGCGTAATGTCAGGGAAACCAATATCAGGGGAGAAAAATTCTTCCATAGGGCCAAATTTGCGTTACCCTGAATGGAAAATGCAAACAGTTCGCATACCACGGGTCGATAACTGTACTGAGTTAATGGTATCGTTAACGGTAAAAAAACAGCCATTTTCATTGAGTCGTTGGTATTGCTCAACAGGAGAGCATCATGTTTCAAGTGTATCATTCTAATCAATTAGATTTATTAAAAGATCTAATGACTCATTTAATGAAAAATGAACCACTTTCTCATCCTTTTGAGCAAGAAATAATTTTAGTACAAAGTCCTGGAATGTCACAGTGGCTACAAATCGAACTTGCTAAGCAGTTTGGTATCGCTGCAAATATTAATTATCCCTTACCTGCAACATTTATTTGGGATATGTTTAGGCGGGTCTTACCGAAGATTCCAAAAGAAAGCGCTTATACCAAACAAGCAATGACATGGAAATTAATGACAATATTGCCAACCGTCATTAACGAAGAAGAATTTGAACCTTTAAGGCATTATCTTCAAGAGGATACCGATAAACGTAAGCTGCATCAACTTGCAGGTAGGATTGCTGATTTATTTGACCAATATTTGGTATATCGCCCACAATGGGTTGAAATATGGCAAAAAAATGAATTAATAGAGGGGCTAAGTGAAAATCAATTGTGGCAAAAACGTTTGTGGCAATGCCTTGTTGATTATTCAAATGAATTAAAACAGCCGCCTTGGCACAGAGCTAATTTATATCAACATTTTATTGATACATTATCATCGAATCCTGATTTAGGAAAAATGCTGCCAAAGCGTATTTTTATTTGCGGTATCTCATCTCTTCCACCTGTTTATTTACAAGCTATCAATGCAATAGCAGAACATACAGATGTTCATTTAATGTTCACTAACCCATGTCGTTATTATTGGGGAGACATTCAAAGTGCATCATTTTTAGTTAGGTTGCAGCAAAGGAAACTTCGGCATTATCTTGACAAACATGAAATTTCTCGTTTTAAACTTGAGGATCATACTCCTAATTTATTTAATGAAAATGGCGAGCAGGATATCGTAAATCCACTGCTTGCATCGTGGGGAAGGCTAGGCCGAGACAACCTATACTTTATTTCTCAAATCGATAGTGCTAATGAAATTTCAGCTTATGTTGATACTGAACGAGCTAATTTATTAGAGAATATCCAGCAGGATATTTTAGATCTCGAAAACCATGCTCAATTAGGAACAACATTAGAAAATTATGAAACGAGTGTAGGTAAGCGGCCAATCAATGAGCTAGATGATTCGATAACATTCCATTTATGCCATAGTGCACAGCGGGAAGTCGAAGTATTACAAGATCATCTACTTTCTCTCTTTGAGCAAGACCCATCGTTAACCCCGCGTGATGTGATAGTCATGGTTGCCGATATCGACAGCTATGCTCCCTATATTCAGGCTGTTTTTGGTAATACAGCATCAGTTCGTTATATCCCTTTTTCAATATCCGATAGGAAAGCGCTACAGGCTCACCCTATTTTACAAGCATTTATTATGCTACTCGATTTACCTCAGAGCCGCTTTTCAACGGAGCAAGTTCTCAGTCTACTTGAGGTTTCTGCTTTTTCTCAACGTTTTGGTATTGATGAAAGTGAATTAAGTTTATTACGCCGCTGGGTTAATGAATCAGGGATTCGCTGGGGGCTTGATGATGATAATGTACGCTCCTTCGCTTTGCCGGTGATAGGGCAAAATACATGGGAATTTGGCTTAAGTAGAATGTTGCTTGGCTATGCAATGGACAGTAGAAATGGCCCGTGGAATGGTATTTTACCTTACGATGAGTGTAGTGGCTTAGCGGCTCAGCTTGCCGGGAAATTAGCATTATTAATCAATACACTAAGAGAGTGGCGCGCTGTACTAGCACAGGAACGTCCACTTGCAGAATGGAAAGAACTTTGCCAGCAATTACTTGATAGCTGTTTTATGATTGATGGTGAAACTGAACTGGTTCTCGCACTATTGACGGAACAGTGGCATCAAATAATTGATAACGCGATAACTTCAGGATATGAAGAGCAAATTCCATTACGATTAATTCGTGATGAACTTTCAGTTCGTTTTGATGATGAAAAGATTAGCCAACGTTTCTTGGCTGGAGCCGTTAATTTTTGTACTTTGATGCCAATGCGCTCGGTGCCATTTAAGGTTGTGTGTTTACTGGGGATGAATGATGGTGCTTACCCTCGGAATATACCGCCTTTAGGGTTTGATTTGATGGCTGAAAAGCCTGTGCGTGGAGACCGAAAACGCAGGGACGATGATAGATATCTGTTTTTAGAAGCATTGAATTCAGCATCTAAACAACTTTATGTTAGCTATATCGGGCTTTCTATTCGCGATAATCAACCTTGTAATCCATCAGTATTAGTAACTGAATTAATTGATTATATATGCCAAAGCTTTTGTTTAGTTGGCGATGAAACGTTGACCATTGATGAAAGTGCTAAGCGGTTAAGCGAGCATCTGGTCATTCAACATAATAGAGTCCCATTTGCAAAAGAAAATTTTTTACCAGAAACACCTTTTCAGAGCTTCGCGAGCGAGTGGTTACCTGCCGCAAAAACAACAAATAAAGTTGATGAACCATTTTGTTCAGTACTTGAAACTCGTGAACCCATTACGGAAATTTCTTTAGAACAATTATTACGTTTTTATCGTCACCCGATTAGGGCATTTTTTCAACAACGTTTGAAAGTACATTTTTCTATTGAAGAAACTGAACTACCAGAAGAAGAGCCATTTAACTTAGGTAGATTACAACGATATAAAATTAATGATCAAATTTTAGATTTACTTGTCAAAGATAAGAATATTGAGCCTTTTTATTCTGCTTTAAAAGCATCGGGCCAGCTGCCTGCTAGGCAATTTGGTCAACTTTTTTGGGAACAGCAGTTGAACGAAATATCGCCATTAGCCGAAAAAGTTAAAGAATATGATATGCAGCTATTTGATTATCCGTTTGATTTTCAGTTAAATGGGATAAAAATCACAGGGTTACTGAAAAATATTCATGAAACAGGAATGGTACGCTATCGTCCTGCTTACTTAACCGCTAATGATGGGGTGCAGCTATGGGTGGAGCATTTGCTATTTAACTCACAAATTGGTGAAGGGGAAAGCCTTGCACTAGGAAGAGATAATAGTATTTGGCAGTTTTCCGCTATTAACAAAGAAGATGCATTGGTTTATCTACAAGATTTAGTCGTAGGCTACTGTGAGGGGTTTAATTCTCCGTTAATTCTTCTTTCTCAAAGTGGTTGGAGTTGGGTTAAGGCTTGTTTTGATAAAAAGACGAAACAGTACGATTTTTTGAGTGAAGAAACTCAGCAAAAAGCATTATCTGCTTTGCTCCAAAACTTACAAGGAAGTCAGATACAAAGAGGCGAGATGGAAGATGATTATGTGTCAAGAATTTGCAGAAGCATTGATGATGTGATGATTAAAACTTTATTATCAAATACTCAGCGGTTTTTATTACCGATGACAAAATACTTGAAATGACAGGAGAGCACCAAAGGATGCAATATTTATCCAAAAATATCGCTCATCTATTTTTATTACTGGTAATTTTTTTCGGTGGCCAAGCGATTGCAGCACAACCACTTTGGCAAATTTTGCCTGAAACAGTAAATAAAAGCGAAAGTGACCCTAGGGAATATAAAGCCATCAAACTCAGTAATGATATGACGGTTTTATTAGTATCAGATGCCAAAGCGACAAAATCATTGGCTGCTGTATCGATACCTGTTGGTAGTATTGAAAACCCAAATAGCCAATTAGGGCTGGCCCATTATTTAGAGCATATGGTTTTAATGGGTTCTAAAAAGTACCCCGAGCCAAGCAGTTTCTCTGAGTTTTTACAAAAACATGGTGGTAGCCATAATGCAAGCACGGCATCTCACCGCACTGCTTATTATTTTGAAGTTGAAAATGGCGCATTAAAAGAAGCAACGGACAGGCTTGCAGATGCATTGGCTGAGCCACTTTTAGACCCGATTAATGCAGATAGAGAACGTAATGCAGTTAATGCAGAACTTACAATGGCACGTTCTCGTGATGGGATGCGTATATGGCAAGTACGTTCTGAAACATTGAACCCATTACACCCGAATTCGCGTTTTTCGGGAGGGAATTTAGAGACTCTAAAAGATAAACCTAATAGCAAACTACAAGATGAGCTAGTGGGTTTTTATAAGCAGTATTATTCTGCAAACCTAATGAATGCAGTACTTTACGGCGACCAGTCTATTGAGTCATTAGCGAATATCGCACAGGAAACATTTGGGCGTATACCTAATTTTAATGCAAGTGTTCCTGCTGTTAATATCCCCGCAGTAACGGAGAATGAAAAAGGTATTATCATCCATTATGTGCCGGCTCAACCGCAAAAAGCCATACAAATTGAATTTAGTATTAAAAATAATATGGCAGATTTTCGCAGTAAAAGTGATAACTATATTAGTTACTTAATTGGCAATAGAAGTCCAGGGACACTAGCTGATTGGTTAATATCACAAGGACTTGCTGAAGGTATAAGCGCTTCTGCATCCCCAAATTTAGATAGAAACTATGGCTCTTTCTCTATTTATGTCACGTTGACAGATAAAGGCTTACAAGAAAGGGACGAAATTATTGCAGCTATTTTTTCTTATCTTGAGTTAATTAAGAACGATGGAATCAATAAAAGTTACTTTGATGAAATAGCAAAAGTTCTTAATTTATCATTCCGTTATGGTTCAATTGTTAGGGATATGAACTACATTGAATGGTTATCAGACCAAATGATTGATGTTCCTGTTAATCATGTTCTGGATTCAGATTATATTGCTGATAAGTATGATCCTGAGGCGATTAAACAGCGTTTATCAGAGCTCAGCGCGCAAGAGGCAAGGATTTGGTTTATTAGCCCAAATGAACCGAATAACAAAAAGGCGTATTTTGTTGATGCGCCGTATCAAGTTAACAAAATTACAGCAAAACAATTTAAATCGTGGGCAAGTTTAGAATCTAAAATGAATTTTAAATTACCCGCTTTAAACCCGTATATTGCTGATAATTTATCATTAATTAAAACTAGTAAGGCTTATAAACACCCTGAATTCATCTATCAAGATGGCAATACGCGTGTGTTATATATGCCAAGTCAATATTTTGCTGATGAGCCAAAAGCAAGTATCACTTTATCATTACGTTCTAATCAAGGGGATAAAGATGCCAAGGAACAAGTAACGGGCTCTTTATTACAATATATCGCTTCATTGAAAATGGATGAGCTGCAATATCAAGCATCGGTAGCGGGTATGTCAGTCTCTGTTTCTCAAGGAGTTGGTCTGCAATTAAATGCCAGTGGTTACACCCAACATTTACCTGAACTCTTTTTATCCATGACTCAGCTATACCTGAATTTTGAGCCAACGGAACAAGAGCTAGCCCAAGCAAAATCTTGGTATAAAGAGCAAATTGAAGTTGCTAATAATGCGAAAGCTTATGAGTTGGCTATGCAACCGCTTCAACGTATTAATAGTGTGCCTTACTTTGAGCAAGAACAGCGTTTAGCGGAGCTAGATAAAATTTCACTGCAAGACATCACTAGCTACCGTGAAATGATAGTTAAAAGCGCAGCATTACAAGCGTTGGTCTTTGGTAATATGACTGAGTCACAAAGCATTAAAACTATTAAAGATGCACAGCAATTATTAAAGAGCGAAGGTACCAATTGGTGGCGTGGTGATATTGTCGTTATTGACAAAAATTATCTAGCCGATTTCCAAAAGCAGGGAAATAGCTCAGATAATGCGCTTGCTGAAATCTTTATTCCAGACGGTTATAGCCGCATTGATGGTGCAGTATTATCAGGTATTCTTTCTAAAGTGATTCAGCCTTGGTTTTATGATCAACTAAGAACTAATGAGCAACTGGGTTATGCAGTATTTGCTTTTAAAACTGGGCTGGGTGATCAGTGGGGTATGGGCTTTTTGATTCAAAGTAATGCCAAAACACCGAGTTATTTGAATACACGTTACCAACAATTTTATCTTCAAGCATTAGAGAAACTGAAAAAACTACCGATAGATGAATTTAATCAATATAAACAATCTATTATCACGGAAATGAGCCAACCACCTCAAACATTCTATGAGGAAGTTGGTCGTTATTCATCTGATTTTTCTAGAAATATTTTCAGTTTTGATACTCGTGAAAAAGTTATTGCAACTTTAGGTAGTGCAACGAAAGAACAAGTCATTGAGTATTATGAAAATGCAGTTATAAAGCACAAAGGGTTAGCCGTTAGCTCCCAAGTTATAGGCCGAGGAGTTGACACTAAAGTAGGATATGCGCATCTGAAAGATTGGGTGCTTTACCCAACGGCTTCTCAGTTGCAAAAGATTTTACCAATAAAGGAAGATGCTGAGTGAATAAAGTGCAGGTAGAGTCCCAATTACTGAATGTTTTTTCCTTGCCACTGCGTGGACAGCGGTTAATTGAAGCATCAGCAGGAACGGGTAAAACGTACACAATTGGTATACTTTATCTGCGGCTTTTATTAGGTCTGGGAGGCGTTAATGCGTTTCCTCGGCCGTTAAGTGTTGAAGAAATCTTAGTTGTAACATTTACAGAAGCTGCAACGAATGAGTTACGTGGGCGTATTCGTCAACGTATTCATGATATGCGCTTAGCTTGCTTAAGAAATGGTGTTGGTTTCGAGTCGCAGCCTGAGTATCTTGAATTATTAGCCGAGCTTTCGGGGGAGTCTCAAAGAGAATTCGCTGCGCGATGGTTGCAGGCTGCGGAAAGGCAAATGGATGAAGCAGCAATATACACTATCCATGGTTTTTGCCAAAGAATGCTAGTTCATAATGCATTTGAGTCAGGAGTGCTATTTGAACAGACCATGATTCAAGATGAATTTCCGATTCAGAAACAAGCCTGTGCAGATTTTTGGCGCCGCCATTTTTACCCTTTAAATTACTCCATGACGAAAGTCATTCAGTCACTGTGGAGTGGTCCTGAAGCATTGCTCTCGGAGATTAAACCTTTCTTACAAGGTGATATTCCTTTAATTATTAACCAACCAAAGCAAATTGAATCTCTAGAAGAACGGCATCAGCGACTAATCTTGTTAATTGAGTCTGTAAAAGCGGCATGGTTAGAAAATTCAGCAGATTTTGAGAAGCTTATCGCTGATTCCGATGTTGATAAACGAAGTTATAGTACTCGTTTTCTACCTACATGGTTGATAAAAATCGGTGAATGGGCTCAAGAAGAAACAGAAGATTATCAGCTACCTAAAGATCTTGAACGCTTTTCACAAACGGTACTACATAAAAAATCAAAAAGTGGTTCGGGGCCAGAGCATGTTGTTTTCCAAAGAATAGATGAGCTACTTTCTCAATCATTAACCCTAAAAGATCTGATTATTCCACTGGCTATTGCAGAGGTGAGGGAGGCTATCACTTTTGAAAAACATAACCGAGGTGAGATGGGGTTTGATGATTTATTGACCCGTTTAGACAGTGCTCTTGCTCAAGAAAGCGGAAAATTTTTAGCTCAAGCTATTAGCCAACGTTTTCCAGTTGCAATGATAGATGAGTTTCAAGATACAGATGCACAGCAATACCGTATTTTTCAACGCATTTATCGGGAATTTAATGACAGTGCATTACTTTTTATCGGCGACCCTAAACAAGCTATATATGCTTTTCGAGGCGCTGATATTTTCACCTATATCGAAGCAAAAAATGAAGTTAGTGCTCACTATACATTAGAGACTAACTATCGTTCATCGCAAAATATGGTTGAAGCTATTAATCATCTATTTTCTCGTTGTCAGTCCCCATTTATTTTTGAGCAAATTCCTTTTCAACCCGTTAATTTTGCTAAACAAAATAGTGATAAAAAACTTATTCATGATGGTGAAAAAGTCAAATCACTTACATTTTGGCAACTTGAAGCGGAAGGTATCTCCGTTGCTGAATATGAACAAGCAACAGCTTCACAATGTGCGGTGCAAATAGCACAATACTTACAAGGCGGGTTGCAAGGTAGTAGCTATTTTGACAATCAAGGGGCGCATACACCTGTTGAAGCTTCTGACATTACAGTGTTGGTGCGCAGCCGACGAGAAGCCGTATTAATTCGTGATGCTTTAAATCGGTTAAATATCCCTTCTGTATTTCAATCTAATCGGGAAAGTGTATTTTCAACACCAGAAGCGAGAGATTTACTGTGGTTGCTACAGGCAGTTTTAACACCCGAAAAAGAACGTGTTTTGCGTAGTGCATTGGCGACAGGGATATTGGGTTTAACCGCTAAACAAATTGATGACTTAAACCATGATGAAAAATCGTGGGAAAAAATTGTAGATGAATTTGCTCGTTATGCCATGGTTTGGCAAAAGCGTGGCGTGCTTCCCATGCTTAGAATGGTCATGGCGCAGAGGCAGATTGCAGAAACGTTATTATCAGGCACTGATGGAGAACGCCGCTTGATGGATGTGATGCATATTGGTGAGCTATTACAAGAAATGTCATTACAGCTTGAAGGTGAGCACACACTAACACGTTGGCTAGCACAACAAATTGCCCATCCTGACCATCAATCTGACGTACAGCAAATGCGTCTTGAAAGTGATAAACACTTGGTGCAAATCAGTACCATTCATAAATCTAAAGGCCTTGAATACAAGATTGTTTGGTTACCTTTTGCGAGCAATTTTTTACCTCAATCTAAAGGCTTGTATCACGACAGAACAGATTATGGGGTACGTCTAGATTTAAATGATAGTGAAGAAAATGTCGCTTTAGCTGATGAAGAACGTCTAGCAGAAGACCTGCGTTTATTGTACGTGGCACTTACAAGAGCCATCTATCACTGTAGTGTTGGTATTGCACCATTAATTAAAGGTAATAGGAGAAAAAGTGGTGAAACAGACTTACACTTATCTGCGCTGGGCTATGTTATCCAAAAAGGACAAGCTGGAGATAGCTTGCTATTAAACGACATGTTGGCTGAGATTAGCAATGACGTTATTGATGTTATCGTGATTAATCAACCTAAGTCGGAACGTTTATTATTAGAACAAAATGACAGCGTAAACTTGTCTGCAAGAACGGTGACTCGTCATTTTAATGATCATTGGCGTGTTACTAGTTATTCGGGGCTAAGTTATGGCTCAAGCCATACAGAGGCAGAACAATCAGTTTCAGCATTGCAATTTGCGAATTCATTAGCCCCTAATATGGATATTGAGGCCAGTATTGATGTGGAGCAGCAGGAAGGTGAGTCTTTTACTCTAACCCCTCATCAATTTCCTAAAGGCGCATCTCCGGGAACATTTTTACATAGCTTGATGGAGGAAATTGACTTTAGTGAGCCAGTTTCTCAAGAGTGGTTGTCTGAGAAACTTGAATCCTCAGGGTTTGACTTACATTGGGCATCAATGCTGCAAGAATGGCTACACGCAATTGTACAGGCACCATTATCAGAAGACGGGCTATGTTTGTCTGCATTACAGGTTCAAGACCAATTAGATGAGATGCAGTTTTATCTTCCTATTGAGTCAATATTGAGTGCAAGCCACTTAGATAAGATAACGCATCAATATGACCCATTATCACAACGTTGCCCCCCGCTCAATTTTGAGAAAGTTCAGGGGATTTTAAAGGGCTTTATTGACCTCACCTTTTACTGGAAAGGTAAATTTTATCTTCTTGATTATAAGTCAAATTATCTAGGGAAGGATGCTAGCTTTTATACCCAAGAGGCCATGGCTGAAGCGATGATAGACCACCGCTATGATTTACAATATCAACTATATTCGTTGGCGTTACATCGTTACCTAAAGCAAAGAATGCCTAATTATGACTATGAAGCCCATTTTGGAGGCGTTTATTATTTATTTTTAAGAGGAATAGATAATGTCAATTCAAGTAATGGAATTTTCTTTTGTCGCCCAATAGGCGCTTTTATTGAAGCGTTAGATAGCTTATTTAAAAATGCTCAACAAGGGGAGTCAGCTTAATGAAATCCCTATTTAATCAGGCTATTGAGGAATATATCTTTACACCTCTAGATGTGCAATTTGCTTACAGTATTTCTGACAATAAGCACCCTATAGTGCTTACTATTGCCGCACTTCTTAGTGCAGAAACCATGGCTGGACATGTTTGTTTAGCGCTGGCAGATGTTATACCTGAAAAATTATTTGCAGGAAGGCACCCAGAGTTAGCCGCTGAATTTTGGCAAAAAATGGGAGAGCCGAGCGAACAAGAACTTTATCAAACGCTAAAACAAGCAAATGCAGTGTCACTATCAACAGAAAACAAAATCTCTCCTTTGGAGCTTTCGGGGGGATACTTATATTTTCAACGAATGTGGCAATATGAGCAGTATGTCGCAAACTTTTTCGCTAGTACATCAGTAGACAAACAAAATAATGCTCAAATTAAGAGTGTATTGGATAGCCTATTTCCCATTACTGATGAAATAGATTGGCAAAAAATTGCCGCAGCAGTTGCTGTAACCAGTAAGGTATCAATTATATCAGGGGGGCCGGGGACAGGAAAAACGACAACAGTTGCGCGTATCCTTGCGGCATTAATTAAACTTGAAGCCAGGCATCTCCATAAAATTAGAATTGAGCTGGCCGCTCCAACAGGTAAGGCTGCAGCTAGGTTGACAGAGTCCCTCGGTGAGGCGATGAAAAAAATTCCTTTAACTGATGAAGAACGCGCTGTTTTACCTAATCATGCAAAAACATTGCACCGTTTATTAGGGGCTCAACCTGAGAGCCAGCAGTTTCGCTATAACCGTGATAATCGTTTATCTCTTGATGTACTCATTGTTGATGAAGCCTCAATGGTAGATTTACCTATGATGAGTAAATTACTTGAGTCATTACCTGAAAATGCAAAGTTAATATTTTTAGGTGATAAAGACCAATTAGCCTCGGTCGAGGCAGGGGCAGTATTAGGGGATATTTGTCAGTTTGCTGATAATGGTTATAGTGTAGAAAGAGCGTCTCAGCTTTCGGAACTAACAGGGCATTCTATCGAATCTTATGCATCACCAAGCGGCCCTGCTATTCGTGATAGCCTATGTCTACTACGTAAAAGCTACCGTTTTTCTGCAGACTCAGGGATTGGCCAACTCGCTTTTGCTGTAAACGAAGGTAATGTTTCTCAAGTTCAACAATTACTAAACCAACAGCGGCCGGATGTACATAGTTATATCCAAGAAACTGCGGATGATTACGCGAAAATTTTATTAGATGCCGCTGAAAATTATAAGGAATATCTGCTTGCGGTAAAAGATAAAGAAGACCCTGAGCAGGTTTTGAAAAAATTTAACCAATATCGGTTACTAACGGCTCTGCGAGAAGGACCTTTTGGCGTTATTGGCCTAAACGATAAATTGGAAAAATTGTTTCATAGACAAGGGATAATAAACCGCCCATATAATTTATCGAATAAACACTATGCAGGCCGGCCAATTATGATTAGTCGTAATGATAGCCCTCTAGGACTCTTTAATGGGGATATCGGTATCATTTTACCTGATGAAGAAAATGCACTTAGAGCTTATTTTCAATTTCCTGATGGGACTATACGTGGAGTGCAACCTAACCGACTCCCACAACATGAAACAGCTTATGCGATGACAGTTCATAAATCACAAGGTTCGGAGTTTGCTCATACCGCATTGGTTTTACCAAATGTATATTCTCCCGTAATGACCCGTGAGCTAGTGTATACGGCGATAACTCGAGCTAAAAAAGAGCTATCTCTTTATGGCAGTCCAAAGGTATTACGTCGAGCAGTTGAAACGCCAACCAAGCGGCGAAGCGGTTTAGCGACCCAATTAATGTGACTAGTTTATATGTAAGTTACGTGAATATTTAACCCTAAAGTAAAGGTAATGAGATGGATAACCAGCAAGCAATGACGGCAATTACAGTAACATTAAATGCAAGGCTTGAACCGATTAGACGTGGCGATTTAGAAGACGCATTTAATGAAGTCATGAAAAGCATGGGTAAAAATATCCATGTCACAGGTGGTGGAACACTATTAGCTGATAATGGTGAAGCGCAGGAATGCGATATAGAAATAGCACTTGAAGAGGCCAGTGACGAAAATATCAGTTTAATTATTCAACTTTTTTCTTCAATGTTAGCTCCAAAAGGTTCTCGTTTATTTATTCATGGCGAAGATGTGCGAATTGATTTTGGCTCAGATGAAGGTATGGCTATTTATTTCAACGGGACAGAGCTCGCAGATGAGGTTTATGAAAATGGGGATATCAATGAGGTGTTCGATATCCTAGATGAAGCAGTGGAAGACATCGGGAGTATTCACGGAGTTTGGGATGGCCCGACAGAAACCGCATTTTATTTTTATGGTACTTCTTTCGCTGAGATGAAAGCTGCAATACAGCCATATATAGACTCCATTCCTTTGTGCGAGAAAGCCAGAGTTATTCAGATAGCTTAGTGGCTATTCCGTGGTTTTAAAGTCACAACCCAAACTATACATCCTTGTATAGTTTGGAGTTAAAGCAGGCGACTAAACAGTCATTATTTGACGATTCTAATGTTTATTTATCCGGTTGGCTTTTTAAATCTAAAATCAATATCTTAGAACGGCGCTGGTAGTTATATAAAGCCTGTTTTTTCATTGGTAACATCTCAATTTCCGCGGGGGTAAAACCACGCTCTTGAAACCAATGGATGCTACGAGTTGTCAGAACAAATAGTTTATCTAGGCCAAATTGTTTCGCCTGTACGGCAATACGGTGCAAAAGTTCTTCTCCTCTAGACGAACTGCGGTAATCAGGATGAACAGCGACACATGCCATTTCACCTAATTTTTCTTCTGGATAAGGGTAAAGCGCTGCACAAGCGATGACTAAGTTATCACGTTCAATAATGGTAAATTTATCAATTTCCATTTCTAACTGTTCACGTGAACGTCTAACTAAAATCCCTTGCTGCTCTAATGGGCGAATAAGCTCTAATATTCCACCAATATCATTAATGTTAGCACGGCGAATTTGTTCCGCACTTTCCATGACGATTTGTGTACCAATACCATCACGTGAGAACAATTCTTGAATTAAAGACCCATTTTCTTGATAGCTCAATAGATGGCTACGGCGGACGCCTCGGCGGCAAGCTTTTGCTGCTCCACGCAGGAAACGCACGGTTCCTGAATAGAAATCACCTTCAGATTCCAGCTCTTGAATGCGGTTTTCTGCTTCATTCGGAAATAATTCAGATAAAATATTGCCGTTTTTATCTGCAACACCTTGAGAGGAGCAAAAGCCAATCAGCTTTTCTGCTTTCATTTTAACTGCCAATTGGGTGGCAATTTCTTCAGAGGTCAAGTTAAAACTTTCCCCTGTGACTGAGACAGCAACCGGCCCAATTAGAACGATAGAACCATTATCTAACTGATTATTAATAGCTTCTTCATTAATACGACGGATCCTTCCGCTGTGGCAATAATCAATGCCATCATCGACCCCGAGAGGCTGGGCAATAACGAAATTGCCACTAACCACATTAATATGCGCCCCTTGAAGTGGGGTATTTCCTAAGCTCATAGATAACCGAGCTGTAATATCTAATTGTAAAGCTCCAGAAGCTTGTTTTACATATTCAAGTGTATTCGCATCGGTTACGCGAGTATGTTTATGATAAACCGCCTCATATTGGTGCTCAGCTAAGATATCCTCGATTTGAGGTCTTGCGCCATAAACGACAATAATTCGGATGCCTAAACTATGCAATAACCCTATATCATTGACAATACTGGGAAAATTTTCATGCGCAATCGCTTCACCACCAAGCATAATAATAAATGTTTTGCCGCGGTGGGCGTTTATATAAGGGACCGAATGGCGAAACTCATCAACCAACTCGGTGCTGCGCTCTTTCATAACAACCCTCTTAATTGAATTTTTATTCGTTAATAATGTATTTTTATTCTTTTTGTTGGGAAATATCAAGTAAAAGATAGGATAAAAAAAGTAACATTTTTATTTTTTACATTTACATATCTCTAAACTTAACTGGATATACTCTACGAAATCTAAATTGCATAAAATTGACACAGAAAGTCACTCACAAATATTTTCTCTTAGTATGATTAAGTTATACTCATTACTGTAACTCTATAGATGCTTTGATATATTCTTAATGACAGAGTGCAAATGATTAGTTAGAGTGCGTGTTTCAAGTCTAATTATTAGCAATTATCCTAAAATCACTTTATTTCTCAGTTCTAGGTTCGGAATTATTGATGAGTCACCAAGATCACAACCCATCTAAGCGTCGTTTTATTCAAGGCGCAGCTGCAGTTATGTTACTGAGCATTAGCCCATTCGGTTTTTCTGCGAGTAGCAGTGTGGTGGCTGTGCGTATTTGGCCAGCATCGAGCTATACTCGAGTTACATTGGAATCTAGCACTCCATTGAAGTACCGTCAGTTTGTGCTTAATAACCCTGAACGTATTGTGGTCGACCTTGAAGGGGTGCAGTTAAATAATGTGTTGAAAGATATGGGAACTCAAATTCAAACACGTGATCCCTATCTAAAACTAGTTAGAGTTGGGCAATTTGATCCAAAAACGGTTCGCTTGGTGTTTGAGGTTAAAAATAAAGTCAGTCCTCAATTCTTTTCGATGGCACCTGTCGCGGAATTTAAACACCGCTTGGTTCTGGATTTTTATCCAGGCAAAGGTGTTGATACCAATGATGACCCACTATTGGCATTGCTTGAGGATTACAATAAAGGTGATCTTGAAGAAAGTATGCCTGCTCAAGCGAAGAAGCCTGGAAAGGCGGGAACGGATCGTCCAATTATTATTATGATCGACCCAGGACATGGTGGCGAAGACCCTGGTGCGATAGGTAAATATAAAACGCGTGAAAAAGATGTGGTTTTACAGATTGCCCGTCGCTTAAAAGCGTTGATAGATAAAGACCCTAAAATGCGCTCCTATATGACACGCAATGAAGATGTCTTTATTCCGTTAAAAGTCCGAGTAGCGAAAGCACGTAAAATGCAGGCAGATTTATTCGTTTCAATTCATGCAGATGCATTTACTAATCGTTCAGCCCGTGGTTCTTCTGTTTTTGCACTATCAACGAAAGGGGCTACTAGTAATACGGCTCGCTACCTTGCACAAACACAAAACGAAGCGGACTTAGTGGGTGGTGTGAGTAAAAGCGGTGATGTGTATCTTGACCATACGATGTTTGATCTCGTGCAAACTGCGACGATTAATGACAGTTTGAAATTTGGTGATGAAGTGTTAAAGCGGATGGGGAAGGTTAATAAATTGCATAAGAATAGAGTTGACCAAGCTGGATTCGCGGTACTGAAAGCACCAGAGATCCCATCTATTCTAGTCGAAACGGCTTTTATTAGTAATTTAGAAGAAGAACGGAAATTAAAAACAGCTAAATTCCAACAGCAAATGGCGGAATCCATTTTTGAAGGAGTAAAAGCTTACTTCCGTAATGGCGGTGCATTAGCAATTCGCAACTAATTGATTAAAATCAGATTAAGATAAAGAAAGGTGATAAGCGAGTGTGTGAATCGCCTTTTTTATTGATGATTAAAAATAGAAGATCTTATTGTGAAGTTATAAAAGGAATTGAATCAGAAATGATATTCGAAAGAATTGGTTGCGGGGGCTGGATTTGAACCAACGACCTTCGGGTTATGAGCCCGACGAGCTACCATGCTGCTCCACCCCGCGACTGAAGAGGTAAAAAATTGGTTGCGGGAGCTGGATTTGAACCAACGACCTTCGGGTTATGAGCCCGACGAGCTACCAAGCTGCTCCATCCCGCGACTGAATTTTTACGACTTTATACTGCAGATTTTTTGTTACTTTACTGATTTAATCAGTAATTGGTTGCGGGGGCTGGATTTGAACCAACGACCTTCGGGTTATGAGCCCGACGAGCTACCATGCTGCTCCACCCCGCGTCCGATGCGGGCACTATACTCGGGATGAGATCTGATGCAAGTTTTTTCGTGTTTTTTTTACAAAATTTAGCATTTACAGAACAAAATATGTTCTATCTGGCTGTTTTTTACACTTTGATGAGTAGAGAAAGGAAAATAACCTCTCTAAATATATTTACACGTTTCATTCCCTAATTGGGTTTGCTATTGTGCGCTTCATATTGGATTGTTGGATTTATCTGGGTGGTAGAGCATGAATATAGGGCTAACAAAAATCGTCAATAAACATACAGTAAAAAAATGGTTAGTAACCAGCGTATTTCTTTCTTTATTGGCTGGATGCCAAACCCATCCAACGGATAAAGGCCAACAATATAAAGATGGTCGCTTAGTTCAGGATTTACAGAAAGTAAATCAGGTGAATGTAAATGGGCGACCTATAAATGCGCCAGATTTTAATCAACAGGTTAATGAAATTAAAAATGCATCACCGCGGTTGTTTAAAAATAATAACGACACCTACCATGCTATAGAGAATTGGTTGATGGCGGGAGGAAATCCGGCTCAATTGGCTAATTTCAATTTAACCGCTTTCCAAATGGAAGGCGCCGATAATTATGGAAACGTACAATTCACAGGGTATTACACGCCTGTTATTGAGGCCCGCCGTATGGCTCAAGGGGAGTTTCGTTATCCGTTGTACGGCATGCCACCAAAAGGAAAAACTCGTTTACCTAGTCGAGCAGCTATTTATAACGGTGCCCTGAGTGATAATTTAATTTTAGCTTATAGCAATTCACCGGTTGAAAATTTTATGATGGAAGTTCAAGGAAGTGGCTATGTTGATTTTGGGGATGGTAGCCCACTGAATTTCTTTGGTTATGCAGGTAAAAATGGTCACGCATACAAAAGTATTGGAAAAGTACTGGTGGATCGTGGCGAGGTTCCTCTGAGCCAAATGTCATTACAAGCTATTCATGATTGGACTAATCAGCATAGCGAGCAAGAAGTTCGCCAGCTTTTAGAAGAAAACCCGTCATTTGTATTTTTTAAACCACAATCATTTGTTCCTGTTAGAGGGGCAAGTGCTGTTCCTTTAATCGCTAAAGCATCCGTTGCATCAGATAAAACCCTTATTCCACCGGGTACAGCCTTGCTCGCAGAAATCCCTGTATTAGATAATAACGGGAAATTTACGGGGCAGTATGAAATGCGTATGATGATAGCCTTGGATGTCGGTGGGGCGATTAAAGGGCATCATTTTGATATTTACCACGGTATAGGCCATGAAGCTGGAAAAATGGCCGGTTTTTATAACCATTACGGGCGAGTTTGGGTGCTGAAAAAAAGCCAGCCGCTATTTGGTTCACTGTAGTTACAGGTTTAACTGAGGTTGTTCGTTATTATGCAAGCTAAGCTTTCTGATGCTTGGATGCAGCGTTTTGCTGGGATCGGGCGTTTATATGGGCAACATGCTCTTCATCTTTTTGCACGTTCCCACATTTGTGTCATTGGTATTGGTGGGGTAGGTGTGTGGGCCGCTGAGGCACTTGCTCGTTCAGGTATTGGGCATATCACATTGATTGATATGGATGATATCTGTGTGACTAATACTAATCGGCAATTACATGCCATCAAATCGACCGTTGGGCAGCCAAAAGTTGATGTGATGAAAAATCGTATTTTAGAAATTAACCCCGAATGTGTAGTGAATGTTATTGATGATTTTATTACGGTTGATAATGTCGCTCATTACCTTGATGCGGGGTTTGATTATGTTATTGATGCGATTGATAGTGTAAGGCCTAAAGCTGCGCTGTTAGCGTATTGTAGGCGCTTTAAAATACCCGTTATCACCACAGGCGGTGCTGGTGGGCAAATCGACCCAACAAAAATTCAAGTAGTGGACTTGGCTAAAACAGTTCAAGACCCGTTAGCGGCTAAGTTGCGAGAACGCTTAAAATCCGATTTTAACGTCGTTAAAAATGGAAAAGGAAAGCTTGGGATTGATTGTGTTTTTTCTACCGAACAGCTTGTTTATCCACAAAGCGACGGTACTGTGTGTGCGGCAAAAAGCACTGCGGATGGTTCAAAGCGAATGGACTGCGCTTCAGGCTTTGGTGCGGTTACTATGGTTACGGCTAGTTTTGGGTTTATTGCTGTTTCACATGCACTTAAAAAGATGATAGCAAAATCACAACGGGAAATGGAAAAACAGTAAAGTGAATGAGGCTATTGCGATAGATAGCCTCATCCAATGAATTATGCAGGCGTCATTTCATTAGCAATATTTTGAATTGCAGTAATGAGTGACTGAATACCATTTTGGCGCGATTCACTGAGCTGCCCAGGTAAGCCGGTTTGAGTTAGTAAGTGATTAAAATCAATTTCCATAATCTCTTTCGCTGTTTTTTGCTCAACTGCAGCTAACAAAATGGCAAATAATCCTTTCACTACTCGGCCTTCACTATCCCCATAAAAATGAAATGTTTCATCATCATTCAGTAGTGCGCCAATCCAAACACGGTTTTCACAGCCTTTAACTTCTTGAGTTTGCAGCTTTTCATCATCAGACAATGCTGGCAACTTTCTCGCCAATTGAATTAATAAACGATATTTATCTTCCCATGCTTTATGTGTGGAAAACTGTTCAACTATTTCTTGAATTTTAATCTCTGTACCGAATGGGTGCGGAGCAAGTTCATGGTTAGTCGAAGTCATTAGGCTTCCTTTATTGATTTATTCATTGAGTATAGAAAGTGAAACAGTAACTGCATCGATAAATTTATCGACATCTTGCTGGTTATTGTAAGGCATCATTGAGATGCGCAAGCAGCCACTTATATTTAATGCATCCATTAATGGTTGGGTGCAATGTTGACCATAGCGTAATGCAATATTTTGCTCGGTCAAGAGGGCTCCCAGATCACTATGGTGAACATCTTTGAAGTTAAATGATAGCAAAGGAGAATGAGGTACACTATAGCTAATAAAGCCGGGTAGCGCCGACAGTTTTTTAGCTGCATATTCGATTAATGAGCAAGTATATGTTTCTGCTAGTGTTAAATTTATTTCTTCCAGCCACTCTAAAGTAGCCGAAAAGGCAATTACCCCTGCAATATTCGGTGTTCCTGCTTCGAATCGTTGGGGAATAGGGGCAAGAGTGAAATTATCAAATGTGACGTGAGTCAACATTTTTCCTCCACCATGCCAAGGAGTCATTTGCTCTAAAAGTTCTGTTTTGGCGTAGCAAACCCCAAGCCCAGTCGGCCCATATAACTTATGTGCTGAAAATACATAGAAATCGATATTTAGCTCACTGACATTTATAGGGCTATGAACGACACCTTGTGCTCCATCAACAACGACTAGCGCCCCTACTTGGTGAGCAAGTTGAGTCACCATCTGTATATCTGGCTGATAGCCAGTTACATTAGACATTTGTGTGATAGCGATGACTTTCGTTTTTTCCGATAATTTAGATTTGAGAACATCAAGGTTCAACGTCAGATTTTTTTCAACCGGCCATTTTATAATTTTGGCGCCAGTTTGCTGTGAAAGCATAATCCAAGGTAATAAATTTGAATGATGTTCTATTTCGCTGACAATAATTTCATCGTTAGGCTGTAATCTTGAGCGAAAATAACCTTGTGTAATTAAATTAATTGATTCTGTTGTCCCGCGAGTCCAAATAATATTTTTTTCACTTGAAGCATGAATATATTTCGCCGCACGAATTCGACCTAGTTCATAGTTACGGGTTAATTTTAATGATTCAGGTGATTGCCCGCGATATACCGAACTGCCTGACAAGCGATAATAGTCATTTGATGCATTGATCATGGCAATGGGCTTTAATGCTGTAGCTGCACTATCAAAAAATAGTGTTGGTGAGTCTATCGCTGGAAAAGCGAGACGAAATATGGCGGCGCTGAAATGATCCATGAGTATTTTCTTTTTAGTCAAAATTTCAATGTGATTTGATATTACTGAGTGCTGTATTAATGGATTGTACATTTATTAGTACATTTATGGTTATTTCTGATTAATTTAAACGCATCATTTTTTAATCTAATCATTGAAATATTTTGTTACGTTTGGTATTAATTGTTAGCATTATTCTCTATGTGGTTTCAAGATGATTCAGTGTTTTGCATTACAATACAATGCCTTTAACTTATAAAGTTATTTTTTTCAGCACTTAGTAAATAATTTTCAAGATTTATCTTAAATATCTTACTGATAGTTTTTTCGGTACACTAGTAATTATCTATAGATATCTGTATTTGTTAAGTTAAATTGTTTAAGTAAATACCATTAAAATATTAAAAAAAGAGTAAAAAAAAGCACCGCGCGTTGGCGGTGCACTATATAAAATCACTATGGACAGACAGGGTAAATGTACAGGAAGTGAAAAAACAGTAGCTAAAGCTACAAAGGTCTGGTTCAACCAGACAACTTGCAAACACAACATCACAACCACAAAGCCAAAAGTTTCAAAGTAACTAAACTCTGTAACTTTTCGTTCCGGCTTAGGAAGTGTGCATACTATAGGTATTTACTAGCGTATCCTCAAGGGACAAATTATAATGCTTCGGATGAAAAAAACTAATGCATAACAAGATGCCAAGTAGAAGTGATTATGTCTAAAAGATTACCGCCCCTAAATGCTCTGAGAGTCTTTGATGCTGCAGCTCGTCATTTAAGTTTTACTAAGGCAGCAGAAGAATTATTTGTAACTCAAGCGGCCGTTAGCCACCAAATGAAAAGTTTGGAGGATTTCCTTGGGTTGAAATTGTTTCGCCGACGCAATCGTTCATTGCTATTGACAGAAGAAGGTCAAAGCTATTATCTTGATATTAAAGAGATTTTCTCTTCTTTGAACGAGGCGACACGTAAATTACAAGCTAGAAGTGCAAAAGGGGCATTAACGGTGAGTTTATCCCCAAGTTTTGCGATTCAGTGGCTGGTACCAAGGCTTTCTGGTTTTAATCAAGCCTATCCCGGAATTGATGTGCGGATCCAAGCTGTAGATAGAGAAGAAGATAAGTTGGCAGATGACGTTGATGTCGCTATTTTCTACGGTAAAGGTAATTGGCCTGGGCTAAGAACAGACAGGCTTTATGCTGAATATTTAATGCCAGTATGTTCACCATCTTTATTAACAGGGGATCGCCAACTAAAAAATCCTGAGGATTTAGCAAAACATACGTTACTTCACGATTCTTCACGAAGGGACTGGCAAGCATATGTTAAGCAACTAGAGTTACAAAATGTAGTTAATGTACAGCAAGGTCCTATTTTTAGTCATAGCGCTATGGTTATTCAAGCCGCGGTTCATGGCCAAGGAATTGCACTAACGAATAATGTGATGGCTAAAAATGAAATTGATGCAGGGCGCTTAGTTTGTCCCTTTAGTGAGGTATTAGTTAGTAAAAATGCATTCTACTTAGTTTGCCAAGAAAATCAGGCTGATTTAGGCAAAATAGCTGCATTTCGCCAATGGATTCTTGGGCAGGCGGCAAGTGAACAAGAGAAATTAGGCTTTATTACGGGTG
This sequence comes from Providencia sp. PROV255, assembly GCF_028478065.1. NCBI lineage: Bacteria > Pseudomonadati > Pseudomonadota > Gammaproteobacteria > Enterobacterales > Morganellaceae > Providencia > Providencia sp. PROV255. The sequence continues at coordinate 49,881 of NZ_JAMPMI010000001.1, read as the reverse complement.
ACCAAGATGTGGCGCTTATTCAGTAATCAAGTATTTAAATAAAAGGTGTTACTGTGAATAGTCGTTTGATGTTAATTTTCGCTGGAATTAGTGGCTTCTTTACTGTTGCTTTTGGGGCTATTGGTTCACACGCGTTATCGTCAATTATGAGTGTCCACCAAATGGACTGGATTGAAATCGGGCTACGTTATCAAATGTTGCATACTGTTGCATTGATGGTGCTCGGGGCAATTCTATTACGTAAAATTATTCTGTGGTTCTACTGGTCAGGTGTGTTTTTCTCTGTTGGGATACTTCTTTTTAGCGGTAGCCTTTATTGTATGGCACTATTGCAGGTAAAATACTTTTCTTATTTTACGCCAATAGGTGGTGTATGTTTCCTAATTGGTTGGCTGTTAGTGGTTATTGGCGCTATGCGTCTAAGGAAATCGGCGTCACGCAATGAGTAATAAAATTGCACTATATTGCCGTCCAGGCTTTGAAAAAGAATGTGCAGCAGAGATTACAGATAAAGCTGGGCAAAAAGAAATTTATGGTTTTGCCCGCGTAAAAGAAAATAGTGGTTATGTTATTTTTGAGTGCTACCAAGCAGAAGATGCGGATACACTCGCACGAACGTTACCTTTTCGAGAATTAATTTTTGCTCGTCAAATGATTGTAATAGGGGACTTACTTAAGGATTTACCGCCTGAAGACCGTATTACCCCGATTGTAAATGCATTGAGTCAGCAAGTTGTGCGGGCAGGAGATCTCCGTGTTGAAGTTGCTGATACCAACGAATCGAAAGAATTGCTAAAGTTTTGCCGCAAGTTTACGGTACCTTTGCGTAATGCATTACGTAAAGAAAAAATCTTATTACCACTTGAAAATTTTAAGCGACCAGTTATTCATGTATTCTTTATTGCTCCAGGTTGCTGCTATACCGGGTATTCATATACTAATAATAGTTCGAATTTCTATATGGGGATCCCAAGGTTAAAATTCCCATCAGATGCCCCGAGCCGTTCAACCTTAAAACTTGAGGAAGCTTTCCATGTCTTTATTCCTTATGAAGAATGGGAGGAGCGTCTAGCAAGTGGAATGAAAGCTGTAGATCTTGGAGCATGTCCAGGGGGATGGACTTATCAATTGGTGAAACGCAGTATGATGGTCGATGCTGTAGATAATGGTCCTATGGCGGAAAGCCTTATGGATACAGGGCAAGTTAAGCATCACCGTGAAGATGGTTTTAAATTTAAGCCTACTTCCCATAACATCACTTGGTTAGTCTGTGATATGGTCGAAAAACCAGCTAAAGTTGCTGCATTAATGACGGATTGGCTTGCTCAAGGTTGGTGCCGAGAGGCCATTTTTAACTTAAAATTGCCGATGAAAAAGCGCTATGAAGAAGTCTCACATATCTTAGAAAAGATGAAAATACAGCTTAAAGAACAAGGCGTTAATGTGTTGATTCAAGCGAAGCAGCTTTATCATGACCGAGAAGAAGTGACTGTACATGTGATGAGGATATGGTCGGCGAATCCGATGGCACGTGAGTATTATTAATTCATAAATTCAGTCAATAAAAAGGCCACTAATGAAGTGGCCTTTTTATTTCTACTAGTTGGTTGTATAACGCAGCTGATTTAAATTTCCTTGGAGCACAATATCGGTTCTTAACGTCGCAATATCTCGGCAAATCAATGCAATCTCCTGCTGATTGATTAGCTTTTTCTGCCATTTCTCTTCAACTTTATCTAAATTGGCAAATATATTTTCAATTGAGTGGTATTGCTGCAAGAGTATTGTCGCACTTTTGGGGCCAATGCCCGCGACACCAGGAACTTTACTACTACTGATCCCAGCAAGTCCCCAATAATCAGGGAGCTGCTCAGGAGAAACGCCAAATTCCTTTTCAATAAAAGGGATATCAAGCCAGCGCTTTTGAAAATAATCGCGAATTCTTAAGTTAGGGGCAAGTAGCTGGCAGTAACCTTTATCTGTGGATACGATGGTGACAGTGTGCCCCGAACCTGCAATACGTGTTGCTAAGGTAGCGGCTAAATCATCGGCTTCATCTCCTTCAGACTGCCAACAGTGAATCCCTTTTTCTTTAAATAAGGCTATTAATACGGGGAGCTCAGTATGCAAATCTTCAGGCATAGGTTGCCGACCTGCTTTGTAATCGGGCAGTTTTTCATGACGCCAGCTTTGATGACGCCCTTCTTCATCGAACACCGCAACAACGTGTGTGGCATTAGTGTGGGCGATCAACTGCGATATTGCAGATAAACAAGTTTCTCCACACGGGCTTCCTTGCACCGCGTGGATACGGCGTATTAAGTTTAATGCATCAATAATTAATAAGTGGATCATAAATACGCCATCATTTACTTATTTCACGATTTCATAGCAAGGTTCATATGCCGTACCACCCGGTAATTTCATACGATGTTGCTCAACGAAGCCTTGTAATAGCACATCCATACGCTTCATTAGCTCACTATCGCCGTGAATTTTGAATGGTCCATGCTTTTCTATGGCTTTCATACCAAATTCTTTCACGTTACCAGCCACAATACCGGAGAAAGCACGGCGTAAATCTGAAGCCAATTTTTCAGGGGCTTGCCCTGGATGGAGGTTCAGTGATGCCATATTTTCATGCGTTGGTTCGAATGGATGCTGTAAATCGTGAGCAATTTTAATGGACCAGTTAAAGCTATAGGCATCGCCGGTGCTACGGCGATTTTCTTTAACTTGTGGCATGCTACGTTTCATTACACGAGCGACTTCTGGTGCATCGTCAATAATAATTTGGTAATGCTTACTGGCTTCATCACCTAAAGTGTGACGAATAAAATCGTCTAACACTTCAAAGTATTCTGCACTTTCTTTTGGACCCGTTAAAATCAATGGTAGAACTTGTTCACTGTTGGCTGGGTCCATCAAGATACCAAGTAAATAAAGCAACTCTTCAGCGGTACCAACACCACCAGGGAAGATAATAATCCCATGACCTAATCGAACGAATGCCTCTAAACGTTTTTCGATATCAGGCATAATGATGAGCTCGTTCACTAATGGGTTTGGTGGCTCAGCAGCGATAATTGAAGGTTCAGTTAAACCGATAAAACGGCTATTTTTGTATTGTTGTTGGGCATGGCCAACAGCGGCACCTTTCATTGGTGCTTCCATCGCTCCCGGGCCACAACCAGTACAGATATTGAGTTCACGCAAGCCAAGCTCGTTACCGACCTTACGGCCATATTGGTATTCAATTTCATTAATTGAGTGGCCCCCCCAGCAAACAATCATACTTGGGTCTTCATCAATATGTAGTGCGCGAGCATTACGTAATATAGAGAAAATCATATTGGTGATATGCGTGCCGTTTTCGAGGTCTAGATTAAATTGTTCTTTGGCATGCGTAATCTGCGCATGAACAAATAAAATGTCACGTAAGACGGCAAACAGGTTTGCTTGTAAGGTGCGGATGATTTTACCATCAACAAAGGCTTTTTCTGGGGGCTCGATAAGTTCAAGCTTAACGCCACGTTCACGACGTAATACATTGATATCAAAATTTTTACTTTTTTCTAATAGCTCTTTGCTGCTATCAGTTAAGCTGCCTGAATGCAAAACGGCTAAAGAGCAATTCCTAAATAATTGGTACAAATCGCTACTGGCCGTGCGTTTTAGCATATCAACTTCAAGTTGAGAGAGTAGATCCATAGATCCTAATGGACTGATATGAGTAATCAAGTAGTACTCCTTTACCCCATGGGTTCTTGATATGTGAATTGTACTGCAAATGTATTAATTACATTTACTTTTCAAGCATATATATTTATTGCCGTGATAAGCGACCTAATTCAGGCGTAAATTCTTCATTACTACGCCATGGGTTTATGTCAAGCCCTCCACGGCGAGTATAGCGTGCGTAAACACTTAATTTTTCAGGTTTACATAATTGCATAATATCAGTGAAAATGCGTTCAACACATTGTTCGTGAAACTCATTATGATGGCGAAATGAGACCAAGTAACGTAATAAGGCTTCGCGATCAATTTTTGGTCCACGATAGTGGATCTGCACAGAGCCCCAGTCAGGTTGATTGGTAATTAAACAATTTGATTTTAATAAATGGCTCACTAACGTTTCGTCAACAACTTGTTGCTGGGTACAATTCGCCAAATAGTCACGATTAAACTCATAATTATCAATGTCAATTTCTTGCTCATCAATACATGTGCCAAGTAATGGCTGGATAGGTTGATGAGAAAAGTGCTCTAATTTATGGAGTGTAACGCTTACTTGCCCATTAGCACAGCGGCTTAAATCATTTTGCAAAGCGCTTCGCACATTTTCCCAAGTTTCAAAACGCGTTTGGTTAAAACTGTTTAGATAAAGCTTAAAACTTTTAGACTCAATTAAATTTTCGCTATTTGCATCAACACTAATCGAGCCTATCGCTACTTGGGGAACACCACGCTGATTTAGCCATGAAAGCTCGTACATTGTCCAAATGTCAGCACCGTGAAATGGAAGCGACTTAGCGTGAATGGCTAAAGGATCACGATTTAAGCTACGAGGGACAGCTTGTAATAATGTGGCATCATACTGGTCATGATAAGCCGTTTTTTTCCCAAGAGTTAAATTATTAAGTGCGGGATTATTCTGATAGTGTGACATAGGAGTCCTTATACTTCATAAACTAAAAATGAGGCTAACAGGTAAAAATTGGGATATTTTCTTCGTCTGTGAACTTCTGTCATAATACCATTTATCGGCAACATTGACGCCTTTCTCTTTAAATTGACTACAAAAAATAGATAATTATGAATACATCACATTCTGCCGCACTACATAATTTTACTCAAAAATATGTTTCACAATGGCATCAACAAACGGGGTTACCTCCTGCCTCAACAGATTTATATGGCATTCCATCTCCCTGTATTGTCCGTACAGGTGAAAATTGGGTTTACTGGGAGCCTCAAGCATTTCCAATAAAGGATGCGAACTTGGATAAAGTCGCGACAGCATTGGAGATTAATTTACAAAGTGATATCCATACTTTTTATACGACACAGCTTGCTGGCGATATGAAAGCCACATTTCGTGATATTACGCTGAGTTTAGTGCAGGTTTGGAATGAAGATGACTTCATCCGTTTGCAAGAGAATTTAATTGGTCATTTAGTCACTCAAAAGCGTTTAAAACTATCCCCCACGCTGTTCATTGCGACTTTAGAGTCTGAGATTGAAATGATATCAATGTGTAATCTCACGGGGGAAATTATATTAGAAAAATTTGGTAGTCAGGACCGGCGTGTACTTTCTTCGAATTTAACAAGTTTTCTGGATGAACTAGGGGTTGTCGTTGAACCTCAGGGGTAAGTATTTTTAAGTGGGTTTGTGTAAGTAAATGCCTACAATTGAACTAAGTAATTTCTTAAAAAATGATCTTTATATTGTAATGATAATTATTTAACTTTTAATTTCATGGCGTTACTATCTGGTATGCGATTTTTGCGTGTTTTACTGTGTTATTGTTTATTTTGCTAGGTTGTTTCATTAATAGATTTAATGCATTCTTATCTCGCTGGACAGGGTAAACTCGTTTAGCTTTTTATACCTTCTTGTGAGGTATAAAAATTGTTTAAAACAAAGCGATGGAACGCGACTAGATGACGAATCTATGAATTTGTTTTAATCAACAGGATGTTGAATGACGGGAAGTCATTTTGCAGGATGCGTAAATTTTAAAGTATGGGCCAGTCAGCTTAGGTTGACTGGCTTTTTTAGTTATGAATCACTCGTAGCTAAGTGGTGTTAAAGTGCTAAAGATAATTTATTAAAATTAATACTCTAAGCTAATTGAATTCTTGGTTAACGAGGTAATAATCTCTTGAGTCATGGCATCGCGTAGTGCTTCCCGGCGGCGAAATTCAGCACGACGCTGGCTTTTCACTGACTCAATATCTCGTACAGGCTCTTGAGTGGGTAATTGGAACCAACCATCAGGTGTTTTCGTTGCACTACATTCTTGCCAAAACGTATCGTAGCTTGATTTCAAATGTTGGCTCTTAATATGGCACTGGTTTGAAATTCCTAATATTGATTTTACCTGAAAGAAGCTTGATACGGCATAAATGGCTGACATTAATAAGTTTTTTGGTCTCATACCGTGCATCTGTTTAGTAATCAATCTAACTTGGTCGACACTTTGTTCAGTGGAAGGGCCTTGCAAAGAGCATACGTATAGTTGACCTTCAGGGCCAAAGGAAAAGCTCATTAAATAAATATCGTCGCCCGTTTCATTTTTCAAGTGTAAAGTGAGATCGCCTTCCCGAGGGTATTGAGAATAAATCAAAGTTAATTGAGCGAACTCGCCTGATTTTAATTCAATGTTTGCGACGATAAGCCCTTTTCGCTTAGCAGAAAACATCGCTTCAATAGCTTCAGGTTTAAATGTCTTTTCAATTAAGTTGAGAGTGTAGCTGGCGGTTAATAGCTTTTGCTTTCCGCTCCAGCTTTTATGTAGATACTTATTTATAGGGCGTTCGATAAAATGAGGAACGCTTTCAATAACTGAAGAAAATTGCGCACTACGGTAGTTTTGGCACATAACTTGATAATGCTGATATTGTGACGAAGGTAGCTTTGAAATACGTATTTTTCTTTTTAATTCAATATAGTTAGAATTTAAAGCTTTCCAGACTTTATTTTCTTTACGCCACTGTTTTAGTCGTCCCATAGATAAACCATTTTGTTGTTAATTATTCTGTAAGTACTAAATTGATAAAACATTTAATCTTACATGTGCTATCTGCAACAAAATATAAACGAATCTTATTAAATGAGTTGTTCGATTAATAGCTACGATAATAATTATTATCGATATGCAAAATAAATAAACTTGTATTTGTTAAGGCTTAACCCCATGTATCCGACAGAATTATGATAGAAAATACCGTATATTTGCTGCAGCCATCACTAAATGAGTTTAAGTATGAATATTGAACAACGTATTATTGAGAAACTTCGTCACTTAGAAGAGGAAATGAAATTAAAATCCCTTTGGAATGAACAGCCACCTTCACCTGAAGCTTTTAACAGCATAGAGCCTTTTTGTATTGATACGATGGAGGCTATAGAGTGGCTGCAGTGGATTTTGATACCTCGTCTTCAAATGTTAATTGAACAAGGGGCAGTACTGCCAACTAATTTTGCCGTCGCACCTTATTTTGAAGAAGCTTATAAGCATGATGAAGAAGAACAATACACGCTAATTATTAATTATTTGCGTGAATTAGATGGTTTTTTCTCAACGAAGACCAACGGGTAATTTATTGATGTTGGAAATTATTTATCACGACGAATATCTGGTGGCGGTGAATAAGCCTGCGGGTATGTTAGTGCACCGCAGCTGGTTGGACAGTAAAGAAACCGTATTTGTTATGCAAACATTACGTGACCAAATTGGCCAGTATGTTTATCCCATTCATCGCCTCGATAGGCCTACCTCAGGTATATTACTTTTTGCATTATCGAGCGAGGTTGCAAGGCTGTTATCGGCTCAATTTGAAAACCATCAGTTAGAAAAAGTGTATCACGCTGTTGTTCGTGGTTATTTAACCGAAGAGCAAACCATCGATTATCCGCTATTAGAAGAATTAGATAAAATTGCAGATAAACATGCGTCACGTGAACCTGTTCTACAGGAATGCGTTACCCACTGTAAACCGATAGCAACAGTTGAGTGCGCGATTGCGATTGGGCGATATGAAACATCAAGATTTAGTTTAGTTGAGTTAAAACCTGAAACTGGTCGTAAACATCAATTGAGAAGGCATATGTCTCACCTTCGTCACCCTATTATTGGTGATAGCAAGCATGGAGACTTACGGCAGAATAGAGGAGTGAATACACATTTTTCAGTGTCTCGCTTGATGTTACATGCCAGCTTATTAAATTTAAATCACCCAATAACAAAAGAAAATATATCGTTAGTTGCCACGTGGGATACACAATGGTTGTCATTAATTGAGCAATTTGGATGGTCAGATAAAGTTGCAAAATTAGGGATAAACGTCATTAACTCATCAAGTTAACTATGAAATAGAGGGAATGTTATGTCAAAAATAGGCATTTTTGTTGGAACTGTCTATGGGAACTCTTTAGCTGTTGCGGAAACGGCACAAGAAATTTTAGAGCAGCAAGGGCATGAAGTGGTTGTTTTTGATGAGCCCACCTTGAATGATTGGCAACTTTATAATTCAGGCAATGAAATTGCACTTATTGTTACCTCGTCGACAGGGCAAGGGGATTTGCCTGATACAATCGCCCCGTTATATAGCGAAATCAAAGATGTTGTCGGTTATCAACCGGATTTGCGTTATGGCCTAATTGCTTTAGGCGATAGCAGTTATGAAAGTTTTTGTGGCGCTGGTATTCGTTTTGATGAGTTGTTAGCTGAGCAATCAGCAACCCGTATTGGTGATATTTTATTTATTGATGCGATTGAAGTCGATGTTCCCGAGGAGTTTGCTAAGCCTTGGGTTGAAGCATGGGCTGAGTTACTTTAAATGTCTGCGCCGTAGTATTACCAGTATTAATGATAAATATCGGCAGTACTACGGCGCAGTAAATCAATCGTTTCGCCTGTAAATTATTTACGGGTCAATTTTTCTAGATCCGCTTCAATTTCCGCGATCTTGTTTGAAACCACATGTTCAAGATGACGTAAATCATCAAGAATTTTGTGTTTTAAATCAATATCAGTTTGATCTGTTTGGCAAATTTGGTCTAGTTCTTCGATGGCATAACGCAGGTTAGTGTTAATTTCATTAATTTCTTTGAAATTATTATTACCATCCGCAATGGTTTTACGCTGGCGTGGATATTTGAATTTTACGCTTTTAGCGAAAAACTCCCCTTTATCTTTGCGAAAATAAATTTTTAAAATGTCATTATTCGCTTCTTGGCGTAAGGTGTAGCGGTCGATGTCTTGAGGGTTACTGATGCCTAAACTTTTCAAATTATCGTACATGTTAGCTCGCTTTACTGTAGAGACAGAGTCGGTGAACAAAGTGATAGTGTGAGCAGGCCGTAACAATATCGGTCTATTTCTCGTTAAGAAGTTATCTATTCTACCCATCTGGGTGATAGATTGAATGATGTTATTACGCAAACAGCATCATTATAATGAAAAATAAAATAATACAGTTTTATTAGAGGTAAACGGCAAAAGCTACGGACATATTATGCGCGATTTCTAGAAATTGACAAACTTCTCTTTGCAATTAATGCGCTAATATTAAAAGGTAACGCTGATATGGCCACCCGAGTTGCATACGAGTGTATGCGATTCGGGATAGCTTCGATTTTTAACCTAATTACAATGGCTCATGACAAAAACTTATTATAAAAACCAGTAACAGGTTTGGTATGAGATTCTAGGTGATTAATTACTCATCAATCGTTCTTAATAATTCATTAATACCGACTTTGCCGCGAGTTTTCTCATCGACTTTTTTAACAATGACTGCGCAATATAGGCTATAGCGACCATCTTTTGATGGTAAATTTCCCGATACAACCACGGAACCAGCAGGGACTCGGCCGTAATGAATTTCACCTGTTTCACGGTCATAGATTTTGGTGCTTTGTCCCAGATAAACCCCCATTGAAATAACGGAGCCTTCTTCAACAATCACCCCTTCGACCACTTCGGAACGAGCACCAATAAAGCAGTTGTCTTCAATAATCGTTGGGTTGGCTTGTAGTGGCTCTAAGACACCGCCAATACCCACGCCACCAGATAAATGCACGTTTTTACCAATCTGCGCACATGAGCCCACGGTTGCCCATGTATCCACCATGGTGCCTTCATCAACGTAGGCACCAATATTGACATAAGATGGCATTAATACGCTATTTTTAGCGATATAAGCGCCTTTACGTACAGCCGCTGGAGGAACAACTCGGAAGCCTTCTTTCTCGAAGCGAGCTTGGTCATAATCTGCAAATTTCATCGGCACTTTATCGAAATAACGGCTTTCTGCACCGTCAATCACTTGGTTATCTTGAATGCGAAAGGATAACAAAACCGCTTTTTTCAGCCATTGATGGGTAACCCAAACACCGGCAATTTTTTCAGCTACACGCAATTTGCCGCTATCGAGTAATGCAATGGTATCTAGCACGGCTTGTTTTACCGAACTTGATACAGTATTTGGTGTGATACTGGCTCGCTCTTCGAACGCTTGTTCAATGATCGCTTGTAAATGCTGCATTGATTGTATTTTCCTCTTGAATGACATAAAAGTGAACGTTCACCATGAAAATGTGATGGACGCTATATTTTATCCTTCGATTTTAGGGTTTCTGTCAACCTTTCTGATAACTCTTGTTGCATATTTTTAGTCAACGCTTTGTGATCTTTATCTGCTAACACAAAGAAATCTTCCACTTTTTCGCCAATTGTGGTGATGCGCGCGCCATACAGAGAAATTTCCATTTGAGCAAAAATATGACCGATGCGAGCTAATAAACCAGGTTGGTCCAAAGCGAACAACTCCATATAAGTGCGACGTTCGTTAGTGGAATGTAGAAAATTAACTTTTGTTGGCACGGTAAAGTGACGTAACTTTGACGGTAAAGTACGTGGCTTAGGGAGTGAAATTTCGGGTTGCTGAACGGCTAATAACAACATTTTTCGAATATGATCGTATCTGTCTTTGGATAGGGGGCTACCGTTAGGCTCAAGTACGACGAAGGTATCCATGGCCATATTGTCTTTGTTAGTAAAAATTTGAGCACTGTGAATGCTTAAATTTCGTCGATCTAATTCGCTGGCGACAGCGGCAAATAAATGGGGTTTATCATGGCACCAAATGAAAATTTCTGTTCCGCCATGTTTAGGTTGCGTGCTGATTAACACTAAAGGCTGGCTCAAATCATGGGCTAGTAGGTGCTTAGCATGCCATGCTAATTGGGATGGAGTGTGACGTAAAAAATAATCTGCATGGCAACGAGACCATAACCCTTGTAGTTTTTCTTCATCAATGGATGATTGGCGCAGTAATGATAAAGCCTGATAACGATGGTGACGAATGCGTTCACGTAAGTCAGGGGTGCTTTGCATGCCTTGATTTAACTGGTGTTCTGTTGATAAAAATAGTTCACGAATTAAACTTTGTTTCCAACTATTCCACAGCGTGCTATTTGTCGCACAAATGTCAGCGACAGTTAGACACATCAGGTAGTTAAGCCGTGAAACGGTTTTTACTTCCCCTGCAAATTGTTTAATGACATCAGGATCTTGGATGTCGCGTCGTTGAGCGGTTACTGACATCAATAAGTGATTTTTCACCAACCATGACGCCAATTCAGCTTCTTTGGTAGAAAAATCATGTAGTAAGGCAAAATCATAAACAAACTCAGAGCCGAGATCGGAGTGATCTCCTGAGCGGCCTTTAGCAATATCGTGGAAAATCGCTGCTAATCGTAAAAGCTCAGGTTGCAATAATTTGGGATAAACACTAACGCAAAGAGGGTGATCTCGTCGGTTTTCTTCTAAGGTAAAGCTATCAATTTTTTGCAGCACACGAATAGTATGTTCATCAACGGTATATGCATGGAATAGGTCGAATTGCATTTGCCCGACAATATTGCTCCATAGCGGTGTGTAAGCGCTTAATACACTATGAAGGTGCATGGGAACAAAGGCACCTTTGATTGCTCTGGGGTGGCGTAGAATTTTGATAAACAGTTTTCGGGCTTCAGGAATTTCACATAATGGCACTGAAAGGTTACGGCGTGCATAACGAAGCTGACGTAATGTGGTGGAATAGATCCCTGTAATATTTGGATAGCGAGCCATTTGATAAAACATTTTTAAAATAGCAGCTGGTTGCTTAATAAATAATTCTTCATCAATAACATCAATCAATGACCCGCGTAATTGGAATAGCGAATCAATAGGGCGTGGTTTTTCGTTAGGGTTAAGCGTTAAAATGGCCTCATCAAATAATTGTAATAGCATTTGATTGAGTTCTCTCACCCGGCGAGTGACACGATAGAAATCTTTCATCATTCGTTCAACGGGTTGGTTTTTTTCGCCCTCATAACCCAGTAACCGAGCTACACTAAACTGGCGGTCAAATAGTAGACGATTATCATGACGTTTCACCACTAAATGGAGCGCAAAGCGAATTTTCCATAAAAACATTAAGCACTCTTTGAGTTCTTGGCGCTCTTCTTCGGTGAGAAAGCCAAAGCCCACCATTTCATCGACGGTGGTTGCGCCAAAATGGCGCCTGCCGACCCACAGTAATGTATGGATATCTCGCAATCCCCCTGGGCTACTTTTAATATCAGGTTCTAAATTATAGCTGGTGCTATGGTAGCGTTGATGACGTTCTTGTTGTTCTTCAATTTTTGCAGCAAAAAAGACCGCGGAAGGCCAAAAATCATCGCTAAAAATGGTTTTTTGTAATTGTAAAAACAGGGTGACATCACCACAAATTAGCCGTGATTCAATGAGATTAGTTGCAGTGGTTAGGTCTGCATTTCCGGCTTCAATGCATTCAGCCAGCGAACGAACACTGTGGCCGATATCAAACCGTAGATCCCACAATAGAGTAATAAATTGCCCAATTTCGCTAGCAATGTGCTCTGGAAGAGGGGTTTTGCTTAACACTAAAATATCAATGTCAGAAAGTGGGTGCAATTCATGGCGTCCATAACCCCCAACAGCGATTAGTGACATATCTGGTTGCTTATCAAATTGAAAGGATTGCCATAATCGCGTTAGTAAGGCATCAAGATAGTCACTACGTAAGTGAATGAGATCGACAACATCTTTACCTTGCTTGAAAGCCTCTTCGAGCCACTGATCAAAATTATCGACATGTTGCCTTAATGAATTCAGCTCAAGGTCATGAGTACTAAATTGATTAGGGGGTAGGTAGGAAGCTGAATTTACAGTCATCTTTATCTTTCCGTATTGATAGCAATAGGGGTTAGCTACCAGCTTACGGTTTTTTGATAAAAATGAACAGAGGAAGAGCCTTCGGTTAGGAAGGCTCTACAGAGAAGATTATTCGTTAACTAATACCGCAGAGATAAATGGTTCTTCTTCTTTACGCAGTGTGAGGATTTCACAGCCGTTATCCGTCACAACTAACGTATGTTCATATTGGGCAGACCAGCCGCGGTCTTTGGTTTTTACTGTCCAACCATCTTTCATGGTACGAATACGGTGATCGCCTGTATTGACCATAGGCTCAATGGTAAAAGTCATCCCTTTTTGCAGGACTACGCCACTGTCGTCAGCGTCGTAGTGTAGAACTTGTGGTTCTTCATGAAAACCTTGGCCAATGCCGTGGCCGCAATATTCACGCACAACAGAGAAATCTTGTTTTTCGACAAATTCTTGAATGGCTTTACCCAAAGTTCGTAAGCGAATACCCGGTTTAACCATACGAATTGCCAAATACAAGCTGTCTAGTGTGACTTGGCAAAGGCGCTCACCTTGAATCGTCGGTTTACCAACGATAAACATTTTGGAGGTATCGCCATGGAAGCCATCTTTGATGACGGTAACATCAATATTGACAATATCGCCATCTTTCAAAATTTTATCATCACTAGGAATGCCGTGGCAGATGACATCATTGACGGATATACAAACTGATTTAGGAAAACCGTGATAATTCAGGCACGCAGGGATAGCTTGCTGTACGTCAACAATATGTTGATGACATAGGCGATCTAATTCACCTGTACTAACTCCCGGCACAACGTGCGGAGCAATCATTTCTAATACTTCTGCGGCTAAGCGGCCAGCAACGCGCATTTTCTGAATATCTTCTTCAGTTTTGATAATAATAGCCATGAGTGTAGTCCATTCATGCCAACATTGATTAAAGGCATGTTAAAAAAGAGGGGTAAAAATAGGGAGCCCATTTTACATCGATGAGACATATGGTAACAGCCACCGCATTTTCTGCCAACTAGCTATCGAACGGATTCGAAAGTCGAAGTTACTTTATAGTAGATAAGGAAAGGAGCAGAGCTTGTTCATTTTGAGCTTTTAACAGCACAAAATGCAAAGTAATAATGAAGGTCATCTAGAAGGCATTGCAAAAATAAGGCTTTTTTATCTTGCCAAATAGTGTCTATAATTGAGCTGAGCAATGGTTAAATATTGCTCAGCTCAATAGCTTTAAATCAAATCTACTTTTAGGCACTTTTGTGAGCGAAAAAAACAACAAAAGTTGGCTTCTAAGTTGGTTTTATGGTATAAAGCGCGCCGGCAATCCATATTATTTCTTATCACCATCATCGAAATGTCATTTTATGGCGTCAAGATGAGGCCACTGATAAAATATTGGATGTGCGAAACTTAAAACTCAATTGTGTAATAACACACACAAATCGACACGTGCACCGGGGTGCTCTTATGCGTTTTTTAACGCAGCTTTGGAGTCGGTAGCATGGGATTTGTGGAGGCATAACCCCAATTACTTAAATACAGAGGTATTAAATGGCAACTGTTTCCATGCGCGATATGTTACAAGCAGGCGTACACTTTGGTCACCAGACTCGTTACTGGAACCCAAAAATGAAACCTTTCATTTTCGGTGCGCGTAATAAAGTTCATATCATCAACCTGGAAAAAACTGTTCCAATGTTCAACGAAGCTCTGGCTGAGTTGACTAAAATTGCTTCTCGTAAAGGCAAAATTCTGTTTGTCGGTACTAAACGTGCTGCAAGCGAAGCCGTTCAAGAAGCTGCTAACAGCTGTGATCAGTATTTCGTTAACCACCGTTGGTTAGGCGGAATGTTGACTAACTGGAAAACCGTTCGTCAGTCAATCAAACGTCTGAAAGATTTAGAAATTCAATCACAAGACGGTACTTTTGACAAACTGACTAAGAAAGAAGCGCTGATGCGTACTCGTGAACTTGGTAAGTTAGAAAACAGCTTAGGCGGTATCAAAGATATGGGCGGTTTACCTGACGCTCTGTTCGTTATCGATGCAGACCACGAACACATTGCTATCAAAGAAGCAAACAACCTGGGTATCCCAGTATTTGCTATCGTTGATACTAACTCTGATCCAGACGGTATCGACTTCGTTATCCCTGGTAACGATGATGCAATCCGTGCAATCAAACTGTATCTGGGCGCTGTAGCAAGCACCGTTCGTGAAGGTCGTTCACAAGATCTGGCTGTTCAAGCAGAAGAAAGCTTAGTAGAAGCTGAATAATAAGGCTCAAACCCTTATTTAGGTATTGCTATACAGGTACTGCTATATGTTAGAAGGGGCCTGATTTAGGCCCCTTTTATATATGAATCAGAACTATCCACGTGGGGAAGACTCCCACGGGGAATATCGAGGAATAAATCACATGTCTGGAATTACCGCTGCATTGGTAAAAGAACTGCGCGAACGTACTGGCGCAGGTATGATGGAATGTAAAAAAGCACTTGTTGAAGCTAATGGCGACATCGAATTAGCGATTGATAACATGCGTAAATCAGGTCAAGCAAAAGCGGCTAAAAAAGCAGGTCGCGTTGCAGCTGAAGGTGTTATCCTGACGGAAGTTTTCAACGGTGGTAAAACAGGTGCTCTGGTTGAGCTGAACTGTGAAACTGACTTCGTTGCTAAAGATGCAGGTTTCTTAGCATTCGGTAAAGAAGTTTTAGCTTCTGTTGTCGCTGACAAAAATGCTGACATCGATGCACTGAAAGCAAAATTCGAAGAAGCTCGTACAACATTAGTTGCGAAAATTGGTGAGAACATCAATATTCGTCGCGTTGCTATTCTGGAAGGCGCACAAGTAGGTAGCTACCTGCACGGTGCTCGTATTGGTGTTTTAGTTGCGGCTGAAGGCGCTGACGAAGAGTTACTGAAACACATCGCTATGCATATCGCTGCAAGCAAACCTGAATATGTAACTCCAGATGATGTTCCTGCTGATGTTGTTGCTCACGAGCATCAAATTCAGTTAGACATCGCAATGCAATCTGGTAAACCACGCGAAATCGCTGAAAAAATGGTTATCGGTCGCATGAACAAATTCACAGGCGAAATCTCTCTGACTGGCCAGCCTTTCGTAATGGACCCAAGCAAATCTGTTGGTGACTTACTGAAAGAGAAAGGTGCTACTGTTTCTGGTTTCCTTCGTTTCGAAGTAGGTGAAGGTATCGAGAAAGTTGAAACTGACTTTGCAGCAGAAGTTGCTGCAATGAGCAAGTAATCAACTAAGGGCCGCCAATTGGCGGCTCTGTTTTATATACGTATATTCCCCGGATGTTAGCGTCATCGGCATACGCTAGAATTTGTGTGTATAAAAAAATTATATTTAAATTAATTAAAAATTTTAGGTACGTAGAACCGTGTGATTCTACGTGTGTTACCCCAATAAATATCTGTTAGGACAGAACACCATGGCAACCAATGCAAAACCCGTTTATCAGCGTATTCTGCTTAAATTAAGTGGCGAAGCCTTACAAGGCGCAGAAGGTTTTGGTATCGATGCTAGCGTTTTAGATCGTATGGCTCAGGAAATTAAAGAACTCATAGAACTGGGTATACAGGTCGGTGTGGTTATTGGCGGTGGTAACCTGTTTCGTGGTGCTGGTTTGGCACAAGCTGGCATGAACCGTGTTGTCGGAGACCACATGGGAATGCTAGCAACGGTGATGAACGGACTCGCGATGCGTGATGCATTACATCGCGCCTATGTGAATGCAAGACTGATGTCTGCGATCCCACTTAACGGTGTCTGTGATAACTATAGCTGGGCAGAGGCCATTAGCTTGTTACGTCACGGCCGCGTTGTTATTTTTTCGGCAGGAACAGGAAACCCATTCTTTACAACAGACTCCGCTGCGTGCCTACGTGGTATTGAAATTGAAGCGGATGTTGTGTTAAAAGCAACAAAAGTTGATGGTGTTTATTCAGCAGACCCTGCTAAAGACCCTGACGCAGTTCTTTATGAAAATCTGAGCTACCAAGAAGTGTTGGAACGTGAACTTAAAGTGATGGACTTAGCAGCATTCACATTAGCACGTGACCATAACTTACCGATTCGTGTATTCAATATGAATAAACCGGGCGCTTTACGACGCGTTGTTATGGGCGAAAATGAAGGAACTCTGATTTCTCACAATTAATACTCAGAGACATGACCTGAGTTTAAATGTATTATCTAATATAAATTCAGACAATTTAAGCGAGGTCGCATGCGGCCTTTAATAACCAGTTCTTAAGGGTTGAAAACGTGATTAACGAAATCCAAAAAGATGCTCAAGACCGTATGGAAAAGAGCCTTGAAGCATTCAAAAACCAAATTAGTAAAGTTCGCACAGGCCGTGCATCTCCAAGCCTATTAGATGGCATTACTGTTGAGTACTACGGTTCAGCGACACCTTTGCGCCAATTAGCTAACGTCACTGTTGAAGATTCACGGACATTAGCTATTTCGGTTTTTGACCGTAGCATGTCACCAGCGATTGAAAAAGCAATCATGGCATCAGATTTGGGCCTGAACCCGTCATCAGCGGGTACTGTTATCCGTGTTCCACTTCCTCCATTAACGGAAGAACGTCGTAAAGACTTAATTAAAGTGGTCCGTGGTGAGGCAGAGCAAGGTCGTATCGCAGTTCGTAACGTTCGCCGTGACGCTAACGACAAAGTCAAAGCGTTACTGAAAGATAAAGAAATCAGTGAAGATGACGAACGTCGTTCACAAGATGATATCCAAAAACTGACTGATAGCTACATCAAGAAAGTTGATGAAGCATTAGCGCAAAAAGAAGCAGAGTTGATGGAATTTTAATCCATCATAATAATAAAGCCACCAATGCAGACGGTAAAAGTGTGCGTTAGCGTGGCTTTATTATTTTTCAAGTTTATTAAAAAATCCTTTCTAACCTCTAAGCTGATATAATCTCAGTATTGAATTAATACAGAGTACTCAATCACTATGAAACGTCTGACAATCCTAGGTTCTACAGGCTCAATTGGTACAAATACACTTTCTGTTGTTCGCCAAAATCCCGAAAAATTTCAAATTGTTGCTTTAGTGGCAGGAAAAAATGTCACTGAAATGGCGAAACAGTGCCTTGAGTTTAATCCGAAATATGTCTCAATGGCGGATGAATTATCAGCAAAAGCCTTAAAAACTATTTTGATTGAGAATAACTGCAAGACTGAGGTTTTGTCAGGAAAACAAGCGGCTATTGACCTTGCGGGCCTTGATGATGCCGACCAAGTTATGTCATCAATTACCGGAGTTGCCGGTTTACTTCCTACCTTGGCTGCAATACGTAAAGGTAAAAGAATATTATTAGCGAATAAAGAGTCTTTAATTACCAGTGGCCGTTTATTCTTTAATGAGATTCGTAAGCACAATGCAACCGTATTTCCTATTGATAGCGAGCATAATGCTATTTTCCAAAGTTTACCGGAAATTATTCAACGCAATTTAGGCTTTGCTGATTTATCAGCCTCGGGTATTTCAAGTATTGTTTTGACCGGTTCTGGCGGGCCTTTTAGGGATACACCATTATCGCATTTTGATAACGTGACACCTGATGAAGCATGTAACCATCCAAATTGGTCAATGGGACGAAAAATATCAGTTGATTCAGCGACAATGATGAATAAAGGTCTAGAATATATTGAGGCTTGCTACTTTTTTAATGCGAATGCTGAGCAGATGGAAGTAATTATCCATCCTCAATCGGTTATTCATTCTATGGTTCGGTATAAAGATGGCAGCGTGATAGCACAACTGGGTACGCCTGATATGCGCACTCCGATTTCATATAGCATGGCTTATCCTCAACGTATCATATCTGGTGCAAAACCTCTTGATTTTGCAACGCTTTCATCATTAACGTTTGTTCAGCCTGACTACCAACGCTATCCTTGCTTGAAGCTCGCAATCGATGCCTGCCACCAAGGGCAAGCCGCTACAACCGCGCTTAATGGTGCAAATGAAGTGACTGTTGCGGCCTTTCTTGAAGGCAAAATACGCTTTACGGATATAGCAAAAATTAACCACAGTGTATTAGATAGCCAAGTTTTTTCTGAACCTGTTTCAATTGAAGAGGTCTTAGAAATCGACGAGCGAGCACGTAAAAATGCAGAAAAAATAATCGCTCAGACAATTTAACGCTGGTATGTGTTTTATTTAGTTGCTGATAGCCATAATAACTCTTTAATATGTGACGTGTTTAAAAAAAGAAAAATAACATAGCACTACTTTGAGAATTAAGGATGTGTCTTATCAGCAAATTCAATAATAGTAGTTATTATTGGTCTGTATACTCAAAGTGGTACTCACAAGGATTAATATTTAATGAACTCTAGTGGTGAAAATCTCTCTGATTCAATGATGCCTAAGCATGTTGCTATCATTATGGATGGTAATGGTCGATGGGCTAAGCAAAGAGGGAAACTCAGAATTACAGGTCATAAGGCAGGTGTTGAATCTGTCCGTAATTCGGTGCGTTTTGCGGTGAAAAATAAAATTAGTTCGCTCACATTGTATGCATTTAGCAGTGAAAACTGGAGACGACCAGAGAAAGAAGTGAGTTCTCTAATGGAACTATTTGTTTTTGCTCTTGATAATGAAGTTAAAAACCTGCATAAAAACAATGTCAAACTAAAAGTCATTGGTGATATTAGTCGTTTTAGTGAACGCCTCAGAAAAAGAATTGATAAGGCAGAAGCATTAACGCAAAACAACACTGGGCTAAAACTGAATATAGCCGCGAACTATGGTGGTCGCTGGGACATCAGTAACAGTGTAAAACAAGTATTTGCAAAGGTACAAAGTGGTGAACTTTCTATTGATGACATCAATGAAGAAAATATTAATGACCATATTTGTATGCATGATCAAGAAAATGTCGATTTAGTCATTAGAACCGGTGGGGAGCATCGCATTAGCAACTTCCTATTATGGCAAGTCGCTTATGCGGAATTTTATTTCACCAACGTTTTGTGGCCAGATTTTGATGAAATGGTGTTTCAGAGTGCAGTTGATGCTTTTAGTAAGCGTGAGCGCCGTTATGGTGGAGCTGAATCAGATGATGAACTGGGCAAGGAATAGGGGATAGATGTGCTGAAATATCGTTTACTTACTGCGATAGTCTTAATACCGATTGTTATAGCAGCTCTGTTTTTACTTTCCCCAGCAAATTTTGGGCTTGTCGTAATTGCGGTTTGTGCTTTAGGAGCTTGGGAATGGGCACAATTTGTCGGCTGGCATTCACAAGCTAAACGTGTCGGGTTGGCGGTTGTTTTTGCAGCAATATTACTTGCAATGCAATTTTCTATCTCCAATATAAACCAGTTCTCCTCTGAGCCTATGGTTTTGTATGGCCTGTGGGCAGGTCTTATTTGGTGGGTAATAGCGATTATTTTAGTTGTTACCTACCCAGCATCGGCTTCTTGGGGTAAATCAGCAATTATCCGGTTGTTATTTGGCGTGTTAACGATTATTCCATTTTATTGTGGAATGATGGTTTTAAGAACTGTGGGTTATCAAAGTGATACATTCTTCGGTGCTTGGTGGTTACTGTATGTCATGTTGCTAGTTTGGGGGGCAGATTCAGGTGCCTATGCATTTGGTCGTACTATCGGACGCAACAAAATGGCACCTAAGGTATCTCCTGGTAAAACGTGGGAAGGCTTAGTCGGTGGGCTGATAACAGCAGGGATTATCTCATGGTTATTTAGCGCCTTTGCGCCAATCCCTGTGATGCCTGATTATTTACTAGTGACTTCAATTATTGTTGTTGTAGTATCAGTATTTGGTGATTTGACCGAAAGTATGTTTAAGCGTCAATCAGGTATTAAAGATAGTAGCCACTTAATTCCAGGGCATGGCGGTATTTTGGATCGTATTGATAGCCTGACGGCAGCAATCCCTGTTTTTGCTGGGCTAAATTTGTTAATTTTTAACGGTTTTGGTCTTTAGGAAGATACATGGGATTTATTTGGAGTTTAGCTGCATTTATTATCGCGATAGGCGTGTTAATTACAGTACACGAGTTCGGTCACTACTGGGTTGCTCGTCGCTGTGGTGTTTATGTTGAGCGCTTCTCTATTGGCTTTGGCAAAACGTTATGGCGTAAAGTCGATAAACATGGCACTGAGTTCGTTTTAGCCATTATCCCGTTAGGGGGTTATGTCAAAATGCTTGATGAACGTGTTGGAGAGGTTGCTCCTGAGAGTCGTCATCAAGCGTTTAATAATAAAACAGTAGGTCAACGAGCTGCCATTATTAGTGCGGGGCCTATTGCGAACTTTTTATTGGCAATTGTTGTCTATTGGATTGTCTTTATGATTGGCGTTCCTTCTGTGAAGCCTGTCATTGAAGATGTAAAACCAGGTTCTATTGCGGCAATTGCAAATTTTGAATCAAAAATGGAACTAAAATCCATTGATGGCATCGAAACTCCTGATTGGAATTCAGTTCGCTTAGCATTGGTCGGCAAAATAGGTGACCACGAACTGACTGCACAAGTATTACCGAGTGGTTATAATGAACCGATGACAAAAACGGTTGATTTAACGACTTGGCAGTTTGATCCTGAGAAACAAGATCCAATTTTGTCGTTAGGGATAATGCCTGTTTCTGCAAAAATTGACCCTGTTATTCAAAAAGTCACAGAGGGGTTAGCTGGCGAACGAGCAGGTTTACAGAAAGGTGACAGAATAGTCAGTGTTAACGGGGAGGTATTAGGCCTTTGGAACCCAGTAACACTAATTATTCGTAATAACCCAGGTGTACCGTTAAAACTAGAAGTACAACGGTCGCAACAATTGGTTTCACTCACGTTGACTCCTGATAGCCAAGATGGACAACGTGGAGAGAAAATTGGATTTGCAGGCGTAGAACTTTCAGTGTTACCGTTAGCAGATGAATATAAAATGGTGCAGCAATATGGGCCATTCTCTGCGTTTTACCAAGCCAGTGATAAGACGTGGCAGTTAATGAAGTTGACGGTCAATATGATGGGTAAACTGGTTGTTGGGGATGTCAAACTCAATAACTTGAGCGGTCCGATATCTATCGCTAAAGGTGCGGGGGTATCCGCCGAGTCAGGCTTGGTATATTATTTGATGTTTATTGCGCTTATTAGCGTCAATTTAGGTATCATCAATCTGTTTCCATTGCCTGTTTTAGATGGGGGGCACTTGCTCTTCTTATTAATTGAAAAAATTAAAGGAAGTCCAGTGTCTGAGCGAGTACAAGACTTTAGTTTTCGGATAGGTGCAATGGCATTGATTCTGTTAATGGGACTTGCACTTTTTAATGATTTCTCTCGCTTCTAATTTTTATAAGCTGGGGACCAGTAAGGAATACGCATAACAACGATGGCGATGAAAAAGTTGCTCATAGCGTCGCTGCTTTTCGGCAGCGCCACTGCATACGGTTCAGACGGATTCGTAGTTAAAGACATTCGTTTCGAAGGTCTACAACGCGTCGCCGTTGGTGCAGCATTATTGAACATGCCAGTTAGGGTTGGCGATTCAGTTGATAACGATGATATCAGCCGTTCGATCCGTTCCCTATTTTCAACCGGTAACTTCGAAGATGTTAGGGTCCTGCGTGATGGAAACACGCTGATCGTTCAAGTTAAAGAGCGGCCAACGATTGCCAGTATCACCTTTACAGGTAATAAGTCTGTTAAAGATGATATGCTCAAGCAGAACTTGGAAGCTTCAAATATCCGCGTTGGTGAGGCACTTGACCGCACGACAATTGCGAATATCGAAAAAGGTTTAGAAGACTTTTACTATAGCGTTGGTAAATATAATGCAACAGTAAAAGCTGTTGTGACACCTTTACCACGTAACCGTGTGGATTTAAAATTTGTTTTCTCTGAAGGTGTTTCAGCTCAAATTCAGCAAATTAATATTGTAGGTAATAAAAATTACACTACAGCAGAATTAGTTAATAAGCTGCAATTGCGTGATGATGTACCTTGGTGGAACCTTGCTGCTGACCAAAAATACCAGAAGCAAAAACTGGCGGGTGACTTAGAAACTCTGCGCAGTTTTTATCTTGACCGCGGTTATGCACGTTTTAACATTGACTCCACGCAAGTCAGTCTGACCCCAGACAAAAAAGGCATTTATATTACGATTAACATTACTGAAGGCGACCAATACAAAATATCGGGTGTCGAAGTTAATGGTAATACTGCAGATCACTTAACTGAAATCCAAGAACTTATCACTATCACACCGGGAGAGTTATATAACGGTGCTCAAGTGACAAGCATGGAAAACAAAATCAAAGATATGTTTGGCCGCTATGGTTATGCATATCCTCGAGTAATGACACAGCCTGAAATCAACGATGCAGATAAAACCGTGAAATTGCATTTAAATATTGATGCAGGTAACCGTTTCTATGTGCGTGAAATTCGTTTCCAAGGCAATGACACCAGTAAAGACACCGTTTTGCGTCGTGAAATGCGCCAAATGGAAGGGGCATGGCTTGGAAATGACCTTGTTGAACTCGGTAAAGAGCGTCTGAATCGTACAGGTTATTTCGAAACTGTTGATGTTGAGACTCAACGTGTACCGGGCAGTCCTGACCAAGTAGATGTTATCTACAAGGTTAAAGAGCGTAATACAGGTTCAATGAACTTTGGTATCGGTTTTGGTACTGAAAGTGGTGTGAGTTTCCAAGTTGGGGTTACACAAGATAACTGGTTAGGTACAGGTAATGCGGTTGGTATTAACGCAAGTAAAAACGACTACTCAACTAACGTTGAATTCTCATTTACTGACCCGTATTTCACCGTGAATGGTGTGAGCTTAGGCGGTCGTATTTTCTATAACGACTTTAGTGCGAAAGATGCGGATCTATCTGGCTATAACAACAAAACGTATGGTCTAGACAGTTTCTTAAGCTTCCCGTTCAATGAAAATAACTCTTTCCGTGTTGGTGCGGGTTACGTTCATAACCGACTTTCAGATATGCGAGCTCAAGCTGCGATGTGGGATTACCTCGACTCTATGGGGAAAAATCCACCAGTTACAGAAAATGGGCGTAATAAAGAAAGTTTTGATGCGGATGACTTTACGCTTAACTTAGGTTGGACTTATAACTCGTTAAACCGTGGTTTCTTCCCAACATCGGGTAATAAAACGAACGTATCGGGTAAAGTAACAATACCTGGCTCTGATAACGAATACTATAAACTGCGCTTTGATACCGCACAGTATTACCCACTGGATGAAGACCAAACTTGGGTAGTTCTGGGGCGTGCACAAGCAGGTTATGGTGATGGTATTGGCAGTAAGCAAATGCCATTCTATGAAAACTTCTATGCGGGTGGTTCAAGTACCATTCGTGGTTTCCGTTCGAATAATATCGGTCCAAAAGCGGTTTACTTGAAGAGAATTAATGGTGTGGATGGCCCTGAGCCAGGAAGCCCATCAAGTGATGCGGTCGGTGGTAATGCGATGTACGCAGCATCATTTGAATTAATCACTCCGACTCCATTTATTGACGAGAAATATTCGAACTCAGTTCGTACGTCTCTGTTCGTTGATGCGGGTACGGTATGGGATACTAATTGGAACAGTATCAATGCTGATTGGCGTAAAGGTATGCCTGACTACGGTAAGGCAACTAACGTCCGTGCTTCTGCTGGTGTTGCTTTACAATGGATGTCCCCTCTTGGACCACTGGTCTTCTCTTATGCGCAGCCGATTAAGGACTACGAAGGGGATAAATCAGAACAGTTCCAATTTAATATTGGTAGAACGTGGTAAGCTATTCCAGTTTCTACTTATGATGACTCCCATAATTTTATGGGAGCAACCAAAATTTCCAGCCATACGTATGGGTTAAGGAGTTTAGTGTGAAAAAATTGTTGTGTGCAGCGGGTGTGAGTATTGCTTTAGCAATGTCTGCGGGTGCTTATGCTGAGAAAATCGCTATCGTCAATGTTGGTGAAATTTTCCAAAATATGCCTGCGCGTGAAGCCGTTGCTAAACAGCTTGAAAGTGAATTCAAAAGCCGTGCGACTGAGTTACAAAATCTAGAAAAAGATTTGCAAACTCGTGTTGAAAAATTGCGCCGTGATGGTGCAACGATGAAGCAAAGTGAGCGCGAAAAGCTTGAATCTGAACTCATGACTAAACGTGATCAATTCGCTGAAAAAGCTCAAAAATTTGAAGAAGACAACCGTCGTCGTCAAGGTGAAGAGCGTACTAAAATTTTAACTCGTATTCAGAACTCTATTAAGTCTGTTGCCGCTAAAGAAGGCTATGATGTCGTTATCGATGCAAATGCAGTTGCCTATGCAAAAGATAGCGTTGACATTACAAGTCAGGTTCAAAAACAGGTTAAATAATAGATGTCTTCAATTCGATTGGCTGACCTTGCTCAGCAGTTGAATGCGCAATTACACGGTGATGGTGATATTACCATCACCGGTATTGCTCCAATGCATTCAGCGAATAATCAACAGATTACTTTTTTATCTGACAGCCGTTATAGTGACAAATTGGCCGATTGCCAAGCTGCAGCGGTGGTTCTCACAGCAAAAGATCTCGAAGCATGTAAAGTAGCTGCACTGGTAGTGGATAACCCATACCTTGCTTATGCACGCATGGCTCAAATTATGGATACAACGCCAAGTCCGGCTGAAGATATCCACGCATCAGCGGTAATTGCTGATGATGCAAAACTCGGTAAGAATGTCGCAATTGGCGCAAATGCTGTTATCGAAAGTGGTGTTGAACTTGGCGATAATGTGGTGATTGGCGCAGGTTGTTTTGTGGGTAAAAATACACGCATAGGTACAGGGACCCGTTTATGGGCAAATGTCAGCGTGTACCACAATATCGAAATTGGTACACATTGTTTAATTCAATCTGGCACTGTGATTGGTTCAGATGGCTTCGGTTATGCAAATGATCGTGGTAATTGGATCAAAATTCCTCAGTTAGGCACAGTGATCATCGGCGATCGTGTTGAGATCGGTGCAAGCACAACGATTGATCGCGGTGCGTTAGATAACACTGTGATTGGTAATGGGGTTATTATCGATAACCAATGCCAAATTGCACACAATGTCATAATTGGTGATAATACCGCAGTTGCTGGCGGAGTTATCATGGCTGGTAGTTTAAAAATCGGTCGTTACTGCATGATTGGTGGGGCTAGCGTCATCAACGGTCATATGGAAATTTGCGATAAGGTCACAGTAACAGGAATGGGTATGGTCATGAGGCCTATCACTGAACCGGGAGTATATTCTTCAGGAATTCCTTTACAGCCTAATAAAGCTTGGCGTAAAACAGCTGCTTTAGTCTTAAGTATCAATGAGATGAATAAGAGACTGAAACACGTTGAGCGTGAATTAGATAGCCAAAATCAAAAAAATCAGTAATCATTTTGTAATTCAGGCTAAAATAGTTATCTGAGTTACGTTTTCCGGCCTGCCAGTTAACCTAATTTATGGGTTAAAGCAGGCCGATTCATTAATTAAACCGTATTAATAGACAGGAAGAGTATTTCGATGAGTGATAATCATACTCTGAATATAGAAGAAATCTTAGAACTGCTTCCACACCGTTACCCATTCCTTTTGGTTGACCGTGTATTAGATTTTGAAAAAGGCAAATCATTGCGTGCAGTGAAAAATGTGTCATTTAATGAGCCATTTTTCCAAGGGCACTTTCCAAGCAAACCCATTTTTCCTGGCGTATTAATTTTAGAAGCCATGGCACAAGCGACTGGGATCCTTGCGTTTAAAAGCGTTGGAAAATTAGAGCCTGGTGAGTTGTACTATTTTGCAGCGATAGACAATGCGCGTTTTAAACGTCCTGTTCTACCAGGAGACCAAATGGTCTTAGAAGTAGAATTTATTAAAGAACGTCGCGGAGTTGCACGTTTTAAAGGTGTTGCTAAAGTTGATGGAGAAGTGGCCTGCGAAGCAGAAATGATGTGCGCCCGTCGCCGTGAGGTCTGATATGATTGATAATACAGCCTATATTCATCCATCCTCTATCGTAGAAGATGGAGCTATCATCGGTGCCAATGTTCGTATTGGCCCTTTTTGTTATATTGGCGCGAATGTCGAAATTGGCGAAGGTACTGAGTTGAAATCTCATGTTGTCGTTAATGGCCATACAAAAATAGGCCGTGACAATGTGATTTTCCAGTTCGCTTCCATTGGTGAGATTAACCAAGATCTTAAATATCAAGGTGAACCAACACGAGTTGAAATCGGGGATAGAAACCGTATTCGTGAAAGCGTAACTATTCACCGTGGTACAGTTCAAGATGTTGGCCTGACAAAAGTGGGCAACGATAATTTACTGATGGTGAATGTGCATATTGCCCATGATTGTATCATTGGCAACCGTTGTATTATTGCAAATAACGGTACTTTAGGTGGCCATGTAACACTTGGTGATTATGCCATCATTGGTGGTATGACCGCAGTTCATCAATTTTGTAAAATTGGTGCTCATGTTATGGTCGGCGGTTGCTCTGGTGTTGCACAAGACGTGCCACCTTATGTTATTGCACAGGGTAACCACGCAACACCATTTGGTTTAAATCTTGAAGGTTTAAAACGCCGTGGTTTTGAAAAAGAATCACTACATGCTATTCGTAATGCATACAAGGTGTTATATCGTTCAGGTAAATCATTAGAAGAAGCACGTGAAGAAATCGCGGAAGCGGCAAAAGCCAATGAACACGTTAAAGTGTTTAGTGATTTCTTAGAGGATTCAGCACAGTCTAAACGTGGTATTATTCGTTAATCTAGTATTAATGAATCTGGGCCTTTAATAAGGAGCGAATTTCGGTGAATAATAGCCGCCCACTTACTATTGGCCTTGTTGCCGGAGAAACATCTGGTGATATTCTCGGTGCTGGGCTTATCCGTGCACTTAAAGAGCAAATACCAGATGCTCGCTTTGTTGGTGTTGCTGGTCCATTAATGCAAGCGGAAGGTTGTGAAGCTTGGTATGAAATGGAAGAGCTTGCTGTCATGGGCATTGTTGAAGTCCTTGGCCGTCTACCTCGGCTATTATCCATTCGTAAGGATTTAACCCAGCGTTTTACTGAACTACAGCCGGATGTTTTTGTTGGGATTGATGCCCCTGATTTTAATATTACCCTAGAGGGGCGCTTAAAATCGAAAGGTATCAAAACCATTCATTACGTTAGCCCATCAGTTTGGGCATGGCGCCAGAAGCGGGTATTTAAAATTGGTCGTTCAACAAATTTAGTATTAGCTTTTTTACCTTTTGAAAAAGCATTTTACGACCGTTTTAATGTTCCTTGCCGTTTTATCGGGCATACAATGGCGGATGCCATTCCATTACATCCTGATAAACAAGCCGCTCGACATCGGCTGAATATTCCTGAGCATGTTAAATGTTTGGCTTTACTACCAGGAAGTCGTCATTCAGAAGTCGAAATGCTAAGCGCAGATTTTCTCAATACAGCGAAAATATTACAACGCAATATCCCTGGTTTACATATTGTGGTGCCGTTGGTGAATGAAAAACGCCGCCAGCAGTTTGATGAGATAAAAGAAAATACCGCACCTGAATTGCAAGTCCATATTTTAGATGGTCAGGCTCGTGATGCAATGATTGCAGCAGATGCGACTTTGTTAGCATCAGGAACAGCAGCACTTGAGTGTATGCTAACAAAATGCCCAATGGTGGTGGGGTATCGTATGAAACCTTTCACTTTCTGGTTAGCTAAACGGTTAGTGAAAACGCCGTATGTTTCTTTGCCTAATTTGTTAGCAGAAAAAGAAATTGTGAAGGAGTTACTACAAGAGGAATGCCAGCCTGATAAACTCGCACAGCAGTTGCTTCCTCTCCTAGATGGTGGAGAACAGGTTGAAAACCTGAAACAAACTTTTTTACAATTACATCAGCTTATTCGTTGTGATGCAGATAAACAAGCTGCTGAAGCGGTATTAGATATGGTCAAAAATTAATGGAATTTATCTATCCAAAAGCAAATTTAATCGCTGGTGTTGATGAAGTGGGTCGAGGCCCGCTAGTTGGAGCTGTAGTGACCGCGGCAGTGATTCTTGATCCCAATAACCCAATTACAGGGCTGGCAGACTCAAAAAAACTCACCGAAAAAAAACGTGAGAAATTATTTGATGAAATCCAACAAAAAGCGCTGTGTTGGTGCATTGGTCGCGCAGAACCAGAAGAAATTGATAACATAAATATATTACATGCAACTATGTTAGCGATGCAGCGTGCCGTTGCGGGTTTATCTATTGTTCCTGAGTATGTTTTAATTGATGGCAACCGCTGTCCTAAATTGCCAATGCCTTCACAAGCAGTCATTAAAGGCGACAGCCTAGTACAAGAAATTAGTGCAGCATCCATTTTAGCTAAAGTGATTAGGGATAGGGAAATGGTCGAATTGGACAAAACCTTTCCTGAATATGGCTTTGCGAAGCATAAAGGCTACCCAACCGCGTATCATTTAGAAAAATTGGCGCAGTATGGTGCAACCGAATTCCATCGTAAAAGCTTTGCTCCAGTGAGAAGAGCTTTAGACAGCAATAAGTAGGTATTAGGTCGATGGCATCACCTCGTTTTATTCATTTACGTGTTCACAGTGACTATTCCATGATTGATGGGCTAGCCAAAACGGGGCCACTGGTTAAAAAAGTGGCTTCAATGGGCATGCCTGCGTTTGCGATCACCGATTTTACTAACCTTTGTGGGCTAATCCGGTTTTATGGTGCAGCACATGGTGCAGGGATCAAACCCATTATTGGTGCTGATTTTTATGTGGAAAGTGAACTATTGGGTGATGAAATATCTCACTTAACTGTTTTAGCACGTAATAATGAAGGTTATCAAAACCTTACCCTACTCATTTCTGAAGCGTACCAAAAAGGCTATGGTGCGGTTGGACCAACAATTAAACGTGAGTGGCTGGCTAAGCACAAAGATGGTTTGATTCTACTCTCTGGTGGCCGTAAAGGGGATGTCGGGCAATGTCTATTAAGAGGTAATCAAGCCTTAGTGGATGAGTGCCTTGCATTCTATGAAACGCATTTTCCAGATTGCTACTACTTAGAATTAGTCAGAACAGGGCGGCCAGATGAAGAAAGTTATCTGCATGCGGCTGTCGAGTTAGCAACTAAAAAAGGCTTGCCTGTTGTTGCAACGAATGATGTTTGCTTCATTGAAAGTAGTGATTTCGACGCCCATGAAATACGTGTTGCTATCCATGATGGTTTTACATTAGCTGATCCGAAAAGGCCTAAAAATTATAGCCCTCAGCAATATTTACGTTCCGAAGAAGAGATGTGTGAGCTATTTGCTGACATCCCTGAAGCGTTAGAAAACAGTGTAGAGATTGCTAAGCGTTGTAACGTCACGATTCGCCTTGGTGAATACTTCTTACCGCAATTCCCAACAGGGGATATGAAAACCGAAGACTTTTTGGTTATGCGGTCAAAAGAAGGGTTAGAAGAGCGCCTCGAGTTTTTATTCCCAGACGAAAAAGTACGAGCGGAAAAACGCCCTGAATACGATGAGCGTCTGGAAATTGAACTTAACGTGATTAATCAGATGGGGTTCCCCGGTTACTTCTTGATCGTGATGGAATTTATCCAATGGTCAAAAGATAATGGCGTACCTGTGGGGCCGGGGCGAGGTTCCGGTGCGGGCTCTTTAGTTGCTTATGCCCTTAAAATTACGGATCTTGATCCGCTTGAGTTTGACTTGCTTTTTGAGCGTTTCTTGAATCCGGAACGTGTTTCGATGCCTGACTTTGATGTCGATTTCTGTATGGAAAAACGCGACCAAGTGATTGATCACGTAGCCCAAATGTATGGGCGTGACGCTGTTTCACAGATCATTACTTTCGGTACGATGGCCGCCAAAGCGGTTATCCGTGACGTGGGGCGCGTACTTGGGCACCCATATGGTTTTGTTGATAGAATTTCAAAATTAGTGCCGCCAGACCCCGGTATGACACTGGAAAAAGCGTTCGAAGCAGAACCACAGCTACCTGAAATTTATGAGGCTGATGAAGAGGTTAAAGCGCTTATCGATATGGCGCGTAAGCTCGAAGGTGTCACACGAAATGCTGGTAAACATGCGGGTGGGGTGGTTATCGCTCCAACTAAAATTACTGACTTTGCGCCGCTTTATTGTGATGCGGAAGGTAATAACCCTGTCACACAATTCGATAAAAACGATGTCGAATATGCGGGGTTAGTGAAGTTTGACTTCCTTGGTTTACGGACATTGACGATCATTAACTGGGCGTTGGAAATGATCAACGCGCGTCGAGCTAAGAAAAATTTAGAACCGATTGATATTGCAGCTATTCCGCTACACGATCAAAAAAGCTTTGATATGCTGCAGCGCTCAGAAACCACAGCGGTATTCCAGTTAGAATCCCGTGGAATGAAGGACTTAATTAAGCGATTACGCCCCGACTGCTTCGAGGATATGATCGCACTGGTGGCATTGTTCCGTCCCGGGCCACTGCAATCAGGCATGGTAGATAACTTTATTGACCGTAAACATGGTCGTGAAGAAATATCGTACCCAGATGTACAATGGCAACATGAATCATTAAAACCTGTTCTAGAGCCCACATATGGGATTATTTTATACCAAGAACAGGTTATGCAGATTGCTCAGGTTTTAGCTGGCTATACGCTTGGCGGTGCGGATATGCTGCGTCGTGCGATGGGTAAAAAGAAACCTGAGGAAATGGCGAAGCAGCGTTCTGTTTTTGAAGAAGGTGCAATTAAAAACGGAGTAGACGGCGAGCTATCAATGAAAATCTTTGACTTGGTAGAGAAATTTGCCGGTTATGGGTTTAATAAATCGCATTCAGCTGCCTATGCTTTAGTTTCTTATCAAACATTATGGTTAAAAGCGCACTATCCCGCTGAATTTATGGCTGCAGTTATGACCGCGGATATGGATAACACGGAAAAAGTGGTTGGTTTAGTTGATGAATGTTGGCGAATGGGCTTAAAAGTATTGCCGCCAGATATCAATAGTGGGCTTTATCACTTCCATGTGAATGATGAAGGTGAGATAGTTTACGGTATCGGTGCAATCAAAGGAGTCGGCGAAGGCCCGATCGAAGCGATTGTTGAAGCTCGTCAACAAGGCGGCATCTTTAAAGAGATTTTTGACCTTTGTGCGCGAGTTGATATTAAAAAAATTAACCGTCGTGTGATGGAAAAGCTTATCATGGCAGGGGCATTTGACCGATTAGGCCCTCATCGTGCAGCGTTGATGTCTTCCCTTGAGGATGCGTTAAAAGCAGCTGACCAACATGCTAAAGCAGAGGCAATAGGCCAAGCAGATATGTTTGGTGTACTAGCTGAAGCACCTGAACAAGTTGAAAGTTCATATGCAAGTGTACCTAAATGGCCAGAGCAAGTAGTATTGGATGGTGAACGAGAGACGCTTGGTTTATATTTAACAGGGCATCCAATAACGCGATACTTGAGCGAAATAGAGCGCTATACTAATGGGCTTAGATTAAAAGATGTGAACCCCACCCCTCGTGGTCAAGTAACAACTGTGGTAGGTTTAGTACTTTCAGCTAAAGTGATTACAACCAAGCGTGGAAATAGAATAGGGATTTGTACGCTTGATGATCGTTCCGGTCGTCTGGATATTATGTTATTTTCAGATGCACTCGATAAGTACCAACATATGTTGGAAAAAGACAATATCCTGATAGCCACCGGTCAGGTCAGCTTTGATGATTTCAATGGTGGTAATAAAATGACAGTGCGTGAGTTAATGGATATTAGTGAAGCAAGGGAAAAATATGCACGAGGACTTGCAATTTCACTGTCAGATAAACAAATTAACGATCAATTGCTGAACCGGCTTCGCAGTACTCTTGAACCTCATCGTTCAGGAACGATCCCGGTTCATCTGTATTACCAGAAGGATGATGCCAGAGCCAAGCTTAAATTTGGTGTTGTTTGGCGTGTGACGCCAGTGGATCCCCTTTTGAACGATCTTCGAACTCTGCTGGGTAGTGAGCAGGTAGAATTAGAATTTGACTAAAATAGGAATATTATGAGTCTGGATTTTCTTGATTTTGAACAGCCAATCGCGGAATTAGAGGCGAAAATTGATTCTCTAACAGCGGTTAGCCGTCAAGATAACAACTTAGAAGTTAACCTAGATGAAGAGGTTGCTCGTTTACGTGAAAAAAGTGTTGAACTGACACGTAAAATTTTCTCTGATCTTGGGGCTTGGCAAATAGCTAAACTCGCTCGTCACCCACGTCGTCCATATACATTGGATTATATTTCTCGCATTTTTACTGATTTCCAAGAATTAGCAGGGGATCGCGCTTATGCAGATGATAAAGCCATTGTCGGTGGAATGGCGCGTTTGGATGGTCGTCCAGTCATGATTATTGGGCATCAGAAAGGGCGTGAGACAAAAGAAAAAATCCGTCGTAATTTTGGTATGCCAGCCCCAGAAGGTTACCGTAAGGCACTGCGTTTGATGGAACTGGCTGAGCGTTTTAACTTACCTATTATCACCTTTATTGATACTCCAGGTGCTTATCCGGGAGTTGGTGCTGAAGAGCGTGGTCAGTCAGAGGCTATCGCACGTAATTTACGTGAAATGTCACGTTTATCTGTCCCAGTCATTTGTACCGTTATTGGTGAAGGTGGCTCTGGTGGTGCACTTGCTATCGGTGTGGGTGATAAAGTCAATATGCTGCAATACAGCACTTATTCTGTTATTTCACCAGAAGGCTGTGCATCTATTCTATGGAAAAGTGCAGATAAAGCACCATTAGCAGCAGAAGCAATGGGGATTACCGCCCCACGTCTTAAAGAACTGAAATTAATTGATAATGTTATTCCTGAGCCATTAGGCGGTGCACATCGTAATTATGATGAAATTGCAGAACAGCTAAAAGCACGCCTAACCGAGGACTTAGAGGAATTAGAATTATTAGATGCTGAAGCATTGAAAAACCGTCGCTATCAGCGCCTGATGGACTATGGTTATTGTTAATCATTAACAGCTAATCATTAATAAATACGGGAGTTTGCTTTTGCCAGCTCCCGTTTTTATTTTTAAGCTAGTCATTTTTAATGATAACCGAGTGTTTTGATTTAAATTATTCATCTGCTGAAAATAACTATAGATAGGGACTAGGGTGCGACAATATAATTATTTGCTATATGCTTTTACTTGCGTGTTGATATGGAGCTTTATTCCTATTGTCTCTCGTTTTGGGCAAGAAGGCATGGACAGCTTTCAATTCCTGTTCTGGTCGAACGTAATATCTGCGATATCTGTGATTATTGTTGCTTTTGCTTCAGGCTATCGACTGACAAAACTGTTTATTTTGCCAAGAGATATATTAGTCAAAGTCTTTGTTCTTGGCTTTCTTGACTGTTTATTCTATTTGTTGCTGTACTACGGATATTCCATTGAGAATGGTATAGCGGTATTGGTCATTCAATATAGTTGGCCATTAGTTATTATCTTGTTATCAGTAGTATTGCTAAAAGACAAATTAGCTGGAAGACAAATAATTGGTATCATAATCGGTTTTATTGCGGTGATTATTACTTTTACCAAAGGGCAAATTACGCAATTACATGTTGAAAACCCAACAGCGTTATTACTGGTTTTTAGTGGTGCGTTTTGCTTTGCCCTAATGTCAGTTTTCTCCCGTCAATATTCGATTGACCCCTATATTAGTACTGTATGGTTATTTATTTTTTCAACGCTGACTTCTTTTGTCTTATTGATGCTGTTTAGTGAAATGCGATTACCTTCAAAAGCGGCTTTTTGGCCAACGTTGATTAATGGTATTTTAATCAACGGGGTGTCTTACATTTTATGGTTCAAGGCGATGAATACAGGGCACTCGGCGAAAATAGCTTCTGTGGTATTTTTGTCTCCCGTATTATCGGTGCTCTGGTTAGTGTTAATCTTAAATGATGCTTTTGAAATTGCGTATGCAATAGGGGTATTACTGGTAATTATTTCTGGTGTTCTGTGTGTTGGCGCAAAGAGCCAAAGTCAGAAGTTGTGAGAAGGGCGAATAAATGTCACAGCATTCGCAAGTCATTGTTGATAGGGTTCTTAATAAAATAAGCGGTATCGAAAAAATTCTAGTGGGATTCAGTGGTGGTATTGACTCAACAGTTTTATTACATGCACTTTATCTTATTCGAAAGAAACAGCTTCCTCTATTAGAGGTTCGCGCTATTCATATTCATCATGGGTTGAATAGAAAAGCAAATGAATGGGAGCAGCATTGTGCTCAATTGTGTTTACAGTGGGACATTCCTTTCATTTGCCGACACGTAGTGGTTGATTCAAGCCAAAAAGGTATTGAAGCAGCGGCACGAGATGCCCGTTATCAGGCTTACCGAGAAGAATTACAAGAAGGTGAGGTGCTAGTTACGGCTCAACACCTTGATGATCAAGCAGAAACTTTCATGTTAGCGTTAAAGCGTGGTAGTGGGCCAGCAGGGTTGTCTTCAATGCCTGAACAATTAGCGTTTTCAGCATGTTGCGGTTCAACATCGCTGCTACGACCATTACTCTCAACACCCCGTATAGCGCTAGAAGCTTATATGCAAGAGCAGCAATTATCGTGGGTTGAAGACGATAGTAACCAAGATGATCGTTATGATAGAAATTTTTTACGCCTGAATATCATGCCTGTTTTGACTGAGCGTTGGCCGCATTTTTCTAGTGCAGTTGCCCGCAGCGCAGCGTTATGTGCAGAGCAAGAAACATTACTTGATGAGTTATTAAAGGATTCCCTTGATGAAATGATGGATTATCGAGGGGGGCTATTTATTGATGACTTGAAAGCCTGTTCATCAGCAAAACGCAATGCACTTATTCGCCGCTGGATTGGTCTGCATCAGCTACCAATGCCACCATTTAACCAATTGGAACGTATTTGGCAAGAAGTGGCGTTAGCTCGGCAGGATGCGGATCCTATTTGCCGTTTAGGGCAATTCGAAATTCGCCGTTATCAAGGTACGTTGTGGGTTGTTAAGCGCATTAATAGCTTAGCTAATCAACAATTTGAATGGATTTATCCTGAGGCTTTTGAGTTACCTGAATCCTTAGGAATTTTACAAATTATGGAAGGTGAGGGGCAAATACGTCCACCATTTTCACATGAAAATGTGACGGTTCGTTTTGGGCTGCAAGGCACGCTCAATATTGTAGGACGGCATCGTTCCAGAAGCAGTAAGAAGATCTGGCAAGAATTAGGAGTAGCTCCATGGATGAGAGAAAGAGTGCCTCTAATTTATTATAACGACCAGCTCATTACTGCGGTGGGGTGTTTTATTACTCCTGAAGGAATGGCTGATGAAGCGACTCTTGGTATTGCTATTGATTGGCAAAAAGAGAGTGAATTTAAGGTGTTGAGTTAATGAGAAGCCCCTTATGACTGTGATTACCATAAGGGGCCATAGAAGGACTCAAAATAGCGAGTATTAGTGAGAGTGGTCGACAACAATCGTGCCGATTTCTGGATGACTGAAGGAAATTATGCAATCCAATCTTAACTCCTTGGTTCCTTCATGTGTCTCAACAATCAGGTACTCAACTTTTTTTCGTAGGAGTAAATCATTGGCCTGCCCCTCAATATTCACGCCGTCATTAAGTGCTATTTGCAATTTTAGCTGACGTTGGCATGCGATTTCTAGATATTCGTAATCATCACAATTGATAGGTTGATATTCAGTATCTGTAGACATATTCCCTCACCACTGTGTTAGTGGCGGTTATTGCCGCCTTGAACATGTTGTACCAAGCAAAAATGTGCTTAGTACGATAATAGCACAGTAACTTTAATAACTATAATCACAGCACTGGGAAAAAGACAATTCTTATTCACCAAATCAATGCATAACGTATTTTATCAGTAATGTCCGAATTTTCTTATGTTTACCATATTTTTATTAGATGAAATGCTATGATGTTTATATTGGTTAATAAGTTAAAACACATGGTTTTAAGGGAATTATAATGAAAAAATCACTAATGTTAGTCTTAATGGCGGTTGGAAGCATTACGTTAGCTGGCTGTCAGAGTGCGACAAAAAATATTGATGCAGCACCAGTCGATAAAGTATATACAGGCGTTTTACCTTGTGCAGATTGCTCTGGTATTGAGGCGACATTGTTAGTTAACCAAGACGGTAGTTATGTTGAGCAGCTTGTCTACTTAGGAACGAAAGATGGTGATACTGCTTTCCATGATACTGGTAAATGGAATATAGAAAATAATAAATTACGTGCAACTAATCCTAAAGGTGAGAGCACTTATTTTGCTCAATCAGCAGATGGCCAATCAATGACCTTACTGGATTTAGATGGTAACCCGATTGAAACACAGATGAATTATACATTAGACCAAGTTAAGCCAAGTAAAAAAGTGGGGCAATACCGCTATATGGCAGATGCAGCTGTATTCACAGAGTGCGCTAGTGGTCGTCAATATGCAGCTTCTGGTATCGAATTAGAAAAAGCGTATGGAGAAACGGGTGTAGATGGTGGTACGCCAGTCTACGCTGAAATTGAAGGTTATTATACCATTCGTCCTTCAATGGAAGATGGTCAGTTCGACTCAGCATTAGTACCAACAGGTACAATTAAATTCGACAAATCGGCTTCTTGTAACTAATTCGTATTTTTTCCTTTCTTAAAAGACCCACTTCAGTTGAAGTGGGTCTTTTTCTTTCGGACTCCTAAATTATCGACTAACGCCTCGTATTCTCTATCTTTAATTCATTTCTTATCATTATTTGACATCAGTATAACTTTTTTATTGACGCAAAATATTTATATAAATGTGAAGGTCGTCATAGCTGCTGGTCAATAGGAGACAATTGTTGCTCAGTTTGAATTATCGAAAAGGCTGGGAAGGCAGTATACTCAATTCAACTAGAGATAATTATACTCTTTAGCGTGTAGGGCTGAGTTATATGATAAGTCTATAAGAAAACTTATAAGTCACAGCGGTAATAAAAAATAGAACGAATTAAAGGATAAGGAATGAATAAGAAAAATATTTATCTATTTTGTTCTGCAGGTATGTCTACCTCACTGCTAGTTAACAAAATGAGACAGCAAGCAGAAAAATATGATGTACCTGTCAATATTGAAGCCTTCCCTGAAAGCTTAGCTTCAGAGAAGGGTGTAGATGCGGATGTAATATTGCTGGGCCCGCAAATCGCGTGGATGTTATCGGATATTCAGAAATTATTACCTAATAAGCCAGTTGAAGTTATTGATTCACTTTTATACGGAAAAGTGGATGGGCTTGGTGTACTAAAAGTCGCTGTTGCAATCATAAAACAACAATCGGCAAGCTAGTATCAAAAAGCTATTTACTACCTCTACAACATAATAACTCCATCGACATGAACGCTATTAATACAACGTAATTAGTTAAGAATGGAGCACACTCAAAAAAATTGAGGGTAATTTTATGAGTCTTTTTATCACTTCGCTTGAAAAGGTTCTCCTTCCATTCGCAGTTAGATTGGGAAAGCAACCTCATGTTAATGCAATAAAGAATGGTTTTATTCGAATTATGCCTCTGACATTAGTTGGGGCAATGTTTGTGCTAATTAATAATGTTTTTCTGAGTTTTGATACAGGGTCTTTTTTCTATTCTTTGGGCGTTAGACTAGAACCCTCAACGATAGAAACACTAAATGGCTTTAAAGCCATCGGTGGAAATGTTTATAACGGGACATTGGGGATAATGTCCTTAATGGCACCTTTTTTTATTGCAATGGCACTGGCGGAAGAACGTAAGGTGGATCCTCTAGCGGCTGGTTTGTTAGCCGTTGCATCTTTCATGACAGTAACACCTTATGACGTCAATGGTGCTTATGCTGTTGGTGCTAACTGGCTCGGTGGGGCAAATATCATTTCAGGGATCATTCTAGGGCTAGTCGTTGCTGAAATGTTCACTTTTATTGTTCGCCGTAATTGGGTGATCAGATTACCCGATAGCGTACCTCCATCTGTATCTCGTTCATTTTCTGCACTTATTCCTGGTTTTATTATCTTATCCATTATGGGAATTGTGTCGTGGGCATTAAGCGGTATTAGTAGTAACTTCCATCAAATTATAATGGATACAGTATCAACACCACTTGCTTCT
Source organism: Providencia sp. PROV255 (assembly GCF_028478065.1). Taxonomy (NCBI): domain Bacteria; kingdom Pseudomonadati; phylum Pseudomonadota; class Gammaproteobacteria; order Enterobacterales; family Morganellaceae; genus Providencia; species Providencia sp. PROV255. The sequence goes on along the minus strand of NZ_JAMPMI010000001.1, from coordinate 10,664 downwards.
ATGGGGAATGTTGTTGGTTGGGCATATGTTGTATTTACGTCTCTACTATGGTTCTTTGGTATTCACGGTTCTCTCGCATTAACCGCATTAGATAGTGGCATAATGACCCCATGGGCATTGGAAAACGTGTCTTTGTATGCTGAATATGGCTCAGTTGACGCTGCGATTGCTGCGGGTAAGTCTTTCCATATGTGGGCAAAACCGATGCTTGATTCCTATGTGTTCTTAGGTGGAACCGGTGCTACATTAGGATTAATTATTGCTATCTTTATTGCATCACGCCGTGCCGATCATCGTCAGGTTGCGAAATTAGCATTACCAGCGGGTATTTTCCAAATTAATGAGCCGATTATTTTTGGTCTACCCATTATTATGAACCCAGTAATGTTTATTCCATTTATTCTTATTCAGCCTTTATTGGCGGGAATAATGGTCGCGGCTTATTATCTAGGGATTATCCCGCCAGTGACGAATATTGCACCATGGACGATGCCTACTGGGCTAGCTGCATTCTTCAATACAAATGGTAGTATTGCCGCTTTATTACTTGCATTATTTAACCTTGGTGTGGCCGTACTCGTTTATCTTCCATTTGTTGTGATTTCTAATAAAGCACAAAACACAATTGATGAAGAAGAAAGTGAAGAAGATATTGCTAACGCACTTAAATTTTAAAATAGGGAGGAGCTTGCTCCTCTCATTAAAATAGAGATAAAAATATGTTTGAGCTTAATGATATCCAAGAAAATGCCACTACGGATGAACTTGAAGAAGTTGTCATGGGACTGATTATTAATGCAGGGCAAGCAAGAAGCTTAGCTTACACCGCATTAAAAAAAGCGAAAGAAGGTGATTTTGTGACCGCAAAAAGTTTAATGGCGCAATCTCATTCCTCGTTGAATGAAGCTCATAAAGTGCAAACTCAGTTAATTGAAAGTGATATGGGGGAAGGGCGAATCAAAGTAAGCCTAGTCCTAGTTCATGCGCAGGATCATTTAATGAACGCAATGTTAGCCCGTGAATTAATTACAGAGTTAATTGAATTACATGAAAAACTAAACCATTAGAGAGAGGGTCATGATGCAGACACTGATGAATAGAACCGACACTAATGCTGAAATTAAACTAGTTCAAGAAAGTGAACTTTTTAATAATAAAACCTTTCATGTCTTTATTTATAATAAAGTTGAGAGTGCAAGTGGACTGCATCAACATGATTATTATGAATATATGATCGTTTTAACGGGGCGTTGTTATCAAATAATTAATGGAAAAAAAGTTTTATTAGAACGAGGAGATTTCATTTTTCTTCCAATAGGGTCTTATCACGAAAGTGCTTATGATTTTGGGCTAACACGAATATTGAATGTGGGTATCAGTAAATCATTTTTTGATAAACATTACTTACCACTATTACCAAGTTGTTTTGTTGCATCACAGGGTTATCAATTGAAAAATGAGTTTATGGCTTATATAGAATCCGTAATCGCATCATTAAATTTTCGTGATAGCGAATTTAATGAATTTATTGAGTTAGTTACATTTAATGTAGTAAATCGATTACGCCATTATCGTGAAAAAAGTATGCGAGATGATGCACCGCAGTGGTTAAAAAGCACATTGGAAGAAATGCATGATATCGCTATGTTTAGTGAGAGAGCTCTACAAAACATGATTTCTATAACGGGAAAATCACAAGAATACTTAACCCGGGCAACAAAAAGATATTATGGCAAAACGCCAATGCAGATTATTAATGATATCAGAATTAACTTTGCTAAAAAGCAACTTGAAATAACTAATTATTCAATTACAGATATTGCTTTTGAATCAGGTTATAGCAGCCCAAGTTTATTTGTAAAAAAATTTAAAGAGCTAACTTCATTAACACCGAGTGATTACAGAAAAAATCTATTTAGCGTTGAACAAAAAATGGTAGGTTAAATTATTATCTAAATAAGCTTTCCATTACTAAAATCTCTAGCATACCCATCTTTATATATAAGGATGGTGTGCTTTTCTATGTCTATTATAAAGGTCCATGAGGTTAATATGACTCGGAAATTAAAAGTTGTTACTATTGGAGGGGGGAGTAGCTACACTCCTGAATTACTGGAAGGTTTTATTAAACGTTACCATGAATTACCTATTACTGAATTATGGTTAGTGGATGTCGAAGAAGGTAAAGAAAAATTAGATATTATCTATAATTTATGCGAACGCATGGTTAAGCATGCCAATATACCTCTAAAGATATTTAAAACACTGGATAGGCGAGAAGCATTAAAAGATGCTGATTTCGTCACGACTCAATTAAGAGTTGGGCAATTAAAAGCGCGTGAATTAGATGAATCGATCCCTTTAAAACATGGTTATTTGGGACAAGAAACTAATGGTGCTGGTGGTTTATTCAAAGGGTTACGAACAATACCTGTGATTTTTGACATTATCAAAGATGTTGAAGAAATTTGCCCGAATGCTTGGATAATTAATTTTACTAACCCTGCTGGTATGGTGACTGAGGCTGTTTATCGGCATACTAATTTCACACGCTTTATTGGTGTTTGTAATATCCCTATCGGTATGAAAATGTTTATTACCGACGTTTTAAAACTATCTGATAGTGATGAATTATCTATCGATTTATTTGGTTTAAACCATATGGTTTTTATCAAAGATGTTATTGTAAATGGCTCATCGAGGTTTAATGAATTATTAGAGGGTATTGCCTCTGGAACGTTAAGTGCCAATTCAGTTAAAAACATTACTGACCTTGCTTTTGACGAAGGTCTAATTCGCGGGTTAAATCTGATCCCATGTTCCTATTTATTGTACTATTTTAAACCTAAGGAAATGCTAGCGATTGAGCTGGGTGAGTATTATAAAGGCGGTGCTAGGGCACAAGTCGTGCAAAAAGTTGAACATCAACTATTTGAACTATATAAAAACCCGACATTAGATGTAAAGCCTAAAGAGCTTGAATTAAGAGGTGGGGCTTATTATTCAGATGCAGCTTGTGAAGTCATCAATGCGATATACAATGATAAGCAAACGGAGCACTATGTTAATATTCCACATCATGGACATATCGATAATATTCCTGAAGACTGGACTGTCGAAATGACATGTATATTAGGTCGTGATGGTGCGAAACCGCACCCACGGGTAAAACATTTTGATGATAAAGTACTTGGTTTAATTTATACCTTAAAAAACTTTGAGATTGCGACTAGCCAAGCTGCAGTAAATGGTCAGTTTAATGATGTTTTATTGGCGATGAATTTAAACCCATTAATTCATTCTGATAACGATGCGCGTTTAATTTCTAAGGAATTACTTATCGCCCATAAAAAATATCTACCCAACTTTGCTAAAGCAATACAACAGCTTGAGCAAGAAGGTTAATTAGCCAGATAGCTTATAGAATTAAGGGAGAGCATATGGCTGTACTACTTATTGTAAATGCTGATGATTTTGGGCTCTGTGAAGCTGTCAATTATGGTATTATTGAATCTCATCGTAATGGGATAGTTCATTCAACTAGTGCGATGATGAATATGCCAGCAATATCCCATGCAGCTAAATTAAGCCAAGAAAATCCGAACTTAGCGGTGGGCATGCATTTTGTTTTAACTGCAGGAAAGCCCTTATCATCAATGCCTACACTCAGCCGTGATGGAATGTTGGGGAAATGGCTTTGGGATATTAATGATTTACCATTGATTGAGATTGAACAAGAGCTAAACTTGCAATATCAAAAGTTTATCGAAATTTTTGGTCAAAAACCTAGCCATATTGATAGCCATCATCATGTCCATATGATTGAAGGTATTTTTCCAATTGTAGTTGCTTTCGCCCAAGAGAAGGGAGTTGCATTACGCGTTGATCGTCAATTAGAGAAGAATTGGCCACCATTATCATATCAAGTGGTGAGTACGGACTGTTTTAGTAGCGAATTCTATGGTGATGAAATTTCAGAAACACTGTTTTTGAAGATTATTAATGAAGCTAAGGTACAAGGTAATAGATCTATTGAAGTTATGAGCCATCCTGCTTTTATTGATAATGCACTATTAAAAAGTAACTATGCATATCCACGTTTAAATGAATTGGAAGTTTTAACATCTGAAAACTTAAAATCACAAATTTTGGCACATGGCTTTAAGATTGGTTCGTACCGAGACATCTAAAGAAAAAGCCCAAATTCAAAGTAACCTAAATTTGGGCTTTATTTTCTAGCTTTTAACCTGTTTTATTTACCGAGCTTACCTTTTAGGAAGCTAACAATATTTTCTAAACCAACAAGTTCTTTATCATCACTTCGGCGTGATTTATATTCAATTTGGTTGTTGTCTAAGTTACGGTCACCAATAACGATAGTATATGGAACACCAATCAGCTCCATATCGGCAAACATCACACCAGGGCGCTCTTTACGGTCATCGAAAATCACATCAATACCGTTTGCTTTTAAGTCAGTGTAAAGTTTTTCTGCAACCTCTTTAACACGATAAGATTTGTGCATATTCATTGGTAAAATAGCCACTTGGAACGGAGCAATTGCATCCGGCCAAATAATTCCTCGGTCATCATGGCTTTGTTCAATGGCAGCGGCAACAATACGCGTTACACCAATACCATAACAACCCATGGTGACGATTTGGTTATGGCCATCTTCATTTTGGACCGATGCTTTCATTGCTTCTGAGTATTTAGTGCCTAATTGGAAAATGTGGCCAACTTCGATACCGCGTTTAATTTGTAGTACGCCTTTACCATCAGGGCTTGGGTCGCCTTCAACAACGTTACGTAAATCAAAAGCTTCTGGTAACGCTAAATCACGTTCCCAGTTGATGCCAAAATAGTGTTTGCCATCAATATTTGCGCCAGCACCAAAGTCGCTCATTACTGCAACGCTACGGTCGATAACAATCGGTAGAGGCATATTGACAGGGCCTAAAGAACCTGGGCCTGCATTCACCGCATTTCTGATTTCAGCTTCAGTGGCAAATTCTAATGGGCTAGCCACTAAAGGGTGTTTTTCTGCTTTGATTTCATTTAATTCATGGTCGCCACGAATTAATAAAGCGACTAAAGTGTGCCCTGAATCTTTTTTCGCGTGGACAATCAATGTCTTAACAGTTTTCTCAACAGGTAAATTGGATTGTTCGACAAGCTCTGCAATTGTTTTTGCATTTGGCGTATCAACAAGCCGCATTTCTTCTGTTGGAGCGCCACGAGGTGTTGTTGGTGCTAATGCTTCTGCGAATTCAATGTTAGCAGCATAATCAGATTCGGTAGAGAAAATAACGTCATCTTCACCATTTTTTGCTAATACTTGGAATTCGTGGGATGCGCTACCACCGATAGAGCCTGTATCAGCTTGAACAGCACGAAAATCAAAACCAATCCGCGTGAAAATTTTGCTGTAGGCTTCGTACATTGTATCGTAGGTTTCTTGCAATGATTCTTGGCTAGTGTGGAAAGAGTATGCATCTTTCATGATAAATTCACGTGAACGCATCACACCAAAACGTGGGCGAACTTCATCACGGAATTTGGTTTGAATTTGGAATAAATTCAATGGTAGTTGTTTGTAAGACGTAATTTCGTTACGCACTAAATCGGTGATCACTTCTTCATGGGTTGGGCCGAGAACAAACGGGCGCTCACCACGGTCAACAAAACGCAGCAATTCAGGGCCATACTGTTCCCAACGTCCACTTTCTTGCCATAAATCTGCAGGTTGGACGACGGGTAAAGATACCTCTATAGCGCCTGCATTTTCCATTTCTTCACGAACGATGGTTTCTACTTTTCGCAGAACACGCACACCAGTGGGTAACCAGTCATACAGACCAGAGGCAAGTTTACGGATCATTCCTGCACGCAGCATCAGCTGATGGCTGATAACTTCTGCATCCGCAGGGGTCTCTTTTAGAGTTGAGAGCAGATATTTGCTAGTACGCATTGTATAGGTTCCATTAGAACAACAAGTTATGGCAAACGACTTATTTGCCAAGGTATATAGTGAGCTAGTCTACCAGTGACGAAGACTTGTCAAAAGGGGTTAAGGTGATTTTTCGTATGGTTCAATAGCGAATACTTCAGTCACACCATCAATTACTCGCCAACGAATATTAAAATCTAATAAATGGACTGCATAGTCACGTATTTCAGTAGATTGTTTTTTATATGCAGGGCGAGGGTCTTGCATTAAAACTTGTGAAATAAATTGTTTAATACCCGGGTACTGACTTTGATAAGTATTTAATACAGTTTCTGTATGTGGGGTAAATATAACCGGCATATTATCTGAAGGTGTTTCTTGCGCATACCCTGCAGTTGCAGTAGGTATTGCCTCAGCGAAAGGTAAATAAGGTTTTATATCGATAACTGGGGTGCCATCAACCAAATCAAGACTACCAAGCTCAAGGATCACTTGGTTATTTTTTATTGTTATTCCATGTAATTCAACAAGTGACATACCTATTGGGTTTGGTCTAAATGTTGAACGGGTTGCGAAAACACCCATTTTATCATTGCCTCCTAGTCTTGGAGGACGCACTAGTGGCTTCCAGCCATTTTTCATCGTTTGATGAAAAATGAATAAAACCCAAACGTGGCTAAATTGATTGAGACCTCGGACTGCATTTGGCTGGTTAAATGGAGAATTTAGATGTAAGCGTCCCGCACCTCCCTGAACAAGTCCAGGTTGGCGAGGGATCGCAAACTTTTCTTTATAAGGTGATTCAATGTGCCCAATAACATTAAACTGAAAAGATTGCATAAGATACTTATTCAACAATTTTTAATGCACTGCCTTCGCAAATAGTTGCCTGGTAACAACCTGGGGAGGTCATAGTTTGGCACTGGTGTAAAAGTACTGCATCAGCCGCAATATAGGCAGCCTGTGATAACATACTGTTTTTTGCGGTATTCAAATTTGCCGGAGGGCTTTGAACACTTTCTCGACAAGATTCCCCAGAAACAACACCTAAATCTTTGAAAGGCATCCCTAATAATTCTTCTGGACTATTCATTAATTTAACGTTTGCAGTGTTTGGTTTTGTCTCACTCGGTACAGGTTTAGACAATTTCATACTAGTGAAACCTTTATTTTGCCCTGGACTCGTGTATTGGTTAATTCCACACCCGGCTAACAAAAATGTCACCAAAGTGAGCAATAACAGTCTCATAATTATACCTTTCTTATATTATTCAAAATAATGCCGTTGTTTTATAGTCTATAAATTACAAAAAATACTAGACGGCGTTAAGCCGTCTAGTATTTTAATCGTTTTTTAAATAATAAAAAAGATTACCAGCCTTTAACTGCACCACCATCGAAGACTTCGTTAGCTTTATTTGCCACTTCATCTGATTGATATGCTTGAATAAATTTCTTCACATTTTCGCTATCTTTATTATCTTCACGAGCAACAATAATATTTACGTAAGGAGAATCTTTATCTTCAACAAATAAACCATCTTTTGCTGGGGTTAATTTAGGTGTAGCACTACTCGCCCAAGTAGTATTGATGATCGCTAAGGCAATTTTTTGGTCATCTAAAGCACGAGGTAATTGAGGTGCTTCTAACTCAACAAATTTCAGGTCTTTCGGGTTTTCAACCACATCTAAAACCGTTGGCATTAAACCTGTACCATCTTTTAATTTAATTAAACCTTGTTGTTGTAATAACAGTAATGAACGGCCTAAGTTAGTTGGGTCATTTGGTAACGCAATTTGTGAACCATCTGCAAGTTCATCAACTGACTTAATCTTTTTAGAGTAAGCCGCAATTGGATAAATAAAAGTATTTCCAACAGGGACTAATTTATAGTTACGGTCTTTAATTTGCTGATCAAGATAAGGCTTGTGCTGGAATGCGTTCGCATCGATATCGCCTTTACTTAATGCTTCGTTTGGTAAGACGAAGTCATTAAATGAAACAAGCTCAACATTTAAACCGTATTTTTCTTTAGCTACTTTTTGCGCGACTTCAGCAACTTCTAATTCTTTGCCCATGATCACACCAACTTTAATGCTGTTAGCATCTTTCTCTTTTTCACCACAACCAGTGAGAACGAGTGTGCCTAATAGCGCGCCGACAACTGCGATAGATTTTAATTTAATAGACATTGGTTTACCCCTTTAAAACGGACTTTATAAGCACCTCAACGGCGCCGCTATTTTACTAACTATCGATGTGAAACTTTTTTCATTAAATACTCGCCACCAAACTGAATTAGATTTACTAAAATGACAAGTAGAACAATAACGGTATTCATCACAACAGGGTTATAGGTTTGATAACCATATTGTAGTGCGATTTGGCCTAAACCACCGGCACCAACTGCACCACCCATTGCAGAATATCCGACTAACATAATTAACGTGATAGTGGCTGCATTAATTAAACTTGGCAATGCTTCAGGGATTAAAATCTTACGAATAATCTGAAGTGGAGTTGCCCCCATTGCACGAGCTGATTCAATTAAACCACTTGGAATTTCTAATAACGCATTTTCAACCATACGAGCAATAAATGGTGCGGCCCCAATAGTTAAAGGCACGATAGCTGCTTTTAAACCAATGGTGGTACCAACAAGAAACGACGTTAATGGAATAATCCAAACTAGCAAAATAATAAACGGTACTGAACGGAAAATATTAACAACAACCGCAAGAGCACGATATAAGCCAACATTTTCCATAACTTGATCTTTGCGCGTAATATAGAGCAACACGCCTAAAGGTAAACCTAAAACAAAACCTAAAAAGCCGGAAACAAAGGTCATTGTGATAGTGTCAATTGTGCCGTTAATCAGCAGATAAATCATTCTCTCAGACATAACCCAAAACCTCTACTTTCACGTGGTGCTCTTTCAAAAATGCAATTGTGGACTCAACGCCACCATTGATGCCATGTAGCTCTGCTAGCATCACACCAAATTTCACGCCGCCAGCGTAGTCAATTTGTGAACTTAAAATATTAATATCAATATCAAACTTACGTACTGCCATTGAAATTAAAGGTGCATCAACAGACTGCCCTGTAAATTCGAGCTTAAGTAATGGAGATAGGTCTTGACCTGGTTCTGTTTTCAATCGTTCTTTATAATCATCTGGAATATCAATGACTAATGTTGACTGTATAAATGCTTGAGCGACAGGTGTTTTTGGGTGAGAGAATACTTCGCTCACTTTATCTTGCTCGATTAATTGACCTCCACTTATTACAGCAACTTGATCACAAATACGTTTTACAACATCCATTTCGTGAGTAATTAATAAGATAGTTAGTCCTAATCGGCGGTTAATATCTTTCAACAATTCTAAAATTGAACGAGTTGTCGCCGGGTCTAATGCACTTGTAGCTTCGTCACATAGCAATACTTTAGGGGAATTAGCTAATGCGCGAGCTATAGCTACACGTTGTTTTTGTCCGCCGGATAAATTCGCAGGATAAGCATCTTTCTTTTCACTTAAACCAACTAAATCTAGTAATTCATTCACACGCTCTTTAATTTTTTCTTTAGGCGTATTATCAAGCTCTAAAGGTAGAGCAACGTTATCAAAAACAGTGCGTGAAGATAACAAGTTAAAATGTTGAAAAATCATGCCAATGCCGCGACGTGCTCTCGTCAAGGTTTTTTCAGTCATCGACGTTAAATCTTGCCCATCAACAATAACTTGGCCTGAAGTTGGGCGCTCAAGCATATTTACGCAACGAATAAGCGTACTTTTACCTGCACCTGAAGCACCAATAACGCCATAGATCTGACCAGCAGGCACATGCAAGCTAATATCAGTAAGTGCTTGAATGTTACGGCTTCCTTGCTGGAAAATTTTATTAATATTTGAGAGCTTTATCATTTATAGTTTCTAACTTTATCTGAATTGTTTTTAGATAGTGTATCTAATAAGGTTGGATGTTAAGGCGTCTAGACGTCTAAGTCAATAAAGATTGTTCTATTTATTCTATTCTCCTTTTATTTCTTTTCATGAGATACTAAAAAAATACTAAATTTTAGGAGCAAACAGGTGAGTAACGGGATCCCAGCAGTCTTTTTAGATAGAGATGGAACAATTAATATCGATCATGGCTATGTGCATAAAATTGATGACTTCGAATTTATCGAAGGGTCAATTGAAGCAATGCTTGAATTAAAAAAGATGGGCTATGCATTAGTTATCGTAACCAACCAGTCAGGTATTGGTCGGGGAATTTATACAGAAGACCAGTTTATGCAACTAACAGAATGGATGGATTGGTCATTAGCAGATCGCGGTATTGACTTAGACGGTATTTATTTTTGCCCCCATCATACTGAAGCTACAGTAGAAGAATATCGCCAAGACTGTAATTGTCGTAAACCAAAACCTGGAATGCTATTAGATGCACAAGACTTTTTAAAGATAGATATGGCTTCATCCATTATGGTCGGTGACAAACTGGCTGATATGTTAGCAGGTAAAGGTGCTAACGTCGGTACGACCGTATTAGTAAAAAGTGGCGAGCCAGTCACAGATGAGGCAATTAATAATGCAGATCTTGTTATTAATAGTATTGCCGAACTGCCAGAAGCACTAAAAAGAATCAAAAAGTAGTCGTTTTGTGTGGTAAATAGGCAGTTAGAAAAAAAATGTAAAAAAACAC